>JACMRG010000195.1 GCA_014376585.1 Opitutaceae bacterium | reverse complement strand
TCGCCGGCGTGATCCTCGCCGCCGATGACTACGCCGCGCTCGATGCCGCTCGTCGCGGTGCGCTGCGCGGTTGGGCCGGCCTCGGCGGCCAGCTCTTCCTCGTGTCGGCCAATCCCGGCGAGGAGCGCGTCGAGAGAGTGGGCGCCGGTCGCGTGGTGACATTGGGCGCGCCGGTGGGCGGCGCCATCGGCCCCGCGTTGAGCCCGGCGCTCAATCTCTATAGCGAGACCGTCGCGTTGCCCGATCGCGAGTCGCTATTTTTGAAAAACACGATCCTGGGTGAAACGATCAAGGTCGAGGACGGCGACAGTTCTTGGATCGCGATTTTCCTCGTGCTCTTTGCCGCGGTGATCGGTCCGGTGAATCTTTTTGTTTTCGCGCCCGCATCGCGGAGGCATCGTCTTTTCTGGACGACGCCCGCGCTCGCGCTGCTCGGGGGCGCGGTGTTGAGCGCCGCGATTTTCTTTCAGGACGGCGTCGGTGGCGGTGGTAGTCGCACCGCGCTCGTCGTGTTGTTGCCGGGGCAAAATCAAGCGGCGGTTTTTCAAGAACAGTCCGGACGCACAGGGTTTCTCACGCGACGGGTTTTCGCGCTCGATGATGATGTGCTGCTGGCCCCGCTGGCGGTTGAATTGGAAGTGCCGCGCGCGGGAATGTTCACCGCAGCTAACGTCACGCGCGACGCGGGGCGGGCGGGCGGCGACTGGTTCCGCAGCCGCGCCGTGCAATCGCAGCTGTTGCGTCGCCTCGCGCCCACGCGCGGGCGGGTCGAACTCGCGGGCACGGCGCCGGACGGTGCGCCCATCGTCGAGTCGAGTCTCGCGACGGTGTTGCGTGAATTTATGCTCTGCGACGCCGCCGGAAAATTTTGGCAGGGCAAAGAAATCGCACCGGGTCGGCGCGTTACGCTGGAGGCGGCAAAGACCGCGGTGTCGCTAGATCGGGCTCCGCTTGCCGGCACTGCGGCGCTCGCGTCCGCTTATGCCGCGGCGACTTCGTTGGTCGCCGGTCGTTGGGCGGCTTATGGCGGCGACACCGACGTCGCGCCGGTGCCCACGCTGAAGAGCATGCGCTGGACCGAAACCCGGATTGCTTACACCGGTATCGCCGAGCTGCCCGCCAACGCGCCGGCTAAGGGAGGTGGCCGATGAGCACCACCGTTCCTTTTCTCGCAGTTCGGGATCTCGTCCGCCGCTTCGAGGGCGTGCGTGCCGTCAATGGGGTCTCGTTCGATCTTCCGGCCGGCGCGGTCGTCGGTCTCATCGGCGCCAACGGTGCGGGCAAGACCACCGCGATGCGCATGCTCGCGACGCTCGACCTGCCCGATGCGGGCACGATCAAGCTCAACGGCGTGAACATTGTCGAATATCCCAACGAAGTCCGCGCGCGCATCGGCTGGATGCCCGACCACTTCGCGCCGTATCCCGACACGACCGTGGCCGACTACCTGGATTTCTTCGGCCGCGCGCATGGACTGCGCGGTGCGGACCTCGCGCGCCGCCTCGACGAGGTGGCTGATTTCACGGATGTCCGCGTGCTGGCGAATCGACCCATGGACAAGCTCTCCAAAGGCCAGACGCAGCGCCTCTGCCTCGCGCGCACGTTGCTCAACGATCCGGATTTTCTCATCCTCGATGAGCCGGCCGCGGGTCTAGATCCGAAGGCGCGCCTTGAGTTCAAAAATCTCGTTCGCGTGCTTCGTGAGCGCGGCAAGACGATCCTGATCAGCTCCCACATTCTTTCCGAACTCGGTGAGATGTGCGACACGCTCATCCTCATGGATCGCGGCGCGGTGATGCACCACGGCGACACGAGCACGATTCTGCGCGGTGGCAAGGGGACGACCTGCCTCATGCACATCGTGGTGCACGGCGAAGTCGCTCCGTTGATGCAATGGCTGGCCCTGCGCCCAAGCTGGAAAGTCACCGAGGAGCTGCGCAACGGCGCCCGCGCCGAATTTACCGGCGGCGACCCCGAAGGCCTTGCGACCGAACTGCGCCGCCTCGTGCGGGACGGCGTCGCCGTCGTGGACTTTCATCGCGAGGAACGCCGCCTCGAAGAAGCGTTTGTCGAGATGCTCCGGGAGCCGCCGGTGTTGTAGAAGTAGCTGGAGGAAGAGAACCACGGATGAACACGGATGGACACGGATTTGACGGGGAGCATGCCGCGCTGACTCGCGAAATTATCGGCGCGGCCATGGAGGTCGCGAACAATCTCGGCCATGGTTTGCTTGAAGAGATATCCGGAAATGCGCCGCTTATCGAGTTGTGCGGTCGAGGTGTGGATGTGCAGCAGCAGCCGCGTTTCGCTGTTTTCTACCAAGGCTGCGATGTCGGAGATTTTGTCCCCAAACTTAGGGTCGGGGGCGCGGTGATCGTAGACCCCAAAACCAGCGAAAAAATCGGAGCGAGCGAGCCCGGCCGGATGGTCAATTGCCTCAGGATCACGCGACTGACAGTCGGTTTGAGTATCAATTTTAAGCACCTTAAAATCATTCGGGATCGGGTGCTGCTTTAATCCGTGTCTATCCGTGTGCATCCGTGGTTTAAAAAAATGACGACTACCAACCCCTCCCCGTCGACTTTTGCGCCTACCATCGCGCGCGGGGATTTCCCCGCCTGGCTGCCCGCCATGCTGGTGAAGGAGCTGCGCCAGGGGCTGCGCGCGCGCGGCTTCGTCGGCGCGTTCATCGGATTTCAAGTGCTCATGGCCATCGTGATGATGGTCGGCGCGGCGCAATCGATGCTCGGCAGCGCGCAGGCGCGCGCCTTGGCGTTCAACACCGCCAACGGCTTTTTCTGGACGCTCATCACGGTGCAACTGCTCCTCTTTACCCCGGGCCGCGCGCTGGGCAGTCTGCAACTCGAGGTGACGACGCGCACCGTCGATTTACTGCTGCTGACGCGCCTCAACGCGTGGCGCATCGTGACCGGGAAGTGGGTGTCGCTGATGGTGCAGGCGGTCTTGCTGCTGGTGTCGATCCTGCCCTACGGCATCGTGCGCTACTTCGCAGGCTCGGTCGATTTGGTGGGCGATGCGCGACAGTGCGCGGCGCTCCTCGGCGGCGCGGGGCTGCTCACGGCGGCGGGGCTGTGGGGTGCGGGCCTGGGCAAAGTGATCCGCATTCTGGGCGTGGTGGTCGGCGTGTTTATTTTTGGTGGAGCTCGCGGGGCGATCACGGCGTTTACGTCGGGCGGCTTGGGTTTCGCCGGCATCCGTTGGGCGCCGGGAGCGCAAAGTCTGGTGTGGTTCGACGGTGCGCTCCTGATCGCGTTTTTCCTCGTGGCGGCGGTGCGCAACATCGCGCCGCCGGCGGAGAATCACACGCTGCTCGCGCGGGCGCTGCCGCTGGCCGCGTTGCTGCCCGTGCCGGTGGGTGCGATCCTGTCCGGTCCGAGCGTGGCAATGACCGCGCAACTGATGTTCGCGGGCTTTTTCCTGCTGCTCGTCTGCATGACGCAGCTCGCGAGTTACGACCTGCCGATGTCCGTGCATTTTCGCTCCGCGCGGCGCCGGGCCGCGGGGTTGCGGGTGTTCCTGCGCATGACACTGCCGGGTTGGCCGAGTGCGCTACTCTACACTTTGTCCGGGGCCCTGCTTTGGCTGCTGGGTTCGGCGCTGCTGCGCATCCCCGGGGGGCCGGGCATCGATCTGGCGCGGGCTTCGTGGCTGGCGATGCTGATGCTCACGGGGCTGATATTCCCCTGCGTGGTCATGGCGATCGCGCCGCAAAAGGCGCGGGCGGGCGCCGGAGTTTACATGGCGACATTTGTGACGGCCGGTGCGCTCGCGCCGCTGGCCTATGCGCTGGTTTCGATGTCGTCCAAGATCGCGACCCTCAAGACCGTGGTGGCGGTGCTGCCGGTTTCGTCGGCGATCTTTGCGCTGGTCGAACCCGACGCCGTCAGCGCCGGTCAGGTCGTGGCGCAGGGCGTGGTCGGCTTGGTGGTGATCGGCGCCGCGTGGTGGCAGGCGCGGTTTTATTGGCAACACCTCACGGGACTTGAGCTGCGTGAGCGGCGGGAGGCGACGGCGGTGACCGCAGGATGAATGCGCCGGCGAGTCCCACGGCCCAGGCCCGGCATGGCGCGCTGATGGCGGCGGCGCGCTGGCGGCTGCCTTTTTCGCGGCAATCGTGGCGCGGGCCGGCGGGCAGCTGGCTGGGCGCGGGCGCGGGCAGCTCGATCGATTTCCAAGATCATCGTAACTACGCGCCGGGCGACGATCCGCGGCATATCCATTGGCAGGCGTTTGCGCGCACGGGTGCGCTTACGATGAAACTTTACCGTGCCGAGGTGGCACCGCTCGTGGACATTACGGTGGACGTCTCCGCTTCGATGACGTTCACGCCGGCCAAAGCGCGGCGCACGGATGATGTGCTGGCATTTTGCGTGGCGAGTGCGGAGCGCACCGGGGCGCCGCTGCGGCTGCACGCGGTGGCGGGGCGGCGGATTTCGGCGGTGGCGGCGGAAGAAGTCCGGGCCGGGCGCTGGCGCGAGCGATTGCCAGCGGCCACGGCGGAGGGTCCGTCGGCGCCGACTGCGCTGCCATGGCGTCCCGGCGCGTTGAAGGTGTTGATTTCGGATCTGCTGTTTCCTGGCGACCCCGCGGCGTTGGTTTCCCTGATGGGCGCGGGTGCCGGCGTGGGCATCGTGCTGGCGCCCACGCTGGCGGAAGAGGCGGAGCTAGCGTGGCGGGGCAACGCGGAGCTGACGGATTGCGAGACGGGCGTTGTGCGCCGCCAACGCGCGGACGATGACCTCGCGTCGCGCTACCGCGAGGCTTACGCGCGGCATTTCGCGCTGTGGCGCGAGGCGTGCCGGCGGCGCGGGGTGCTCTTCGCGCGGGTGCCGAGCGAGGGCGAACTTGCGCTGGTGCTGGGCGGCGAGGCGTTGAGCGCGGGTGCGGTGGAGGCGCTGGCTTGAGCATCGTCATGTTACCGTTGTTCGCCAATCCCGCGGCGCTTTGGGCGTTGCTCGGCGTGCCGGCGATTCTGGCGATTCATTTTTTGCAGCAGCGCTCGCGCGCGGTGGTCACGAGCACGTGGTTTCTCATCGAACAACTCGCGCCGGACAGCACGCGCGGACGCACGCTGGAGCGGTTGCGCACGTCGCGGCAACTTTGGCTGCAACTCCTCGCGGTGTTGATGGCGGCGTGGTTGCTGGCGGAGCCGCGGTGGATTCTGGCGGAGTCGGCGCAGACGGTGGTGATCGTGCTCGATGCGTCGTCGGCGATGGAGGCATTTCGCGCGCCGGCGGTCGCGGCGGCCGAGAAGGAAATCGGCGCCACGGCGGGGCTCGCCGCGCGCACGACGTGGGTCGTGATGACGACGGATTCGCGGCAACCACCGCT
>JACMRG010000194.1 GCA_014376585.1 Opitutaceae bacterium | reverse complement strand
CGCCCCTCCCTTAATTTTTATCCCGCCAAGTTCAAAAAACCTCGAAAAAACCTCGCCCTCCTCACCTTTCAACCACCACAAAAAGTGTCACCCATCACCCCGGACAAAGTGTCACCTATCACCGGATCGCACCCTAGACAAATTTCAGGCCTGAGACGGGGTCAAGCTTTGCACTTTGCACTCAACGGGCGGGACCGATTGCAAACGTTGCCCCTTCCCAAAGCTTAATGAGCGCCGCGTAAAACACCCGCGCACCGTCACGCAAACGTTACCCCACCCCACGTGCGTTTCCTCGGCGAGTCGGTTTGCCCTCTCGCCGCATGACTCTCGCCCGCTTTTCCGCCCTCCTCCTCGCCGCCCTCGCGCCCCTCCCCGTCGCCCTTCACGCCGCCACGTCCGTCGTCCGCGGCCCCTATCTCCAGAGCGCCACGCCCACCAGCCTTGTCATCCGCTGGCGCACCGACAACGCCGACACCTCCTATGTTCGCCACCGCCTCGCCAAAGATCAGCTCACTCTCACCACCAAAGCTGAGCGCGTCACCACCGAGCACGTCGTCCAACTCAACGGCCTCCAGCCCGGCGCCAAATATTTCTACGCCGTCGGCGGCGCCCCGGAAAAACCCAACGCCGATGGCGACGAGAAACCCCTCAAAGCCCCCGTTTACTCCTTCACCGCGCCCCCGCCCGTCGGCCCCGCCAAGCCCACGCGCGTTTGGGTCCTCGGTGACCCCGGCACCAAGAACGCCGCCCAGCTCGCCGTCCGCGACGCCTACAACAAATTCGCCGCCGACCTTCCCGCGGATCTCTGGCTCATGCTCGGCGACAACGCCTATCCCGACGGCACCGACTACGATTACCAAAAAGCCGTATTCGAAATCTATCCCGAGACGCTCCGCACTCGCCCTCTCCGGCCCGCCCTCGGCAACCACGACGGCCATAGTGCTAATTCCGATACTCAGTCCGGCCCCTACTACGACTTCTTCACCCTCCCCACGCGCGGCCAGGCCGGTGGCGTCGCCTCCGGCACCGAGGCCTACTACGCTTTCGACTACGCCAACATCCACTTCATCTGCCTCGATTCCCACCATACCGAGCGCACCGCCGACGGCGCCATGATGCAGTGGCTCAAGGCCGACCTCGCCGCCACCACCCGCGAGTGGATCGTCACCTTTTTCCATCAACCCACCTACACGAAAGGCACCCACGATTCCGACCGCGAACGCCAGCTCATCGAGATGCGCCAAGTTTTCCTCCCCGTCGTCGAAGCCGGCGGCGTCGATTTCATCCTCACCGGCCACTCGCACGTCTATGAACGCTCCTTTCTCATCGACGGTCACTACGGCTAAAACGACACCTTCGACGCCACCGCTCATGTGAAACAACCCGGCGACGGCCGCGCCGACGGCACCGGCGTCTATCGCAAACCCCGCGGCCGCGCCGCCCACGCCGGCGAAGTGAGCGTCGTCACCGGCAGCGCCGGCCAGGCCGCCAAGAAGCCCGTCCCGCTCAACCAGCGCGCCATGTGGATCTCCCTTAACGAAGCCGGCTCCACCATCCTCGACATCGACGGCCTGAAACTCGACCTCACCTTCCTCAACGAAAAGGGCGAGAAGCGCGACTGGTTCACCATCGAGAAGCAGTGAAGGTAGGGCGGGTTATCCCTAACCCGCCGCTTTCGGGAGTGTCTTCAAACGATCGTCATCGCGAGGTGCGCGAAGCGCGCCGTGGCGATCCAGTTGGATTGCTCGGTCGCCGCGGAGAGCGCGGCTTCTCGCAATGACAGGTTTGAAGACACTCCCTAGGCCCACTTCACATTCTCGCCCCAGCTCAACCGGCGCGTTAGGGATAGCGCGCCCTACCCTCCGTCTTTCGTGAATTTGGTGTATTTCGTGGTGACCCTTCCGCCTGCCCGTCATCTTCTCCCTTCACCGCGATGAAACTCACCTCGTCTCTGTTCTCTTGCTCCGTCTTCACGCGCCTCTTTTTCGCACTCCCTTTTCTCACTCTGTTCCCCGCCGCTCTCCCCCCACCCGCCCGCGCGCAACTCACCGCCGCCGCCGCCGAGATCCGCCCCACCGTCACCGCCGCGATGGGCGACGTCGGCGGCAAGCTCTACGGTCAAACACCCGATCCCACGAAAACCCGCCGCTACTACGTCGCCGCCGAGTCCGAACTCTGGGATTTTGCGCCGTCCGGCCGCGACGAGATTTGCGGCGGACCGTTGCCCCCGCCCGTCGTCGCCGCGCGCAAAAACGGCAAGCTCCGCTACGTCCACTACACCGACGCCACTTTCACCGCCCGCGTCATCGCCCCGCCCCACCTCGGTATCCTCGGCCCCGTCCTCCGCGGCGTCGTCGGCGAATACCTCGCGGTCACGTTTCTCAACCGCACCTCGCAGCCGCTCTCGATGCACCCGCACGGCGTCAAATACGACAAGGACAACGAGGGCGCCTACTACCGCCCCGCGCCCGGTCTCGGCGCCGCCGTCGGGCCCGGCGCCACCTTCACCTACGTCTGGCAACTCGACGCCTCCTCCGGCCCCGCGCCCGACGAGCCCAGTTCGAAAGGCTGGCTCTACCACAGCCACGTCGCCGGCGACGCCGAGACCAACCTCGGCCTCATCGGTGCCATCATCGTCACCGATCCCGCGCGCGCACGGCCCGACGGCACGCCCCGCGACATCGACCGCGAGTTCGCCACGCTCTTCATGATCTTCGACGAGAGCGGCCTCGACGATGCCGCCATCGAAGCCGCCGAATACGCCAACCTCCCCGGCGCCGCCCCCGCTCCGCTCACGTTTTCCGAAATGCAGCAAACCCTCGAACAAGGCGCCCGCGCCTCCATCAACGGCCGCATCTTTGGCAACCTCCCCGGCCTCGAAATGAACGAGGGCGAGCGCACCCGCTGGTATCTTTTCTCTCTCGGCTCGGAGCGTGATTTCCACACCGCCCACTGGCACGGCCTGCGCGTCCTCGAAGAAGGCCGTCGCCGCACCGATGTCGTCGAACTTCTCCCCGCCACCATGAAAGTCGCCGATCTCGTCGCCGACAACCCCGGCACCTGGCTCTTCCACTGCCACGTCGCTGACCACATGCGGGAGGGCATGTTCACGCGCCTCACCGTCCACGCGCGCGACACCGTCGGCGCGGACCGCACGCCCGCCCACGCCTTCCTCGGCCTGCCCTCGGCCGCCCAATCCGTGCACCTCGACCGGGCCGAACTCACCGCCGATACGTTTCAGCTCAACGGCGTCGCCACCGTTTACGAAGGCTTCGCCGTCTTTAACCAACCCATCCGCGTCACCCTCGGTGAAAAATCCGCCGTCTTCCGCCCCGACGCCCACGGCCTCGCCGAAACGCCCGAGGGCACGCTCGTCATCGAAAACGCCGGCGACACCGGCGTGATTCGCACCGGTCTCTTGGAATTCAACCTCACCTTGCGCGGCCCCGCCTGGCGCGCCGCCCTCCCGCCCGCCGGCCAGCCCACGACCTTCACGCTCGATCTCGGCAAAGCCCGCCACGTCGCGACTCCCACCTTCGCGCCGCCTGCGAAGTAGCATAAAATTCACGCCCGCGATTTGCCCCACCGCACCACGCGGGCAGGCTTTGTGCTGCCACTGCGCAGCGCCCGATCGGTAGCTTTCAACCTTCACCTCGCAACTTTCAACTCCCCCAAAAAAAATGCCCGCCACCGTCATCTCTCTCCTCAACATGAAAGGCGGGGTCGGCAAGACGACCGTCGCCGTCAACCTCGCCGCCTACCTCGCCCGCGATCACGGCAAGAAGGTTCTCCTCGTGGATCTCGATCCGCAGACCAACGCCTCGCTCTCCCTCATGCCCGAAAAAGCCTGGTCCGCTTGGGCCGCCGAGCACGGCACGATGGCCGACATTTTCGAAGTCGCCGGCGACGGCAAACGCTCCAAATCCGACGACCTGCACAAATTCAAAGACTGCATCATCCACGACGTCGTCCCCGAAATTCCCGGCCTCGACCTTATCCCCAGCCACCTGAAACTCACGTTCCTCGACCTCGATCTCGCCGCCCGCCCCGGTCGTGAGCGCATCCTCGCCCGCAAGTTGGAAAAAGTCGCCGACGACTACGACATCATCCTCTGCGACTGCCCGCCAAATCTCCAGACCGCCACGCAGAACGCCCTCTACGCGAGCGACTACTTCCTCGTGCCGATGCAGCCCGACTTTCTTTCATCCGTCGGCCTCGGCCTGCTGCTCGACCGCTTGGATTACCTGAAGTCGGAGTTGGAGTTTAAAATAAAATGCCTCGGCGTCGTCTTCACCCGCGTGCGCCGTCATGTGACGTTCCACCAAGAGACGATGGAGCGCCTGCCCGGTGAGAAGGCGTTCAAAAAACTGCGCTTCTTCAAAACCGTGATCCCGGAAAACATTGCCATCAGCGAGGCTCCGATGAGCGCCAAACCCATCGCGCTCTACGACGGCAGCGCCACCGGCGCCGAAGCCTTCCGCGAACTGGCCACGGAAGTCGTCAGCCGGTTGTGAAGGCATCGTGGTATGCGCTAGAATTCTTACGTGTTAGTTCGATCCCGGGGGGCATGGGGTGACTAAAAGCTCAACCCCATTTCCCTAAACCTCACTTCACCCGCCCATCCGCAATGAAAGTAGAAGAGCGCGCGCAGAACTTAGGAGGGTTGGTCCTAAATTTTCATTCACTTGAGTTCCTGCTGCGCGCTTTCATGGGCGGACTTCCTGGAGCAATTCCGTCCGGGATGCCTTACGGAATAAGCGTCTATACCGCGAAGGTGGGAACGGTTCTCCCCTTAGACGATTTCACAAACTACGCCACGCTCGGGCAGTTGATAATAAAACCTAACAAAGAGACATCTAAACTAAGCTTGGGACCGCCCATAGACGAGTCGCTTGTAGCACTACGAGACGCAATTGCCCACGGCAGAGTCGCAACAGCCAATGCGGGTGAACCGATGCGACTGATAAAGTCTGATCGACCGACACAAAAAGGAACGGTCGTAGTCGTAGTGAACGAGCTGATGGACGAACTCTGGTTCAAAACGAGTCGACGCAGAGTTATCGACGCCATGAACATTGTTTATTCCGCTCTCAACAAACTCCCCGAACCAAAGCGTCCGAGCGTGTGAAAATTACTAAAGCACCCAAAGGGGAGCTAAATTAGTCGCGAAGATTGCTCACTTCTCCTTGCGGTCGCTGCTCTTCTTCGCGCCGCCCTTACCGCCACCGCCGTGGAGCATCGTGCCGGCGAGCACACCGATGGCAAAGACGCCGAAAAAGATGAGCGCGGCGGACTGGTGGATCGGGGCCTTCGCCGTCGTGCCGGCAATCGGGAAGAAGAAATTGATCTCGTGCGTATTGTTCATGCCCACGTAAAGCATGACAAAAAGCAGTGCGAGGAAGACGACGGTTTTGAAGAAGGTGGCGAAGTTCATAAGGAGGCGGAAATGGTATGTGCCGGAGTAAGGCCCCACCCCGCCGGCCTGCAAATGGAATTGTCCCGTATCCGAGGCCGTTTTGCACCCGCCGGTCCCAGCCAACCAGCGGGGGGCCACCGACCGGGGCTAAACTCCATCCCGAAAAACGACTCTCGGTGCGCCCCCCGATCCGGGGCGGCATTGGCATAGCCTTTGCTAAACTACACCCCACCGGCGGCATGGTAATACGCGTCGGTATCGCTGCTCATCCAACCCACACCACCCGCCTCAACTACGATGAAAACTTGGTCCAAGTATCTCACGGGCGCGCTCAAGCTGGCCGGACTCTTCGTAGTCATGGCCTGCGCCGCGCACCTCCAGGCCCAAACGCCCGCCGCTGCGCCCGTGGCGCCCGTGGCGCCGACCGCCGACGAGCGGATCGCGGCGCTTGAGGCCTACGTGAACAACGTCGATCCGGTAAAAGGCCCCCTCTTGGGTGTGGCCGGTCCCGGCCACAATGCGTGGATGATGACCAGCGCCGCGCTCGTCCTGTTCATGACGCTGCCCGGTCTCGCGCTCTTCTACGGCGGCCTCGTCCGCAAGAAAAACGT
>JACMRG010000193.1 GCA_014376585.1 Opitutaceae bacterium | reverse complement strand
GCGAGGCAGAGCGCGGCGCGGAGGCGGTGGAGGGGGTTCACGCGGGAGAAGGGGGTTCGTGGTTTTAAATTCGGAACATGGGCGCGACGCCCATGCCGCCGCGGACCCACGGGTGGGGCGCCCGTGCCACTCACTGAAGGGCGGGTCGGAGACCGCGCCCTACTTTGGGAGCGGGACTACTTGGCGCGGTTCCAGGCTTTTTGCAGCTCGCCGCGCAGGACGCTGGCATCGGTCCAAGCGGGCGGAAGGCCCGTGATGTTGTAGCCGGCACCGCCCGCCCAATACGGTCCCATTTCGGGGCAGGCGAACATGGTTTTGTTCTTATTCGCAGGAGATTTCTTCCAGAGCTTCATGAGCGCCTCGACGAAGACGACGTAGCTTTTCACCTCGGGCGTGAGCGCACCGCGGTGGGTGACGGGGACCTGACAGTGGTGACCGTTGAACGGGCGGAAATGGACCTGTTCGCTGTTTTGGACGAGCTGCGGGTGATCAAGGAGACGCTCGATGTAGTTGGCGGGACTGAGGTGCTTGATGATCGCGAGGTGGGAGAAATCGAAATTCAACTTGATGAGGCGGCCGGTGGCGCGGTGGTAGCGCTCGGCGATCTCGTAGGTTTTCTCCGGAGTCTCGGTGCAGCAGTCGCGGTGAACTTCGAGGGACACGACGACGCCGCCGATTTTTTCGGCGGCGCGGTCGAGTTGCAGCCAGTGTTTTGTGGCGAGCGCGGGCGGGGTGTCGTGGTTGTCCATCTGGACGTTGATCTGCACGGCGCCGGCTTCTTTTTGGGCGGCGATCAGGGTCGCGAATTCGGCGGGATCGTCGGTGGACATGAAGCCGACGATATGGCGCAGGCCGTGTTTTTCCGCGAGGCGGCGGTGCTCGGGCGTGACGGCGGTGGTGATGCCGTCAAAGCCGGCGGCGGCGACGGCTTTGATTTTACTTTCCAAGGACCACTCTTTCGTGGGCGAGGGGTGGCCGACGAGGGACCAGAGGTTGGCGATGTGGGCGATTTGCATGGGATTTTCGATTTGGGATTTTCGATTTCTGAACCTTCGCTTCGCTCAGTGACTTAATTTCGGAATTTCGAAGATGAGCGCGGATGGCGGGAGTTTTCTGAAAATCGAAAATCCCGGATTGAGAATCAAAAATTCTGCTCAGGCGTGGCGGCCTTTGAAGGTGAGTTCGGCGACGCCGCTTTTGTCGAGGCCGCCGAGGCCGAGGGCGTTCATGCGGTCGAACTGGAGCTTCGTCGCGGCGGCGAGGGGCATCGAGAGGCCCGCTTCGGCGCCGAGGACCCAGGCGATGGTGGAATCTTTCGCGGCGTGCGCGCCGGAAAAGTAGCAGGAGTGGTCGCGGTTCTGCATGTCTTCGCCGTCGGTTTTGAGGACTTGGGAGTTGGCGCCGGTCTGGGAGAAAACTTCGCGCAGCATCGTGAGGTCGAGACCGAGGGCGGCACCGAGGCCAAGGCCTTCGGCGAGACCGGCGGTGTTGATATTCATGACCATGTTGACGAGAGCCTTCACCTGAGCGGCCTGGCCGGTGGTGCCGATGTAGCGGAGGGCGGTGCTGAGGTTTTTGAGGATCGGTTCGACGCGGTCGAAGGCGGTTTTCTCGCCGGCGCACATGAGATAGAGCGTGCCGTTGCGGGCTTGGGGAATCGACGAGGCCATGCTGCCTTCGAGGGAAACGGCGCCGGCGGCTTTGGCGCGGCGCTCGACCTCGACGTGAATTTTGGGCGTGAGCGTGGCGCAGTTGATAAAGGTCTTCCCCCTGGCGCCGAGGAGGAGGGAATCGCCGGTCTCGCCGAAGACGGAGAGCTGGGAGGCGTCGTCGTTGACGACGGTGATGATGACATCGGCCGCGGCAGTGACGGCGGCGAGGGTGGTGGCGTGGGCGGCGCCGATTTCGGCGGCGAGCGCGGCGGCGCCGGGGGCGTGGACGTCGTAAACGGCGGTCACGTGGTAGCTGCAATCTTTGAGGCGGCGGGCCATGTTGGCGCCCATGCGACCGACCCCGACGAAGGCGATTTTTTCGGACATGTGTTGGGAGGAATTGAGTATTGAGTGGAAAAGAGAGCGAGGGTGACGGGCGCTTTGCGCCGGTGCGTATGAGCTGGATTGCCGCGTCGCTGCGCTCCTCGCAATGACGGGCGGCAGGCGGTGGTTAGCGGGCGAAAAACGGGTTATGCATCCGCTCCTGCGTGAGTGTGGTGAGCGGGCCGTGGCCGCAGGCGAAAACGGTGTCGCGGTAGAGCGTCATCAGCTTCGTGCGGTTGTTTTCAAACTGGTCTTTGAAATGGGTGGGGCTGCCGCCCATGGAGCCGGAGAAAATCGAGTCGCCGACGATGGCGAGCGGCCAGCTGAGGCCGGTGACGACGAAGGAAGTCATGCCGGGCGAGTGGCCAAACGTGTAGAGGGTCTTCACGGAGATTTCGCCGAAGTGGAAGTGGGCGTTTTCTTTGAAGGTCTGGGCGCCGGGGGCGTCGGAGGGCTCGAGTTCGCTGGCCCAGACGGTGGCGCGGGTGGCGGCGACAAGCTTGGGGAGATCGGCGATGTGGTCGTCGTGGGTGTGGGTGAGGAAGATGGCGTTGACGCGTAGTTTCTCGGCCTCGATCAGGCTGAGCATGTCGTCGCAATTGGCGCCGGTATCGAAGACGGCGGCTTCTTTGGTGCCGCTGTCCCAGATGAGGTAGCTGTTGACCGTCATGTCCTCGAAGGGGGTGTTGAACATGGCGAAGCCGCGCTTGAACAGAGGCTGCTCGGGATACCAGGACTTGTGGGCGAGAGCGACGAGGGCTTCGACGCTAAGGCGAAGGTGGCGGGCGATGCGGCGGATGACGAGTTCGTTGACGCGACCGCCTTTGACCTCGGCGAGTTCGGTGACGCTGACCTCGGCGCGCTGGGCGAGATCGGCGTCGGAGATTTTCTGGCCGCGCTGGGCTTTGTTGATGACGTCGTTGAAATTATCTTCGAGCGGGATGCGGGCCATAGGGCGGAAACGGTGCGGCGGGGGGCGGGGCGCGCGCAAGCTGAATGGGGGTGAAAGATTGTAGCGGGTAGCGGGCAGTGAGAAGCGGGTAGCTAGTAGGGGCGCGCAGGGGAGGGAGAAACCCGGACAGGGGCAAGATGCCCATGCCACTGCGGGCGGCGGGGAATTTTTGTGGCTTCGGGCGGGGAAATGGGGGCAGGGTGAGGGGAAATTTCAAATCAGCGCATGGACTATATCCCGCTCATCGACCGCAGTCGGACGATTTACAAACGCTCGGACGTGACGCCGATTTTCGCGCAGCCGGCGGCGTTTGCGAAACTCGCGGACGATCTCGCGCAGCCCTTTTTGGGCGAACGCGTGCAGCAGGTCGCGGGGCTCGATGCGCTCGGCTTTATCGTGGGGACGGCGCTGGCTTTGAAGTTGGGCGCGGGGTTCGTGCCCATTCGCAAGGGCGGCAAGTTGCCGGTGGCACACGACCGGGAGACGACGACGGACTATTCGGGAAAGGAAAAAACGCTGGAGTTGCGTGCGGGAGCCTTTCCGGCGGGCACGCGGGTCTTGCTCGTGGATGAGTGGATCGAGACGGGCGCGCAGGCGCGGGCGGCGATTGCGCTGATCGAGCGGGCGGGAGGAGTGGTCGTGGGCATCGCGGCGATCGGTTTCCGAAAGAACGACCGCACGGCGGACCTGTTTGCGCGCTATCGCTGCCACAGCGTATGGCCGGAGCAGGTTTAAGGGCGGTCAGACGACGTGGCCGGCGCGGGTCAGCACGTCGAGGAGCACCGCGAGCGATCGGGCGCCGGCGGCTTTGATGAACGTCTCGTTGGGACCGTGGGTGAGGCGCGGGGGGGTGGCGCTGCGTTGGGAACGGGTGCCGGGGCCATAGACGAGGGGGAGGAGAATCCCGCGGTAGGCCGGCAGCATCGAAGAGGTGACGATGGTGGCGTCGGACGAGCCGGGATTGCGGTCGAAGGCGGCGACACCGGAAGACGTCGTGGCGAGGAACGCGGCGCCGACGGGTGCGAGGTGACAGCGATCGGCAACGTCGAAGCCGGCGGAGAG
>JACMRG010000192.1 GCA_014376585.1 Opitutaceae bacterium | reverse complement strand
TGGGCGCTGGCGGCGGTGAGTGCGGAGGCCGACCCGGTGTTGCTGCGCTCCATCTTGGGTAATCTTTTCGACAACGCCGTGGATTACACGCCGGCAGGCGGCACCATCGGCATCGGGCTCGCGGCGACCGCGCAGGGTGGGGTGGCGGTGAGCGTGGTGAATCCGGCAGAGGGCCTGGAGCCTGCGGATGTGGCCCGGCTGTTTGACCGATTTTGGCGGAAGGAAGCGGCGCGCACCGGCGGGTCGCACGTGGGGCTCGGGCTGTCGTTGGCGCGGACGTTCGCGACGGCGATGGGGTGGACTCTGACGGCGGCGCTTGAAGGGCGACGGTTGGGATTCACTTTGGCGGGGCCGGGAGACGTGCGAGCGCGGCGATAGGGAGCATGGGATGCGAAGGGCGGACGCTGGCAATGACGCGGCTCTGTCTGGGGATTATTCCCCACTTGCCTCACGACAGCGGCTCCGCACCTATGACGGCATGAATTCGTCGGTCTCCACCCCCCGCTGGCTCGGGCGCCAGCGCATCCCGCACTCGGGGCGGGCGGTGGGCATGGTGGAGCTGATGGTGGTGATCACGATCATCAGCATGTTGATCACAGTGATCGCGCCGTCCTACATCCGCATCCAGCGCAAGGCCCGCGCGGCGGCGATGGTGAACGATTTTCGCGTATTTTCATCGGTGTTTCTAGCGCACGCGCACGAGGTGGGCTCCTGGCCGGCCGAGGCGCCGGCCGGCGTGATGCCGGCCGAAATCACGAGCGCGGAGCTTAAGCGCGACAACTGGAGCCGCGTCACGGCCATCGGCGGCAAATTCGATTGGGAATACAACCAAGTCCACAATGGCACGCGCTACCGTGCGGCGATCGCGATCACGGACACGGTGGGTGCGCCCCTGCTGATCGACTTGAATATGTTTCAGGAAATGGACAAGGCCCTCGACGACGGTAATCTCGCCACGGGCAACTTCATCCTCGGCTTCGGCAACAGCCCGCTCCTGATTCTCGAACCCTGATGGCCGCGCCGACCTATAACGTGACGCTGCATCACCTCTCGGCGGACGCGAAGACGGCCGGAGTGAACTACACCAACGAACCGCTGATGGGTGTGAGCGCAGCCCAGTTGAGGGCGCTGTTGCAGGGATTGAGCGAGGTGGCTTCGCGCCTCACGATCTACGAGCCGGCGACGCCGGAGATCCGCATCAAGACTGAGCGCAGCGCCTTTGTGGTGCGCACGCGCCACCGGCGGCTCTGTCTGCTGGGCTGGGAGAACAAGCTGCGGGGCGAAGAACACACGATCGGACTGATCCTCAACGCCGTCATCGGAACGACGGATCCCGCCAGAATCGCGGCGGAACCCGAGCGCCGCGGCCCAGCGTCGCCCCTGCCGGACACGGACGGAAGCACCGCGGGCAATCCGCCGATGCGCGCGGGCGGCACCCCGCAGCCCGGGACGGAAAGCAATTCACCTTTTCCATCTGCGGCGACTGAAGCAGAGACCCGCGGACTACCGCGTTGGGCGAAGATTTCGGGGCTGGCCCTGCTCATTGTGGCCTTCAACGCCACGACGGTGTGGCTGGTATTTTTTCAATCGGCCGCCTCGCCGGTGCCCAAATCCGAGGCCATCGCGGAATTCGAAACGGGTGCGTTGTTGGCCAAGGCCGCCGGCGAGTATGAGACCGGCGTCCAAGAAGGGGACCGCCGCCTCATCATTGAACCGTCGGGAACGCTGCGCGTCGCCAAATACGGCCCGGAGCGAGCGATCCTTCAGGAGGCCATCAAGACCGCGCGAGGCGGCTCGGTGAACGGCCGCGTCATGCTCATCACCAGTGACCCTGCCACCGTCGAGATCAAGGATGTGAACACGGTGGTTTACTTTGGCACGACCTACCGGCGGCGGAGTCGCTGAGAACCTTTGCGGATGACCTTTTCCGCTTCGGAGGCAGGCCGGCGCCCGTCGTCGGGACGGGGTCTGGCGACCAACAGCGGTGGCGGCTTGGAAGCGGGGCGCATGTGCCGGCTAAGAACTTATCTTTAACTAATACTTGAACGGATTTCCGGCGGGTGCGTGCATTTTATCCATCGCGACGGCGTAATCATAGGAAGTGTCCGATGAGCTTTGGACGAGGGCGGAGGCGCTCTTGGCCCCACATAACCCACG
>JACMRG010000191.1 GCA_014376585.1 Opitutaceae bacterium | reverse complement strand
GCGGCGAGGGAGGCGGCGACTTCGCCGGAGATGGCGCGCTCGCGTTTGTGGGCGGTCGGGGGCGGCGGTGGAGTGGCGGAGGCCGAGGTGGGGGCGTCGGTGGACTGTGGGAGCGGCGTGGGGCTCTGCGCAGGCGAGATCGCAGGCAAAGCCGCCAGACCGAGGGCGACCATGAGCAGCGTGGTGGAAACGGTGGCGGGGGCGGGAGGACGTTTCATGGTGAGCTAGAGAAAGGTGAAAGGGGGGCGAGTTCCGACCGGATGAGGGAATTACGCAGCGGCGATTGGAAGCAAAATGGAAGGATTGGAAGGGGATTTCAAGCGCCGGGAGGGGGCATGGGAGCGGAAGGAAAAGTGTCAGAATTTTTCACCACAAAGGCACGGAGACACAGAGGGCTGAAAGGAGAGGGGAGCCGGGCATCGGTAGCGGTGCTTCAGCGTTGGGTCGGGCGGACCTCGTCGGGGCGGGCGACGAAAACGGGCGAACGAGCTCAGAATAGGGTCTTGAGAGTCTTGGTGCCGGTGATGAAACGGGCTTCTGCGATCAGGCCGGCGCGGATTTCGTAGATCGCGACGAGTTCGACGGTGCCCGGACCTTCGGGAAACGTGCGCGTGATGAGTTCGTGATCGATGACCGTGTTGCCCGCCACGATGCGGTGGAGGAGTCGGGCGTGGAGGTTCGGCTCCTTAAACCGCGTGAGGAAACGCGGGCGCATCTCGCTGTGGCCGGTGGCGAGGATGGTGGCGGGGTGCTCGAACTGGCGGGCGTCCGTGGCGTGGGTGGCGAGAAGCACTTCGACGTCGCGAGCGTTGTAGGCGTCGAGCTGGCGTTGGACGAGGGTGGCTTGAGTGGGGTCGGCCATGAGGGGAGAGCCCGACGGTGGTCAGACGGAAAGGCCCGGCCGCGGCGGGGTGGAAGAACGGCGGGGTTGCCACCACTCTACGGCAATCAGATTCGGCACCCAACACAGCCAGGCCACGGCGGGATAGAAATCCTCAAAGCGCAGGCCGGCGGCGAAGAACAAGCCGAGGTAAAGGCGGAGCGTGACGGCAGCGAAGGTGAGCGCAAAATTACGGATCATCCAAACGCGGTGGTCCTCAAAGCGACGTTGCAGCGCGGCCCGGGTCGCCATGACGCCAGTGATCATCCACAAGCACGCCAACAGACCGAAACCCAAGTGGGAAACGAAGCCGCCGAAAGAATGACGGGCGAGCAGGATGCCAGAGCTGCCGCCGACGGCGACGCCGGCTACGAGGTAGGTGTAGCCGAGGCCGCGATGAAGTCGCGGCGCGCGGGCGCGTAGTCGGTCAACGAATTGAAACGGCCCGAGAAGCAGGGCGAGGGATGCTGCGATGGCATGGGTAGTGATGAGCGCGCGGCGTTGGTCGAAAACCGCAATCATCGCCGGATGAACTGGGACGCGCTGGACTCCGCTGCCGTAAGCCCAGAGCGCATAGCCGGCGACGCTAATGCAAAAGAAGGCGAGAGCGGCAAAGCGCCAGGATTTCAACGGCATGGAGCGAGGTAGGCGGCGGCGGGCGGAGTGACTTAGCTGCGAGGCGCGATCAACTGGAGTTCAAACAGAAAGAAGGGAAAATAAAAGAGCGGCGCTTCACCCGGACTTTGCGGTTTGCAGTCTGAATCTACCCGCGTATCTGGCCGGTGCCTTCGATCAGGAATTTATAGGTGCAGAGTTCGCGGAGGCCCATGGGGCCGCGGGCGTGAAGGCGGTCGGTGCTGATGCCGATCTCGGCGCCGTAGCCAAATTCAAAACCGTCGGTGAAACGGGTGCTGGCGTTCCAGTAAACCGTGGCGCTGTCCACGGCGGCGAGGAAGCGGCGGGCGGCGGGTTCGTCGGCAGTCACGATGGCGTCGCTGTGATTGGAGCTGTCGCGGTTGATCGTGGCGATGGCGGTGTCGAGGGAATCGACGACGCGGATGGCGATGATGTAATCGAGGAATTCGGTGGTGAAGTCGGCGGCGGTTGCGGGGGAGACGGACGAAGTTGAAAGTGAAAAGTTGAAAGTTGAAGGACCGGAGGTTTCGGAACTTGGGAGCTGAGAGCTGGGAGCCGAGAGCCGGGACGCGCGATCAAGGATTGCTAGACTGGAGGCGTCGCAGCGGAGCTGGACGTTTTTGGCGAGGAGGGCACGGGCGATCGACGGCAGGAATTTTGCGGCGACGTCGCGGTGGACGAGGAGTTGCTCGGCGGCGTTGCAGGCGCTGGGGCGGGAGGCCTTGGCGTTGACGGTGATGGCCTCGGCCATGGCGAGGTCGGCGGCGGCGTCCACGTAAACGAAGCACACGCCTTGAAAATGTTTGATGACGGGAATGGTGGAATTTTCCGCGACGAAGCGGATGAGGCTCTCGCCGCCGCGCGGGATGAGGCAGTGAATGAGCGTGTCGAGCTTCAGGAGCGCGGTGAGGGCGGCGCGGTCGGTGGTGGGGATGAGCTGGACGGCGTCGGCGGGGAGGCCGGCGGCGGTGAGCGCGGCGGTGACGAGGGCGGCGAGGGCGGTGTTGGTGTGGAAGCACTCTTTGCCGCCGCGGAGAATGGAGGCGTTGCCGGATTTCAGGCAGAGGATCGC
>JACMRG010000190.1 GCA_014376585.1 Opitutaceae bacterium | reverse complement strand
TCGTCCGTGCTCCGGGACGGGCTCCAGGGCCCAAGGTCCGAAAGGGACTGACCGCAGGCGGGGAGGGACGGGCGGCCGCCCGCCCCTCCCCAACACCGCTGGCCAAGGGCAGCTTGCTTCAAGCCTCTGCCCTTGGCCAGCGGTGCTACAAGGTCGCGGCTCTACCCTAAACGGCCCAAAGCCTAAAAATTCGGAGCCGTTGGTGTGAGTGTGGCCCGACCAGAGCCTGTCTGCACTTTCCCAAAGGTCGGCGCGTCGGCGGGCTCGGAGGTCTCGCCGCCCCCTTCCTCGGCAGAGGTCATCGGAGGGCGTGAAAAGCTCTAGGAAGGCGGGAGTGGGCGGGCTTGGCGCGCGCGGGCGAGGACGGCGGCGAGATCGGTGGTTTTGATCGGCTTGCTGAGGTAGTCGTCCATGCCGGCGGCGACGCATTGCTCGCGGTCGCCCTCCATGGCATTGGCGGTCAGCGCGATGATCCACGGCATGCGGCTGGGGAGCGTGCTCGCCTTGATCTGGCGGGTCGCTTCCAAGCCGTCCATCTCCGGCATTTGCACGTCCATGAGCACGATATCGTAGGGTTGGCGGAGCACGGCGCTGACGGCTTCTTTGCCGTTGGCGGCGGTGTCGGCGCGGTAACCGAGGCGGGTGAGCATGTGGAGTGCGACCTTTTGGTTAACGGGATTGTCCTCGGCGAGGAGGATGCGCTCGGGCTGCGGGGAGTCGGTGCCGGTCGTCGCGGCAGCCGGTTGATCAACCGCGGAGTTCAAGGCCGGGACGTAACCAAAGACCCGCGCAATCGTGTCGAACAATTGCGACGGTTTCGCGGGCTTGCTCAGCAATGCGGCGAACAGGCCGGGCGTTTCGGCGCTGACATTGCGGCCGATGGACGAGAGCAAAATAAGCGGGAAGTCCTGGCGTTGACGAAGGGCGCGCGCGAGCATGACACCGTCCATCTCCGGCATCTGCATGTCGAGGATGCCGAGGTCGAAGTGCGCGCCGGCTTTGAGGCATTCAAGGGCGACGGTCCCGCTTTCAACGACCGTCGCTTCCATGCCCCATTTCTCGGCGAGCGCGGACAGGATGCGGCGGTTGGTCTGGTTGTCATCCACGACGAGCAGGCGTTTGCCGCGCAGTTGCGGGCGGGCGACCACGACGTAGGGGGCTCGACTCCCGAGGGTGATCCATTCCGCGCGGACGGTGAAGTAGAAGGTGGAGCCGCGGCCGGCCTCGCTCTCGACCCACATGCGTCCGCCCATGATTTCGGCGAGGCGTTTGCTGATGGCGAGGCCGAGGCCGGAACCGCCAAATTTGCGGGTGGTCGAGGCATCGACCTGCGTGAACGAAGTGAATAGCCGGCCCTGCGCCTCCAAAGGGATGCCGATGCCGGTGTCGCGCACGGCGAAGAGGAGTTCGGGCAAGCCGCCCTCTTGAACGCCCGGACGCACGGATACTTCCACCTCGCCGCGTTCGGTGAACTTGAGGGCGTTGCCGGTGAGGTTCACCAGAATCTGGCGAACGCGCGTGATATCGCCACGGATCTCGCGCGGCACGCCGTCCGCGATCTCGTAAAGAAGGTCGAGGCCTTTTTGCGCCGCACGCGGCGCGAGCAGGTCCAGCGTGCTCTCGACGCATTCGCGAATGGAAAAAGGCTCGTTCTCCGTGTCCATCTTCCCGGACTCGATCTTGGAGAAATCGAGGATGTCGTTGATAAGCGAAAGAAGACTCTCGCCGCTGGAGCGGACGATCTCGGTGAATTCTTTCTGCTGCTGCGTGAGCGGCGTATCAAGGAGCAGCGAAGTCATGCCGATGACGCCGTTCATGGGCGTGCGGATCTCGTGGCTCATCATCGCGAGGAACTGGCTTTTCGCGAGGTTGGCCTGCTCGGCCTTGATGGCCGCCTGTTGGGCGATGCCAATGGTCTCCTCAAGTTTGAGATTGAGTTCCTCCGCAGCGAAGCGGGCCTCCTGTTGCGCGGTGGTGTCGGCGAGGACACCGAACCAGATTCCGGTGCCATCGGCCTGACGGCTCGCGCTGGAGCGGGCGTTGATCCAGCGCACCGTGCCCGCGGGCGTCGTGATGCGGAAGACCTGTTCCCACGGCGTGATGTTGGCAATGGCCTGCTCAAAACTGGCACGGACGGCCCGCCGATCTGCCGGGTAAACGGCGGCGAAGAGCACCGCCGGTCGCTCCAGGGCGATGGCGGGATCACGGCCAAACATCTCGCGGTAGCCGGCGCTAAGAAACGCGAAGCGGCGGTTGCCATCGGGTGCGACCTCAAACTGGAAAATGACGCCCGGGGCCTGGCCGGTGAGCTCACGGAGGCGTTGCTCATTGGCGACGAGGCCGGCTTCCGCGGCCTTGCGTTTGCTGATGTCACTCTCGATGGCCATGAAGCCGGTGATCGCGCCCTGTTCGTCGCGCAGCGGTTGGACCTCGATGGCGAGCCAGTAGGCGTTGCCGGATTTGCCGTAGTTGACGATTTCAACCTTGAAGCCGGTGCGGGCGACGAAACCTTCGCGCATCTCGGCAACCACCGCGGGATCGGTGAGCGGACCCTGGAGGAACGAGCCGGGTTTTTTGCCACGGACCTCGTCGAGGGTGTAGCCGGTGATGCGAGTGAACCCCTCGTTGGTCCATTCGATGCGGCCCTCGGCATCGCTGATGATGACGGCGTTGCTCGTGCGGCTTGCGACCATGGCGAGCCGGCGGGCCTCGGCTTCGCTGGCGCGGAGGGTGGTCGTCATTTCCCCGGCCAGGGCGAGGGCGCGGGCGCGACCGCGGCCGAGGGAGTAAACGATACCGGAGAGCAGCGCGGTCAGCATAATGCCGCCGAGTCCGATCAATGCGGGAACGCGGCGCTCGACGCTCTCTTCAAACTTCGGCGTCGTGTCCATCAGGAGCGACCACGCGCGCCCACCGAGGTTGATGCCGGCGGATTTTTGAGAAATCGCGGCCGATGGCACTCGCGAGGCCGGGCCGGGGTTGCTGTCGAACAGCAGGTGGGCAGCCGCGGTTTTGCCGCCCTCGTATATCTTCAGCGAGAGCATGTCTTCGACCCCGTGAATGACCCCGGCAAACGCTTCTTCGATGATGATGGGAGCGAAGAGTATGCCGTCGAGAGCCGCCTCGCGCTCGGCGGGCGTGTGGGGTGAAGTGCCGTTGCGATAGACGGGCACGAAGTAGACCACGCTGGCGCGTTGAAGCGCGTCTTGGAGGAGGGTCACGCGTCCGGAGAGCGTGGGTTCGCCCGTGCGCACGGCATTTTCAATGGCGGAGCGGCGCATCGGATCGGTGCCGGCGTCGAAGCCAACGGCCGCGTGATTGAGCGTGAGGGGATCCAGAAACTTGATGACGTAGAGATCGGGGGCGTGACCCGTGGTATGGACGGTGAAGTCGGGCGCATCGTCGGCGCGTTCACTGGCGATGAAGCGGTCGAGTTCAGTGCGGGGCACCCGCTGAATGAAGCCGAAACCGATGGTGCCGGGAAATTCGCGGGCCAGATCGCGCGAGAGGGTGTAGGCGCGGAATTCGAGCCGTTCGACAGACTTGCTGGCCGCGTAAACGCCGCGCGCCCCCTTGAGTCCATAGACGGGCTGGTTCATGCGGCGCTGCACCTCGGTCACCAACCGCTCGGTGAGCCGCTCGAAACGAAGTGAAGCCTCGCTGGCGTAGGATTTTCGGGCTTGGGCGGCACCGAGCCAGGAGACGGCCAGCCCGATCAAAAACGTGAGCGCAGTGAGAAGGAGCGTGGTGTTTTTCGATGTCATCAGGCCAGGTCGAGCAAGGTGCCGACGCGTGGCGGTGCTGGCGAATGGAATTCGCATGTGGGGTGGAGAGGGGGTTTGAGGGCCAGTTGCCAGCGGGGTCACATTCCTTGCTTCTTGATCATGGTAAGGACATTTACGACAAGCAAGGGGGAGACTACCGTTCCGGTCGAATTTCGCCGGGCTTGGAAGAGCGACGAGATCCTGTGGGAAAAGTGTGCAGATGGGTCGGTGCGGGTGCGTCCGGCGCCCAAGGTGATGGCACTTTTCGGAGCCGCACGGTCGGCGCTGCCCCGTGATCCGCAGGAGAAAGCCCCGGCGCGTGAGCTGATCGGCCGGGGTGACCGAGCCAAATGAAACGGCGGCACCTCGACGCCAATGTGGTGCTGCGCTTTTTGCGTGATGACGATACGAAGCAGTCGCCAGCGTCGCGTCGGCTCATCGGTGAAGCGAGTGAGGGCAAGACCGTGCCAGCGCTGTCGGCCGTGACCGTAAGCGAGATTTTCTACGCCTTGCGCGCTGCGTATAAACTGCCGAGGGCGGAAGCCGTCTCGCTGCTGGATGCGTTGGTGCGGAGCGGAGTGTTTGAGGTCGAGCACGAGCTGCGGTTGCTCGATGCGTTGAGCCGGGTGCGGGTGGCCAACGTGGATTGCGGAGATGCGTGGCTGGCGGCTTCGGCTAAGGAAGCGGGCGAGGCGGTGGCGTCGTTTGATCGGGATTTCTCCAAGTTCGCGGACGTTGAGTGGTATGTGCCGAAGTGAGGGCGGACACGGGTTCGTTGGTGCGGCTGAGTGAGCCTGTTGGGAATGGCGTGAAACCGGTGCGCGGCGCTCCTAAACGAGCACGGATTTGACGACCTGGCCCTCGACGTCGGTGAGGCGGTAGTAGCGGCCTTGGTGTTTGTAGGTGAGTTGCTCGTGGTTGATGCCGAGCTGGTGCAGGATCGTCGCTTGGAGGTCGTGGACGGAGACGGGGTTTTCCGTGATGTTGTAGCCGAAGTCGTCGGTGGCGCCGTGGATGTAGCCGGGCTTCACGCCGCCGCCGGCCATCCAGACGGTGAAGCAGCGCGGGTGGTGGTCGCGGCCGTAGTTGTCGGCGGTGAGCTTGCCCTGCGAATAGTTGGTGCGACCGAATTCGCCGCCCCAGACGACGAGGGTGTCATCCAGGAGGCCGCGCTGTTTGAGGTCGGTGATGAGGCCGTAGCAGCCGCGGTCAATGTCGGCGGCTTGGCGGCGGATCTGTTTCGGGAGCGCGCCGTGTTGGTCCCAGCCGGGGTGGTAGAGTTGGATGAAACGCACGTCGCGCTCGGCGAGGCGGCGGGCGAGGAGGCAGTTGGCGGCGAAGGTGCCGGGCGTCTTGGCATCTTCGCCGTAGAGTTCGTAGGTGGCGGCGGATTCTTGGGAGGCATCCATGACTTCGGGCACGCTGGTCTGCATGCGGTAGGCCATCTCGTATTGGGCGATGCGGGAGGCAATCTCGGGGTCGCCGAGTTCGGCGGCTTGGTGGGCGTTGAGCTCGGCGAGGCGGTCGAGAAATTTGCGGCGGGAGGAGGGGGAAATGCCGTCGGGGTTTTGAAGAAAGAGAACGGGGTCGCCGCCGCTGCGGAATTGCACGCCCTGGTGAATGCTGGAGAGAAAGCCGTTGCCCCAGAGGCGGGAGTAGAGCGGTTGGTCGATGCGGTCTTTGGAGATGAGCACGACGAAACCGGGGAGATTTTCGTTGGCGCTGCCAAGGCCGTAGGAGAGCCATGAGCCCATGGAGGGGCGGCCGGGGAGTTGGTGGCCGGTTTGGAAAAAGGTGATGGCGGGGTCGTGATTGATATGCTCGGTGTGCATCGAGCGGATGAAGCAGAGTTCATCCACCATCTTGGCGGTGTGCGGGAGGAGATCGCTGACCCAGGCGCGGCTCTGGCCGTGCTGAGCGAAGTTGAAAACGGAACCGGCGAGCGGGTAGTGCGCCTGGTGGGCGGACATGCCGGTGAGGCGTTGGGCGCCGCGGACGCTCTCGGGGAGGTCCTGGCCGTTCATCTGGTTCAGGAGCGGCTTGTAGTCGAAAAGGTCGTGCTGCGACGGGCCGCCGGCCATGAAGAGGTAGATGATGCGTTTGGCTTTGGGGGCGAAATGGGGTTTCGGGAGAATGCCGCGAAAAGGCGAGTCGGCGCCGGGGAGCGTGATGGGCGGGGTGCCGGCGGCGGCGTTGCGCTGGAGCAACTGCATGAGTGCGAAGCCGCCAATGCCCATGGCGAACTTGCCAAAGAAGTCGCGGCGACTCAGGCCGAAGTTTACTTGGTCGCAGAACATTTTTTTGGGTGGAAAGGGGAGAGAAGAAATGGGTGCGGAACAGAAAAGTTTTTAACCTCGAATATCACGGATGGGCAGGGATGCGGAATCGGCCCGCGAAACACGCGGATGATGCGAAAATCGGAGCGGAGCGAACTGGGAATTTTTCGGGGAAAAGCAGGGGGGATTTTCGTGTGATTGGCGTGCTTCGGGGGAAGATTTTTTCGGGATCAGCGTCGCATCACGGTTTCGTCGAAGTTGAGGAGGGCTTGGGCGACGGTGGCGCTGGCGGCGAGGGCGGGGGCGGAGAGGGTGGCGTCGGATG
>JACMRG010000189.1 GCA_014376585.1 Opitutaceae bacterium | reverse complement strand
TCCCCGACCACGGCAACATGAGCAGCCCCTCCGTCCTCTCCGCCCTCGAAGAAACTCTCCGCCAGGAAAAACCCCCCTCCGCCACCGGTGATTTCTGGCTCGTAAGTTTCGGCGCCGGCTTCAGCGCCCACGCCTGCCGCCTCGGCCCGTAGGGCCAAATTCATTTGCGACCCGCGTCCAAGCCCTCGCACTTCTCCCCGATCACCCGCGCTCCATGCCCACGCTCACCGACCTCGTCGCCTACTGCGACCAGCGCACCCACCGCGCCGCCTTCAAAGACGCCCCCGCCGCCTTCAACGGCCTGCAAGTTTCCAACTCCGGCCGCGTCACCAAAATTGGCGCCGCCGTCGATGCCGGCGTGATCCCTTTTCAAAAAGCCGCCGCCGCCGGCATCGATTTTCTCATCGTCCACCACGGCATGTATTGGGACATGCCTCGCCCCCTCACCGGCCCCGTTTACGACCGCGTCGCCACCCTCATCCGTGCCGATTGCGCGCTCTACTCCAGCCACCTCCCGCTCGACGCCCACCCCGAGCTCGGTAACAACGCCCTCCTCGCCCGCCAGCTCGGCCTCGCTCCCACCCGCACCTGGCTCCCCAACGACGGTGGCCCCATCGGCGTCATCGCCGCCCACACCTCGCCCCGCGCCGCCCTCCGCGCGAAACTCGAATCCCTCTACCCCCGCTTCACCGCCATCGAATACGGTTCCACCACGCCCGCCGAGATCGCGTTCTGCAGCGGCAGCGGCAACAGCGCCATCGCCGCCCTCACCGCCACCGGCTGCGACACCCTCATCACCGGCGAACTTCGCGAAGAGCACTTCAATTTCGCCCAAGAACAGAAACTGAATCTCTACCTCTGCGGCCACTACGCCACCGAAGTCCACGCCGTCCGCGCCCTCGCCGCCGAGCTCAGCGCCAAGTTCAACCTCCCTTGGGAATTCATCGCCACCGAAAATCCGCTCTGAGTCCTCCCCGTAGCGCCGGCATCCTGCCGGCATTCCCCTTCCGTCCCCGCACACCTCCGCCTTCCCGCCTAAACTTGGTCTTCCCTCTTTCGCGCAGTTCGTGTGTTTCGTGGCCACCATTCCGCATCCCCGATGAAACGTTTCGCCATCCTCAACGGCCCCAACCTCAACCGCCTCGGCCGCCGCGAGCCGCACATTTACGGCACCGCCACGCTCAAGGATCTCGAAAAACTCGTCCGCGCCGAAGCCAAGCGCCTCAACGTCGCCGTCACCTTTTTCCAATCCAACCACGAGGGCGCGCTCATCGATAAAATCCACGCCCTCGCCGACGCCGGCATCGCCGGCTTCATCGTCAATTTCGGCGCCTATTCCCACACCAGCATCGCCCTGCACGACGCCCTCAAGAGCGTTTCCCCCGTCCCTGCGATCGAGGTGCATATCTCCGACATCAAGCGGCGCGAAAAATTTCGCCAGACTTCCATGACCGCCACCGCCTGCATCGGCATGATCAGCGGCCAGGGTTTTCCCGGCTATGTCCGGGCGCTTCAGCAACTCGCCGCCAAAAACTGAGATGGCCGCCCCAGCTTCTTCAGCATTGGCCGGCCTCCAATGGTTCGTCTGCCACGCCAAGCCCCGCTGCGAAAAGAAATTCGCCGCGCTCATGACCGCCGAACGCTTTGAGCACTATCTCCCGCTCATCGTCAGTGTCCGCCACTACGCCCAGCAGACGAAAAAATTCACCAAGCCGCTCTTCCCCGGCTACGTCTTTGCCTGCGTCCCGCTCGAGGAAAAAAACCGCATCTACCAACAAGACCTCCTCGCCCGAGCCATCCCCGTCTCCGACGAGGCCACTTTTCTCCGCCAACTCGCCGACGTCAAAGCCATCGTCGCCTCCGGCTACGAAGTGAGCGTGATGCCGCTCTTCACCATCGGCCGACGCGTGAAAATTATCGGCGGCCCACTCTACGGCCTCGAAGGCTTCATCGACGATCCCACCAATCCCCACGGTATCGTCCTTTCCGTCGACGTTCTCCAGCAAGGCCTCCTCGTCAAAGTCGCCGTGGAAAATCTTTTGGCACTCCCCTGATCCGGGCTCGGCTGCGGTCAACGCCGCCGCTAGCGCATCGTCCACCCGCAGTGCACCGCATGCAGCGCCGCGCACGCCGCCAGCGCCGCCGCCAGATCGTCGATGACCACGCCCCACCCTGCCGGCAACGCCTGCAGCCGCGAGATCCCGAGCGGTTTCAAAATATCGAAAAACCGAAACAGCGCGAAACCCGCCGCCAATGCCACCCAAGTCGGCCAACCGCTGGCGAGCATCGACCAGCCGAGGAAGCACAACGGCATCGCCACAAACTCGTCCAAAATAACCTCGCCCGGATCCTGCCTCCCCAACCTCACCTCCGCCTCACCGCAAATTCCGACCGCCAGATAACCGGCGATCACGCTAAACGCGATCACTCCCCCGGCACCCAGTGCCGGCACCACCACCGCCGCCAACGCCACGCCCGCCAACGAACCCCACGTGCCCGGCGCCGGCAACTCCCGCCCGATCGGCCCCAGCGTCGCCACATTCACCACCAGCCACGTGGGCAAACGCTTTGGCCAGCTCGGTTGCGTGAGAAGCGGCATCGTTTCCCGTAGTTCGCGCTTGGCCGCTCAGTCCAATACCACGTGACCATGCCTCCGGAAATACGTCACGCCCGACGTCACCGTCAGCACCGCCGATAGCACGAAGAGTCCCAGCCCCAGCCCGTGCACCGTCGTCACCTGCCAGCGGTCATCACCGCCAAAAAGATCGCCGAAATCCTGCGAGAGCATCCGCGCGCCGAGCAACCAGCCGATCGCGTTGAGCTGTATGAAGGTCTTAAATTTCCCGCCCGCGTCCGCCTCGATCACGGTGCCCTTCGTCGCCGCGACCATCCGCAGGCCTGACACCATAAACTCCCGGCCGAGAATACAGAGCAAGAGCAGCATGCCCGTGATCTTGTAGCCCATGAAATAGCCGTTGCCGGCGACAAACGCGATCAGGATGCCCAGCACCATCACCTTGTCGATGACCGCATCCATGAAGCGCCCAAACGTCGAAACCGAGTTGCTCTCGCGCGCGATTTTCCCATCGAGCCAGTCCGTCAGTGCCGCCGCGATAAACAGCCAGAACGCACTCGTCGCCGCCCACGGAAAATCCGCGTTCATCAACGCCACGATGGCGAACATCGCGGGCAATCGGGAAAACGTCAGAATATTGGGCAATGTGAGCATCGCTGGTGCAGAGACGCGACAAACGCACGCGCGTTGCACGAAATCAATCCCCGAGCCACCCGCTGACACGATTGCCCCAAATCTCCCCCAAACGTCACCCCGCCGCGCGAAAACGTCATCGCCAAGCCCCCCCTCGCTCCGTTTCGTTGCACCCCACTACTCCGCCATGCGCCACTGCATTTATCCCGGCACGTTCGACCCCATCACCTACGGCCACCTCGACGTGCTCGCCCGGGCCGCCAAGCTCTTCGACCGTGTCACTGTCGCCGTCGCCCACAACGCCGGCAAGGGTCCTCTCTTCACCGCCGAGCAGCGCCTCGCGATGCTCGCGCCCAATCTCGCCGCCTTCCCCAACGTCACCGTCACGACCTTTGGCGGCCTGCTCGTGGATTTCGCCCTCGCCCAAAAAGCCGACGCCATCATCCGCGGCCTCCGCGCCCTCTCCGATTTCGAGTTCGAGTTCAACATGGCGCTCATGAACCGTCATCTGCAGCCCAAGATCGAAACGATCTTCGTCATGCCCAACGAGCAGTTCAGCTACACCAGCTCCACCCTCGTGAAACAGGTCGCGAAATTCGGCGGCGACATCAGCCACTTCGTCCCGCCCAACGTCGCCGTAGAGCTGAAGCGGATTTTCTCCGCCTGACGCCTCTCCGTCCGCATCCTCCCCGCCGGTCCTTACGGACGTCGGAAATAATCGCGTTACTTTTCCAGCACCGCCGCGTCTTCCCGCCGGCAGCTTAGCGCCGCTTCACGTGCCCGCCTCCGGGTTCGGCCCCGACCGCCGCATTCGCCTCTTCTCTCTCCTCTCCACCATCGCTCCCCCCATCCCTCCCTCATGGCTAAATCGAAAAATTACGGCGGTCTCATTGTCATCATAGCCCTGCTCGGCGCCGGCGGTTTCTACGGCTGGCGCTACTACGACCGCAAGACCGACAAGGCCCCGGAGTTCCAATCCACCAAAGTCGCCCGCGGCGACATCATCCAGTCCGTCACCGCCACTGGCGACCTCCAACCCGTAATCACCGTCGATGTCGGCGCCCAAGTCTCCGGCCAGATCAAGGAGGTCTTCGTCGATTTTAATACCAAGGTGAAGGCCGGCGACCTCCTCGCCCGCATCGACGAGGCCACCCCCACCCAGCGCCTCAAACAGGCCGAGGCCGATTTCGAGTCCGCCAAAACCAACAACCGCCTCCTCGCCCTCAACACCGACCGCGTCCGCGAACTCTCCGCCAAGAACCTCGTCTCCCAGTCCGAACTCGACAACTCCGAGGCCCTCCTCGCCCAGTCCAACGCCACCATGCTCACCCGCACGGCCGCCGTCGAAAACGCCAAACTCGACCTCTCCCGCTGCACCATCCTCGCCCCCATCGACGGCATGGTCCTCGACCGCAAGACCGACAAGGGCCGCACCGTCAACGCCAGCATGAACGCCCCCGTCCTCTTCACCCTCGTCAACGACCTCACCAAAATGCAGATCAACGCCGCCGTCGCCGAAGCCGACATCGGCAGCATCGCCGAGGGCCAGGAGGTCAAATTCACCGTCGATGCCTTCCCCAACCGCACCTTCACCGGCAACGTCCGCATGGTCCGCAACGCCGCCAGCGTCAGCCAGAGCGTCGTCTCCTACGCCACCATCATCGACGTCGCCAACGAAGACGCGAAGCTCAAGCCCGGCATGACCGCCAACGTCTCCATCATCGTCCAACAACGCCCCAACGTCCTCCGCATCGCCAACGGCGCCCTCCGCGTCCGCGTCCCCGCCGGGGTCCTCGCCGCCGCCCCCCAAAAAACCGAAACCCCCGCCC
>JACMRG010000188.1 GCA_014376585.1 Opitutaceae bacterium | reverse complement strand
GCCGCTGGACCGCGGGCCAGCACGCGCCCGCGTTGTTCGCGGCGATGGTGAAAACCGCCAAGATGATCGAGCGACACCTCGAGGGCGTCATGGCGCACTGGCTCCGCCATACGACCAGCGCCTTCCTGCAGGGCCTCAACAGCGTCTTCTCCGCCGTTAAGCGCAAGGCCCGCGGCTTCCGCTCGACCGAGAACCTCAGCATCATGCTTTACTTCACCGCCGGGCACTTGGAACTGCCCTCCACCCACTGAAAACAGCGAGGAACCAGAAAAGACTGGCGGCGGAACACGAATCGCCAAGTCGCCCAACTCGCCGCCGCCACTACTAAAAAACAGCCTATCGTCGCCAACGGATGCTCGGCGAGATGACCCAAATCCCACGTCATCTCGTGTCCGTCGTGCCCCGGATCAGCCATCGCGATGGCCGGTGCCAGCAAGCCCATGAGAGTCCTACTGCGGAGGAAGAAAGAGAAGTTCACGGGCGTAAACCAAAGCCGATGTTGTTCCAGCGTTTGTGCGGAGCAACCTGAAGTTTTTCTCAGCGCACAACATCGAAGGCGCAAAAAAAGCCGCCCGACAATGGGCGGCTTTGGGGAATAAACTGGGTGAACTCAGCGCTTCGAGAACTGGAAGCGTTTCCGCGCGCCCGGTTGACCGGCTTTCTTACGCTCCTTAGCGCGGGGATCGCGCTTCATGTGGCCAGCCTTTTTGAGGGCAGGGCGAAGTTCAGCGTTAAATTTCTGGAGCGCACGGGCGATGCCATGGGCCACTGCACCCGCCTGACCGGCCAAGCCGCCGCCCGAAACATTGGCCGTCACATCGAACTTCTCGTTGAGAGAAACCGTGATGAGCGGCATAACCGCCTGCTTGGCGAAGCTCTCTGGCACGAAATAGCCTTCAAAGGTGCGACCGTTGACGGTCAGCTTGCCCGTGCCTTCCGTAATACGGATGCGGGCGGTTGAGGTCTTGCGGCGGCCGGTGCCGGTGAAAACGTTCGCTGGAGTGCTCATGGGCGGTATCAGACGGAAATTTTGGCGGGATTGTTCATCTCGTGCGTGTGCTTGGGGCCGGCGAATACACGAAGCTTGGTCAACATCTTGGCGGCGATACGATTTTTGGGGAGCATGCCCTTCACGGCGTGTTCAATGATGAACTCGGGGTGACGCTCCCGCATGAGCTTGAGGCTGCGGTAGCTCTCACCACCGACAAAGCCGGAGAAAAACATATACTCGTTCTGATCTTCTTTCTTACCGGTAAGGACGATCTTCTCGGCATTGATCACCACAACAAAATCACCGTTGTCGACGCTTGGCGTGTAACTGGCTTTGTGGCGACCACGGATGATATTGGCGGCTTTAACAGCGAGACGGCCGAGTGGCACGCCTTCGGCATCGATGAGATGCCACTTGGGCTGCACTGTCTCCTTCTTGGCGAGGAACGTTTTCATGGGAAAAGGGGTTGATGACTAAGTTTGGGAAGGGCGGTGTCAATGCCTCATTTCATCACTCTGCGTCTGTCAAGATCGGCTGCTCGATGCCGGGTGCAGCAGAAACTTGTTTTGGGGCCCCGTTGTGCGAGCGTTTCGGTTATGAAGTCTCATCACGCACTCCTGACGGCGGGTTTATTGGGCCTGACGGGCGTGGCCCTCGGCGCCTTTGGCGCCCATGCGTTGCGACAGCAGCTTACCGAACTTGGCACCCGAGATCGCTGGGAAACCGCGGTGCACTACCACCTGATTCACTCTGTGGCGATTTTTGCCGCCGCGCTCTGGCTACGTCTCGTCCCCGGCCAGGCGGCGCGCCGGCTGGGCTGGGCCGTGCGCTGCTGGGTCACGGGGGTATTTCTTTTTTCGGGCTCGCTCTATCTGCTCGCACTCAAAGCACCGACTTGGCTCGGAGCCTCGACCGCTCCCCTTGGAGGGATCGCCTTTCTCTGCGGCTGGGCCTGCGTCGCCGCCGCCTCCCTAGCAAAGGATAACCGCGCCGCATGATCCCGGAGTTGCCGATTCCCGACGAGCTGCGGGCCATGCTCGATACCGTGCGCCGCAGCGGCCGCCCGCGGCTCGTTGGCGGGGGCGTGCGCGATTGGCTACTCGGGCTACCGCCACAAGATTTTGATGTCGAAGTCGGCGGTCTTGATTTCGAGAAACTAAGACGTGCTCTCACTCCTTTCGGCGCGACCGATGTCATCGGACGCAGCTTTGGCGTCATCAAGGTTCGCGGCGCGACCACCGGCGCGACTTACGATTTCAGTCTGCCACGGCGCGAATCGAAAATCGGCGCAGGCCACCGCGGCTTTGCCGTCGCGCCCGACCCCCTGCTCAGCGATGCCGAGGCCGCCGCGCGGCGTGATTTCACGATCAACGCCATCGCCTACGATCCGTTTTCCGGCGAAGTGATCGATCCACACGGCGGCCGGGCAGATTTGCAGGCCCCCGTGCTGCGCCACACCAGCGCCGCTTTCGCCGAAGACCCCCTGCGGGTTTTGCGCGCGTTTCAATTTGCAGCACGGTTCGATTTTACCCTCGCGCCTGAAACGGTCGCGCTGAGCCGCAGCATCGCGGCGACGTTTGCTGAATTGCCCCTCGAACGGATTTGGGGCGAATGGGAGAAATGGGCCATGAAGGCGATCCGGCCCTCACGCGGACTCATGGTGCTGGAAGAGACGGGCTGGATCGCCCATTTTCCCGAAATTGCCGCGCTGCGTGGCACACCGCAGGAGCCGGTGTGGCATCCCGAAGGCGACGTTTTCACGCATACCCAATTTTGCCTGGATGCCCTCGTCGCGCTTCCGGATTGGAGCGCCTCGGATCACAATCCCACGTTGATGCTGGCCGTGCTCGCCCACGATTTCGGTAAACCCAAGACCACCGCCCGCGCGGAAAAGGCCGGAGCGATGCGCTGGGTGAGCCCCGGACACGCTGGGGCGGGCGGGCCTCTCACTGAAAGCTTCCTCCGCCGCCTCGGCGCCCCGCTCAAGTTCGACGCACCCGTGCGCGCCCTCGTGGAAAATCACCACGCGCATGATCGGCACAGCGCGCCTTTGTCCGACTCTGCCATTCGGCGTCTCGCGCGGCGGTTGCACCCTGCAAACGTAGACGATCTCGCGACCATCATGCGCGCCGATGCCAATGGCCGTCCCCCGCTAACATCGCCCGAGACTCACGCGCGGATCGACGCCCTCATCCTGCACGCACGCACCCTGCAACTCGCCCGGCTCGCGCCCCGGCCCATCGTGCTTGGGCGGCACCTGCTCGAACTCGGACGCAAACCCAGTCCGGATTTCAAGCGCGTGCTAGCCGCCGCCTTCGAAGCGCAACTCGACGGTGCGTTCGCCGATGAACCCGGTGGCCAGACCTGGCTGCGCGCATTTCTCAAATAAGACCAACGGGGCCGCTCCGGTCTGCAACGCACCGTCGCTCAACACCCGCGCCCGCAATCCTCCGCGTCCTTTCAACCACTCCTCCGCGCCCGGCGCGACCGCATGGTTCATCCAATGGCAGGGCCGGGCCTCACCGGTGCCGTTGAAGGAGACGCCGCCGATGGAGAATCTCCAACCGATCAGCGCATTCAAATCAGCGCCCGCAACGACGACATTCCGACGGAGCACCGCAGGCGACAGCGCGGGCAGCCCGAATTTTTTCTGCACGGACGCGAAAGTTTCCGCCGAAAAAAACGTGACCTGCCCCTTGTAGTCGGGCCGGTAACCGTAGAAACGATCGCCTTCAATTCCCCAGCCCGCGCGGCAGCGGATGCTTTCAACATTCAACGTGGGATTGTCGCCCGCCGGTAATCCATGGCGGCCAAAAAAATTGTGGCCGGGCGAAATGAAGAGTTGGGAGATCACTACCTGCATGAAATCGAGAGACAGGCGCAACACGGGGCGGCAGACAAGTCGCGCTTGGGCGAAAGGCGCGCACCGCGGCGCCGACCGGTCAGCACAAAAAAACGCCCGCTGCTTTTTAAAGCGGCGGGCGTCGAATGACTGTAACCTACGTCTAAGCGGGCTTAGAATTTTTTCGAGATTTCGAAGAAGTAGAAACGGCCGACAATGTCGTAGGCACGTTTGTCGGTATTATCCTCGTTGCCGTCCGGGATGAAGGGAGCGGTCTTGTTGGTGATATTGCTCACGCCGGCCAGCAGGCCG
>JACMRG010000187.1 GCA_014376585.1 Opitutaceae bacterium | reverse complement strand
GGGATGCGGCGACGATGGTGAGCCAGCTCCGCAGCCTGGTGGACCGGCCGAGCGAAGACGGCGAGGTGATGTTTTTTCATAGCGTGCGCACGGAGGCATTCGCCAGCGCGCGGCGCGATAGCTCGGTGCCGGTCGATGCATTTGTCCGCGCGGCGGCGGGGCTGGTAGAGGGGGCGTTTAACGGCGAAGCGGGGTTTGAGGCCGCGGTGTTGGGCGAGCGGGCTTACACGCTGGTGGCGATGCCGGTTATTTTCCGGCAGAACGGTCCGGTGGAGGGCGTGCTCACCGTGGGCATCCGCAATGGTGAAAACGCGCTGCAGGAACTCAAGGTGCTCACGGGTTCGGAGGTGGCGCTCGTCGCGACGGGGCGGTTGATCGCTTCGACGCTGCCGGGCTCGGCGGGTGCGAGTGGTTGGCTCGGAGAGATCGGACGCGCCGGGCGGGAAGTGACGCCCGTGGTGATCGGCGGAGAACATTTTTTGGCGCTGGCGACGGCGGATGAGCAGGTGGGCGCGGCGCAGAGCGTGCGGTATGTGCTGTTGTTGTCGTATGAGAAGAGTGTGCGCTCGCTCGCCGATACGCGGCAGACGCTGCTGCTGGTGAGTGCGGCGGGTATATTACTGAGCGGTTTTGTGATCTGGTTTTTCGTGAGCCGCATCACGCGGCCCCTGCGGGAATTGCGGGACAGCGCGGAGGCGGTGGGACGCGGGGATTTCACGCGAAGGATCGCGCGTTTTCCGAATGACGAGTGCGGCGACCTGGCGGTGGCGTTTAACGGTATGACGACGAGCCTGCAGACCTCTCACGCGGAATTGAGAAAGACGGTGGAGACGCTCAAGGCGACGCAGGGGCAGTTGATTCAGAGCGAGAAATTATCGGCGGTCGGGCAGTTTGTTGCGGGAGTGGCGCATGAGTTGAACAACCCGCTGACGGCGGTAATCGGCTTCTCCGACTTGCTGGCTTCGACGGCGACCGACGTGAAGCTGCGGCCGCATCTCGCGCTGATCGCGAAGAGTGCGCACCGCTGTCATAAAATCGTGCAGAGTTTGTTGGGGTTTGCGCGGCAACATGCGCCGGAGCGGAAACTCGTGAAATTGAACGAGCTCATTGAAGAAGTGATCGAGATCATGGCCTACGATTTGCGGACGAGTAACATCAAGGTCGTGCTGGAATTCGCGCCGGAGGTGCCGGCGCTGACGGCGGACCCGCATCAGCTGCAGCAGGTGTTTATCAATATTCTGGGGAATGCGCGGCAGGCGATCCAAGCGCTGCATCGGGCGGGTGAGATCGTGGTGCGGACCTCGGTTAATGGGACGATGGTGCGCATCGAGTTTCAGGACGACGGCCCCGGCATCCGGCCGGAAAATGTGGCGCGGATTTTCGATCCGTTTTTTACGACGAAACCGGTGGGCAAGGGCACGGGGCTGGGGCTGAGTCTTTCCTACGGTATCATCCAGGAGCATGGCGGGAAGATTTCCGTGCAGAGCGAATTCGGGAGAGGGGCGACATTCCTGATCGAGCTGCCGGTGGCTTCGGAGGCGGACATGCTTTCCGTGCAGAAAAAAGCGATTAAGGTAGAAACGGCACAGCCGTTTTTTGCGGCGGGTAAAGCGGTGCTGATTGTGGATGACGAGGAATGGATTCTGGAACTGGGGCGCGAGCTGTTGAGCGGGCGCGGCTACGTCGTGGAGGTCGTGGCCAGCGGCGAACGGGCTTTGGAGGCGCTCGGGCGGCGGCGCTTCGATGTCGTCGTGAGTGATTGGAAAATGCCGGGCTTAAACGGCAGGCAGCTCTACGAGCACCTGTTGGCGACCGATGAGATCACGGCCAGTCGGGTAATTTTCATGACGGGCGATGTCATCAATGAGGCGTTTGAGGAGTTCCTCAGCCGTCACGGCAAGATGTGCCTGACAAAGCCGTTTTCGATCGACGATTTTCAGGCCGCGGTGGCGAAGATCGCGCGCGACGGGAAGTAGCGAATCGCCGAGGCGATCAGAGCCCGCGGGCCTGCATGACGCGGCCGAGCTCTTGCATAAAGGCCTGGGCGTCGGCGGGATTTGGGCGGTAACCCGGTTGGCTGATTTCGGTGAAGCCGGGGCGGTATTGCTGGTCCACGATCCATTTGCCGGTCACGCCGTCGCTGAAGGTCACAGTGCCGCCGGCGATGGCGCCGGGAATGAGGGTGACTTTGTCCACTACGACGGTGACGGAGGTGGGGCCGGCGTCGCCGGG
>JACMRG010000186.1 GCA_014376585.1 Opitutaceae bacterium | reverse complement strand
TCCAACAGCTTCGGCTTCGGCGGCACGAATGCGTCGCTGGTGGTCGGGCGCATTTGAAGCCGCACAGCCCGCGCCATGAGTGAACGGCTGAAAGCGGCGGCGACGCGGTTAGGGTTGCCGTTGCCCGCCGCCGATACGCCGGAGGCGTGGGCGGAGCTGGCGGTGGATGTGTTTTTGCGTCCGCCGGCGCCGACGCGCGTCCCGCCGCGTGAGCAAAGCTATCTGGCGGGTGCGACGCGTGGCACGGTCGCGACGCGCGCGGGCGAACTCGCGACGTGGACGTGGAGCGCGGTGGATCGGCCGCTGGTGCTGCTCGCGCACGGGTGGGCGGGGCGGGGGGCGCAACTGGGGGCGTTTGCGGAGCCGCTGGTGGCGGCGGGGTTTCGGGTCGTGGCGTTTGACGGACCGGGACACGGGGCGTCGCCCGGGACGGAGGCGCATGTGCCGTTGTTTGCGCAGTGCATCGCGGAGATCGCTGAAAAATCCGGCGGGGCGCATGCGGTGGTCGGTCATTCGATGGGGGCGGCGAGCGCGGCGATGGCGACGGTGATGGGGTTGAAGCCGCGGGGGCTGGTTTTGATCGCTCCGCCGCTCAGTCATCGTGGACGGGTGGAGCGGGTGGCGGCGCGGCTCGAGCTGGAGCCGGAAGTGCGGAAACTGTTTTTAGGAGCGGCGGAGCGACGGGTGGGTTGGAAAGATGAAGACGTCGACATGCGCGTCGTGGCGCGGCGGGCGCCGTGTCCGGTGGTGGTGTTTCACGACCCGGAGGACGAAGCTACGGCCTTTACGGAATCGGAGGAATTTGTCGCGGAGTGGAGCGGCGCGCGATTGGTGCCGTGTCCGGGACGCGGGCATTTTCGGATTTTGGTGACGGCTGAAGTGGTGGAGGAAACGGTGCGATTTCTGGTGGGCCTGCGCGTCGGCGCGGATCGCAAATAAATTTGCTCCTACGGGGAAGTGACGGAATGCACGTGAGGGATGGAACGACGCTTGATCTGGTTTCTCGGGCTGATGGCGCCGGTATTGGCCTGGTCGTGGCACGCGCCGCATGACCGGTTCACCTGGTGGCTGGAGGTGATCCCGGTGTTCATCGGCGTGCCCCTCATCATCGGGGTGCGGAAGAGGTTTCCGGTGTCCACGCTGCTGCTGGTGCTGGTGTGGCTACACTGCGTGTTGTTGATCGTGGGCGGGCACTACACGTATGCGCTCGTGCCGGGTTTCGCGCCGACGGATGCACTCGGCCGGGTGTTGGGATGGACGCGCAACAACTATGACAAGGTCGGGCATTTCGCGCAGGGCCTTATGCCGGCGATCCTGGCGCGGGAAATCCTGCTGCGAAATTCGCCGCTGGGGGTGCCGGTAAAGCACACGGATGGGACGGAGCGAATCAGTCGGTGGCTGCCGGTGTTGATTGTCAGCGTGTGTCTGGCGTTCTCTGCGCTCTACGAATTGATCGAGTGGATCACGGCGGTTTCGCAGGGTGAGGCGGCGGAGGCATTTCTCGGCACGCAGGGCGACGTATGGGACACGCAGACGGATATGGCGGCGGCGTTGGTGGGGGCGCTCCTCGCGCTCGTGCTATTGAGCCGGGCGCATGATCGGTCGTTGGCCCGGGTGACGGGTGGCGAAGGGGCCAAATAAATTTCCGCTTACTTGCGGCCCCACCGATGGGTGACGCGGAGTTCGGCGACGAACATGAGCCTCGCAGCGGGATCGACGTAGCGTTTTGCGAGGGCGTCGATCCCGGGGCGGGTAGTGGAGGCGCTAGCGGCGAAGCGATCACGCGCGGCGACGAGACGCTCGGGGTGCGGCGGGGCGGAGTGATCACCGCGGGGAAATCGAGGGACGGGGCGGGCTGGACGCGCTGCGACGATTTGCGGTGGGGGAAAAGGTATCGCGTGAAAGGCGCAGAGGGCTCGGGACGAGACGTGATCGCAAATAAATTTGCTCCGTTAAGAACGCGGGGGTCGGATAGCGGGCGATGGCGAAATTTTTCCAAGAGGTGCGAGAGGGGCTGGCACGAGTGCCGGGGTTGTTTCGCGCGGCGCTGGGGCTCGCGGCGGGGTTTATGGCATTCGTCGCCTGGGATCAGTCGCACTGGTGGAGTGCGAAGGCGGACTACAGCTTCGGATGGCTGGTGCCGGCGTTTGTAATCTTCGTGGTGTATGACCGTTGGCCGAAGATCACGGCGGCGCTGGCGAGATGCGTCGAGGTCGGGAGCGTGCGGGCGAAAAAGTGGCGTGGGTGGGTGCTGGGCGCAGCGGTGGGAACGATGCTGGCGTTGGGCGCGGGATTTTTTTTGCTCGGGTCGTTTTACCGGGCGGGCGCGGGGTCGTCGCAACCGGGAACGCTGGCGATCACGCTGGGGATGATCGGGGTGGTGTTGCCGTTGTTGTGGTTGAATGCGCCGGATTCGGCGCAACCGGTGGCGGGGGGGATTTTTGCGGATGCCCGGGTGCGGTTGGCCGGTTTGTTTGTTTTTCCGGTGCTGGTGTGGCTGGTGTCAGCGCCGATGGTTTCGGTGGTGGAGAATCAGCTCAGTCTGTTTCTGCTGCACAAGGTGGTGACGGTCGTGTCGTTTGTTTTCGACATGCTGGGTCTGCCGGTGGGGCAGCAGGGCAACGTGCTCGTGCTGCCGAACGGCAGTGTAGGCGTGGAGGATGCGTGCTCGGGGATTCGCTCGCTCACGGGTTGTCTGTTCGCCGGGTCATTTCTGGCGGCGGTATTCGTTGATCGGCTATGGCAGAAGGTGACGCTGGTCGTCGCGGCGATGGGCTTCGCGTTTGTGACGAATCTGGCGCGCGGGCTTTTTCTAACGGGCTGGGCCTACTCGTATGGCTCTCGGGCGATCGAGGGCACCGTGCACGATGTGGCGGGCTACGCGGTGCTCGGGTTGACGGTCGCCGGGCTGTTGTGCGTGCTGCCGATCATCACGCTCAAAGTGGGATCGGCGGCCTCAGACGGTGCGGTGGCGCAGACGAAGTCGGAGAGCTGACTTATTTCGCGGACTCGGTTTTCGCGGCGGGGAGGACGGTGACGCGAAAGGGTTTCGTCTCGGGGAAATAGTGTTGGGCGAGCGCGGTCAATTCGGCGGGCGTGATGCTCTCGATGTCGGCGATGCGGTTGCGGGACCAGTCGAGGGTCTCTGGTTTTTCCTGGGCACGGCTGAGGACCGCACTCAGCCAATAGCCGTTGTTGCGGACGCTTTCGCGGACGGCGGTGAGGACGGGTTGTTTCGCGCGGTCGAGTTCGTCGGCGGTGACGCCTTTGGTGGCGAGATCGGCGGCGAGGGCCACGACCACGTCGGAGATTTTCCGGGCCTTGGCGGGTTCGACGGTGACGCTCGCGGCGAGGAAACCGTAGCCGGGATAGGTGTCGCTGGGCGAACTGGCGGCGGAGGGGCTGTAGGCGCCACCGAGTTCTTCGCGGACTTTCACGCGCAGGCGATCCGTGAGGACGTTGGCGAGCATCGAGAGGCGGCGGGTGCGGCGGATGTCGAGCGCATCGGTCGTGGGCCAGAAGAGCGCGACGAGGCCTTTGGGGATCTCGGTTTCCACGGTGTAGTTTTTAATGAACGGCTCGGCGGGGAAGGTGACTTTGCGGAGATCGGCGTGCTCGGCTTTGGCGTCGCGTTTCGGCAGGGCGCCGAAAGTCTGCGCGACCGCGGCGATGGTGGCGTCGAGATCGAGGTCGCCGATGAGAGAGACCTCCATCGGGCCGGTGGCGAATTGCGGGGTGAGCCAGGCGCGGACTTCGTCCGGGGTGCGTTGCGCGATCACGGCCTGCGCGGGCAGGCCGAAGCGGGAGTCGCCGTTGGCGAGCAGGCGCGTGACCTCGAGCGTGAGCGGACCGTTGGTCGTGTGGGCGAGAGAATTGTAGAGGCGCTCGTAGCTTTTGGCGGCCTGGCGGGCGGCTTCGGGGCGGTAACCGGGGTCGGTCAGCTGGGCGGTGATAAGCTGGAGCCCAAGGAGGAGGTCGTCGCGGTTGGTGCCGCCGCTGAACATGAAGGCGTCGCTGGCGATGCCGAAACCGGCGCCGACGGTCTTGCCGGCGAGAATGCGGCGGAGTTCGTCGCTGCTGTGGCGGCCGAGGCCGCCGGCGTTGAAGGTGTTGCCCGCGTAAGAACTGAGGCCGGGCTGGGTCTGGGGTTCGGTGATCTGGCCGTCGCCGATGCGGACGCTGACGCGGATGCGGCCAGCCTCAAAGTCGGTTTTTTTGAGATTCAGGCGGACCCCGTTGGCGAAGGTGACGAGGGTGAGGTCGAGATCGGCGACGGTGGTCTTGGTGACGACGCTGCCGGCCGGGCCAAAGTCGGTGTAGGCCCAGGGTGTGTCGGATTCGACGGGGGGCGCGGCGACGGCGGCGTCGGCGGATTTATCGTAGGCAGCAGTGATGAGGTTGGCGGAATCGGCGGCGGGGAGGAGAGCGTTGCCGGTGACCGAGACGTAGCGGCCCGCGGGAGCCCAAGCGGCGCGGAGGGCGGCGAGGCAGTCGGCGGGGGTGATGGCGGCGAGGGCCGGTTTAAAGAGGGCCAGATCGGCGGCGGGGGTGGTGAAAACGTTGTCGCGGTTCACGCTTTCGACGAGGTCGTCGGCGAGGGCGTTGGAGTGGCGCGTGGAGGCGGTTTTGACGGATTGTTCGAGGGAGTTGACGTAGTTGGCGGTGATCTCGCGGAGTTCGGTGGCGGAGAAGCCATGGGTGAGGGCGCGGCGGAGTTCTTGGTCGGCGATGGCGAGGGCGGCGGACCATTGGTCGGCTTTACAGGTGAGGTCGATGGAGGCTTCGCGGTAGAGATCGTAGCTCTCGCCGACGCTCGTGCGGCCGGAGACAAACGGGGCGCCCTCTTTCTTGGCGAGAATGGAGAGGCGGCGGTTGACGATGGCGGTGGCGAGATCGCGGGGGAGGTCCTGCAGGCGGTTGGCGGCGGTGTCGGGCTCGGCGGCGTAAGGAGTGAGGGTGGAAATAGAAACGGAGGTGGAGGGAGCCTCGGTTTCGCTGTGATAAAACGCGCGGACGCCGGTGAAGGCGGTCAGGTGACCGCGGTCGGGCGCGGGGCGGGCGGCGGCGCGGGAGGCGAGGGGGCCGAAGGCGGGGGTGATTTGCGCCTCGACGGCGGAGACCTCGAAATCGCCGACGGCGACGACGGTGATAAGATCGGGGCGATACCATGTGTCGTAGAAATCGGCGAAGCGTTCGCGAGGGGCTTTTTCAATGACCGGCACGAGGCCGATGGGCAGGCGTTTCGGGAGGAGCGTGTCGGCGAGGAGAAACTCGAATTGGGCGACAAGGGTGCGGAAGCCGACGGAGTCGCGGGTGCGTTTTTCGCTCAGAATGATGCCGCGCTCCTTGTCGATTTCACCGGGCTGAAGGAGGAGGCCGCCGGCGTAGTCGGAGAAAACGCGCAGGCCCTCGGCGAGGGTGGCGGGCGTGGCGTTGGGCAGCTCGAGCATGTAAACGGTCTGCTCGAAGGACGTGAAGGCGTTGGTGTCGCCGCCGAAGCTCATGCCCATGCGTTGGAAAAATTCGACGAGGGTGCCGGGGGCGTAATGCGTGCTGCCGTTGAAAGCCATGTGTTCGAGAAAATGGGCGAGGCCGCGTTGGTCTTCGGTTTCGTGGAATGAGCCGGCGCCGACGCGCAGGCGGAGGGAGGCGCGGCCCTTGGGCTCGTTGTTGTGAAGCAGGACGTAGCGGAGGCCGTTAGGCAGCGTGCCGTAACGCACGGCGGGATCGGGGGTGAGATCGCTGGCGGCTTGGACGAAAGCGGGGGCGAGGACCGGGGTCGGGGATTTGGCGGGCTCGGCGGCGCGGAGCGAGGCAACGAGCACGGTGGCGGTGAGGAAGCAGCGGGCGAATAGACGGGTGAGGCGGGGTGAAGAGAGCAACATGAGCATAAGGAAGGCTGGAAATTTACCGGAGGGGGAGAAAGGGCAAAGTGGGCGACGCGAGAAATTAGGCTGAACGGCACATGCCGGGGCGGACGCGGAAGGAGCGGCGGAGGTGTTTACTTTTGTTTGGTGAATTCGAGGAGATCGCCGGGCTGGCATTTCAGTTCGCGGCAGAGGGCTTCGAGCGTGCTGAAGCGGACCGCTTTGGCTTTGTTGGTTTTTAAGATCGAGAGGTTGGCCAGAGTGATGTCCACGCGCGCGGCGAGGTCGGTGAGCGAGATGCCGCGGTCGGCCATGACTTGGTCGAGATTGAGACGGATAGGCATGGCTTAGACGGTAAGGTCGTTTTCTTTTTTGAGCGCGAGGCCCTGGCGGAAGGCTTCGGCAAGGAGCAGGACGAGGAGGCCGGTAATGAGGTTGTCGTAGGGTAGTTTGATGATCGGTCCGGCTTCGGCAGAAAGCGTGGCGTTGATCCCGGTGACAGTGCCATACTCGGCTAAGTAACCGCCCAGACGATGATACGACCAGAGTTGCAACGCTCCGCCGGCCAGACTCCAACTCATAAGCATGAGGCCGAGATTTCGGATTGAGCGGAAATTTGCTTCGCTAAAAATTTCGCCCTGCGCAGCGCGTGCGCACAGGTTTCTGAGCAGACCCAAAAGCAGGATATAAAAGACCAAGTTAAAGATGGTTCTTGGTAGTAAAGTCCAGCGGATGGCGGCAGCCAGCTCGTGATCGGTGCTGTTGAGGTTGAGCGTTAGAACGGTGCTGAGGCGCGTTACGCGAATGTCTTCCGCGATGGAGGTGGGGGATTTTACAGTGATAAGATTGGCCGGGATTTCCAACGAGACATCGGTGAAGGGGAAGGTCATGATTGGGCCTGTGCGGGGCGCGAGTGAGGCGAGAAGGAGCACGCACCAGAACATTCCTGTGACTAGCAAGAGAAGTTGGGCGACCCCGAAGAAGACGCGTAGGGTTGAGGGGAGATTAAGAGATTTTTTCATAGCGACTGGGAATGAATGGGCAGAATAAAAGTTATTGAATATCAATAAATACGTTTCTCGTAGGTCAATTTTAATTTTATTGAAAAACAATAAATCTAATGCGCGGCAATCGACCTCATCCACCGTTGGAGGCGGCGGGGCGACGGCGTGGCTTGGATCGCAAATGAATTTGCTCCTACGGGGAAATTTTGACGCGTAGGGGGTGTGATTTGGCTTTATCGAATTTTGTTTCCGCTGGCGCTGCTGGTGGCGGTGCCGACTTATTTGCGGCGGGCGCTGCGGCGGGGTGGGCTGCGGGCGCATTTCGGGCAGCGGTTCGGCGGGCATCCGCGGGTGCGGTGGTCGGGTCGCGGGGGGCCGCGGATCTGGCTGCAGGCGGTGAGCGTGGGTGAGATGCTGGCGATCGCGCCGTTGATCGAGGCGTTGCACCAGGACGGGGCGGAAATTTATCTCACGACCACGACCAGCACGGGCTATCGGATCGCGCGCGACCGCTACCTGACGCTCGTGGCGGGGATCGCCTATTTCCCGGTGGACTGGTGGCCGTTTTCGGTGCGGGCGTGGCGGCGGATCCGGCCGGATCTCGTGATTTTGACCGAAGGCGAACGCTGGCCGGAGCATCTGCAACAGGCGAAACAACGGGGCGTGCCGGTGATCGCGATCAATGCGCGGCTTTCGGACCGGAGTTTTCTTCGGCTGAAATTATTGCCGTCGGTCGCGCGTTTGCTTGTGGGCGGAGTGACGCGGTTGCTGCCGGGCTCGACGCAGGACGCGGCGCGGTTTTTGGAACTCGGGGTGCCGGCGAGCACGATCACCACGACGGGTAATTTGAAGTTCGACGTGGTGATCCCGCGATTGGACGCGGACGAACTGAGGAAGTTGCGCGGGGAGCTCGGGTTGCCGGCGGGACTGGTGCTGCTGGGTTCTTCGACGTGGCCGGGCGAGGAGGCGGCGATGATCGAGGCGTTGCGGACGACGCGGGAGCGCGGGCTCGCGTGCTCGTTGGTGCTCGTGCCGCGACACGCGGAGCGGCGCACGGAACTGGAGTGGCTCCTGGTGAAATCGGGACTGCGTTTTCACTTTCGCTCGCACGGGGAGGCGACCCAGGAGGTCGATGTGGCGGTGGGCGACACCACGGGAGAACTGCGGAAAATCACGCAGCTCGCGGATCTCGTGTTCGTGGG
>JACMRG010000185.1 GCA_014376585.1 Opitutaceae bacterium | reverse complement strand
CGCCCGCCGCGCCGACTTCAAGCGTTCCGGCCCATCTCCCCGGCACTTCACCCACCCCGGCACCTTCTCAGCCCGCCAACGCGACGCAATCGACCCCGCCGCCCCCGGCTCGCGCCGAGATTTCCGGTAATCATCTCGACCTCACCGCCGAAGGCTACCTGCGGGCCGGCTACGTCATCGCCGACACGGTTCTCGAAGCAAAGGGCGAATGGCAACCGGACGACAAATCCGAACACGACGCGCTCAAAGCCGCCGCCGTCGCCTACCTCAAAACGAATTCCGGCGAACCGCTCCCGCCCGGCGTCGCGTTCGCGGTTTCGCTCGGCGTATATGCGTTCAAACGCCTCTCGCGGACCAACACCGCGAAAGCCCTCCGCTACCTCTGGCAGAAGGCGACCGGGGCCAGGCCCGCCCCCGTCCATGTCGCGCCGTCCGAACCGCAAAAAACCAATCACGCGCCCGCCCCGGCCGCCCACGCCGCGTTTGAAATGCCACACTTCCCGCAATGAAAACCGCGATCTACTACCTCGCCGCGCCGTTCGCGTTCATGGCTCTCGTCATGTTCGGCGCGGCCGCGCTCCTCGCCGGGTTCTTCGCATCGGCCGCCTGGGCGGCCCTCGTCCGGCTATGTCGCATCAAGTGATTGTCGGCCCGACGATGTGCGGGAAAACGACGCTCGCAATGGGCTTCGCCTCGCAGTGGCTCGCCAACGGCCGGAAAGTCCTCGTGTGCGACCCGTTGCAATCCGATTGGCCAGCGACGTGGCAAACGACGGACCGCGCCGCGCTCGTCGCGCTGGCGAAACGCTCGCTCGGATGCGCGCTCATCTGCGACGAAGCGGGCCAGACTATCGCCCGCGACCCGGAGGCGGAATGGTTGGTCACGACGGCCCGCCATTGGGGCCATAAAACCACTATCTTGAGTCACGGCGGGACGCAAATGACGCCGACGATGCGCGGCCAATTTTCGACCGTGTTTTTATTCGGTTCGACGCCGCGCGTGGCGGAATTGTGGGCGGAAGAATTCAACGAACCGGGCCTGCTTCACGCGGTGACGCTCCCGCGCTTTGAATACCTCGTGAAAACGCGCTATCAGCCGCTCAGAAGGCAGATTCTTACCGCCTGATGCGGGCGCATAGCGGTTTTCCCGGATCGGGCCGTATCGGTGGAATTGCGACGCGGGCGGAAAGGGCGATTTCCTTTTTTCGCACCTCCCACCCATGAAACAAAAAATCATCTACGCCCTCGCCGGCGCCGCCCTCGTCTTGCTCCTCCGCAACCGCATTCCGGCCGCCGCCATGAACGCAATCCCCGCCCTCTGAGCGGAACCGTTCTTAACCACCAACAACCGCCCACCATGCGCCGCAAAGTTGTTCTCACGTCCATCAACGGCGTTGGCATCGGCCAAACAGCCACCCTCGACCTCCCCGTCGGCGGCCGTCGTTATTTCGGCCTATTCCTGATCTACAAGACCAACGCCGCGCAGGCGACGATTGAAGCCGACATCACGGAAGTCCGCCTCATCATCAACGGCAAACCGCAACGCCGGTTCTCCGCCGCCGATCTCAACGTCGTCAACGCGACCAACGGCCTCGCGTTCACGGTCGGCTATCTGCCCATCATCCTCGCCGAGCCCCGCCGCCGCACCATTGCGGGCGAAGAGGGTCTTGCGTGGGGCACGGTCGGCGTCTCGACGTTCCGCGTCGAAATCGACATCGCGGTCGGCGCGGTTGCTCCGACCCTCACGGCATTTGCCGAGGTTGACGACATCCCGTCCCCGCTCGGCCCCATCGCGAAATGGTATAAAGAAACCTTCATCGCGACCGGCGCGCAGACCCTGAACCTCAACACGCTCCCGAAGCGCGACGCCTACAACCGGATTCACGCCCGGTCCGCGCTCGTGACCCGCATGAAGGCGACCGTCGACGGCCTCGAAGTTTATGACCTCGACCGCACCACGGCCGGCGTCGTCATGTCGCGCCGTCTCAGCCTCGCCCAGCAGGTAAACAATTTCTCTATGGTGTTCGATGATTCCGATCAGGTGACTGACGGCATCCCCATGACGAAATCCACCCCGGAAGGCATTGTCCCGGTCGGCGAATTCCGACTCGACGTGACCGTCTCCGCCGCGGGGACCATTCCCCTCCTGATCGAACGCGTCGGCCAGCCCGACTAATCCACCCACAAACCCGAAACCAATCTGCCCGGCTTTGTGCTCTCCCGCGCACGGGGCCGGGCAGTTTTTTTTCCACCATGAACGAAGATCTCTATTCTTATTTTTCCAGCCCGGCCAACGTGCCGACCGCCGCGAACACCTCGAACCAACTCGACGGCGCTCAGGGCGGCCTTGAGCGCCTGCTCAACCTCGGCGTAAACGCATACTCGGCGGTAGCAGGCGCGAAGTTGAACAAGCAAGCCAACGAACTTGCTGTTGCCAACGCCAACCGGACCGCGCCGACGCCCGTAATGGCCTCTTCCGGCATCTCGCCGAAAACGTTGCTCATCGGCGGCGCAGTCGTCGCAGGCGTCGTCGTGTTCTTCGCGTTTCTGAAAAAGTAACTCCATGCCCACCGGCGGTTTTTCAGCATCCAGCTCCGACCAGAGCACAAAATCTCTGGAAACCGCGCTCAACGCCAAGGCGGGCATTCAGTGGGGATCATCGTTCGCCGTGGGCTCCGGCTCGTCGGCGTCCAGCTCCCCTAGCCTGTCCGGCGACAATGCCGGCATTCCGACCAGTTATGTGCTGATCGGCGCGGGCGTCGCCGTCCTGGCTGTTCTCCTCATCGCCCTCCGCAAATGATTGCCGGAAAAGTGAAGCTCCTCACTCGCATGGGCTCGGAATTCGACGCCGCGACCGCAGCCGCCGCGCGCTTCATTCCGCACGATGAACCGGGCGACTTCGTGGAATTTCTGCGCGGCAAAGTGGTTCGCGGTGAGGCATCGGTCTGCGACATCGAAACCGCGTCCGGCGTCGTCGGCTTCGGCGTTTATAGCGTCTCGAAATTCGGCACCGCCCGCGAATTGCTCGTCATCGCGGCCATCGGTTCCCGCGACAAAACCGACATCACCGCCGAAGTGATGCCAGAGCTTGAAACCCTCGCGCGGGCCAACGACTGCGCCTCGATTCGATTCCACACCATGCGGCCGGGCCTCGTGAAAAAAGTAACAGCCCACGGCTACCGCGTAGCCGAAATGATTCTCCGCAAAACCCTCTGACCATGCGCTTCGCATCCTGCTACCCCTTCGCGGCTGGCGTCCCATTCGCGCTCTTCAAGGGCGACGAAACCTCCCAAGACACCCAAAGCACTACCGCCACCGCGCAAAACGATAACCGCGTTGGCGCGTCCGAGCACGGCGTTGCCGTGGGTTCGGGCGGTATGCTTGACCAGTCGTTTAACGACTCAAGTTCGACGGCAATTTCCGTTTCCGACACCTCGAACCGCAGCGTAAACGACAACAGCGTCGATTCCCGCGATCAATCGTTTAACGACTCCAGCGAAACGAACGTCATCACCCAGGACAACCGCGTCGATTCCCGCGATCAGTCATTCAAGGATCAGAGCCAGACCACGCTAAACACGACGGACTCCCGCGACCAATCCGACCGCCGCACCTTCGCGGATAATTCCGTCACCAACGTCACCACGCTGGACGCCGAGCTGGCGAAAGCGTCCCTCAAAACCGGCGCCGACGCCTTCCGTGAAGTCGGCAACGTCCTAGAGAATCAACTGCAGTCGAGCGCGGGAATCTTCGGCGACGTCTCCCGCACCGTCCGCGACAACAGCGCCGGGGCGTTTGCCTTTGGCCGAGCCAACGTCTCCGACTCGCTCGCATTCGGCCGGGACAACGTTTCCGACTCCCTCGCGTTTTCCGCGAAAGCCCTGGAAGGCGCGCTCACAGACACCGGCAAATCCCGCGACACACAGACCGGATTCCTCTCCTCATTCTATCGCGACCGCGAAAACAACGACACGAAAGTCACCGGCGATCTCATCAAATACGCGGGCGCCGCCGCTATCGTCGGCCTGCTCGCATGGGGCTTAAGAAACAGCAAATAAACAAAATGGCCTCACTCCGCGCATACCCCTTCACCATCGCCCCATCATCGACGGTGACGATGCAAATTTCAGGTAAACAAGTCATCGCGATCGAATGTCTTTTTCCGTTCACTCTGGGCTTCGACGGCGGCGCCCCCGTGCCATTTGAGAAAGGCTCGAAAGTCATTTTGCCTTTCGATCAACTGACGCTGAACAACCCCTCTGCCACTACGCCTTTGACCGTAACGCTGTTGGCCGGTGACGGCGATTTTCAAGACTACAGGCCCAACCTTCGCATTGAAAATCCGGTGACAGGTCTGCGCCTGTTCAGCGGTGCGCCCGCAAATAACGGCGTGATCGCCAACGCCGCTTTTTGCGAGGCATCGAACAGCAAGCGGGCGGAATTGTCTATTTTGAACAACGCCGCAAGCTCCTTGCCCCTTTCCCTCCTTAGTGGCATCACGGGGGTTCAACTCATCGCCTCCGCAAATCCGGGCGTGACAATCTCGGTGAAATTCGCCGGCCCGGTCTATGTGTCGGCCAATAATCTAACGGACGGCGGGTCCGTCTGGGCAACCTACTACGCCTAAAAAAATGAATACCGAAGACATCATTGCCGAGTGTATTGAACGGAAAAAAACCAACGCGGCCGCGACTCCCGCCGAAATTCTTAACGGCGTGATGGACGAAATCGCGCTCTATCGCGCGGCCATGCGCGCGCGTCCCGAATTTCAAAACCCCTAACCATGTCCGCGACGATCTCAGCCATGTCGAACGCCGCTAATCTGAAAACGATCGCGCGCAACGTCGCGCTCCGCATGGGGCTCGATGAAGCGAATCTTTCCTATGAGGAACGAATCTCGTTCAATAAGGAACTCTCCGCCGAAATCCTGAAATTCCCGCAGAGCTTCACGGAATCAACGTTGGCAATCGCCTCCCGCGTCAACGGGCAGACGTATCGGCACCTCGACGCGGCCTCCTTCGATTGGTCGGATTTTGGCTCTGCCATCGCCGCCGAAGGCGCGTCGATCAACAACGCGGTAAACCCTTTCTCCGAGAAAAACCGGAAGTGGATTCTCGGCGTCGCCGTAGCCGGGGCGGCCGTGTATTTCTTGGCTCCGCGCCTCATCGAATCGTTCGCCAAAAAGACCGCCGCGTGAACCTGCAAAAGACCGCCGCCATTGCCGCCATCGTCGCCGCCGTGCTGACGATCTGGATTGAGTGGCCTAAACTCAAATGAGCCTCCGCCACAACCTCGCGCTCGGCGTCGTCGGCACCTTCGGCGCGTTCACGCTCGGCGAAATCAATCACGTGGTCGGCATCCTTGCCGGCCTCGCGACCGTCGCATGGATGACGACGCAAACCGTCCTCGCCATCCGCGCCGCCCGCAAATGAGCGCGCTCCCCCTCCCCCGCCCTCGCCGTCTCTCCTGGTCGGGATTCTTCATGCTCTCGGCCGCATGGTGCGTCGTCGTCACCCGGCCGATTCCTTTGATTTTCGCCATTGTTTTTCTGTCCGGCTGCTCGACCTATCCCGTCGCGCCGAAGCCGCCCAAGGCCACCGCCTTGGCACCCAGCGGCCTCTCGATCACTCAATCCGGGGACGCGCACGCGCCGACGCGGGCCGAGACGAAAGACGACGCCCGGACCGTGCAAATCCCGGCCGGCACGCTCGCAGAATTCAACGACCGCCTCGGCACGCTCAAACTCACCTTCACCGCGCCCGGCGTGCTGACGCAGACCGTGAAGACGGAACACCTCGAAGCGCCGCAGGCATTCACGCCGCCCGCCCCGCCGACGCCCTCGGAAATCTCCACCGGCCGCGCGGTCCTCTGGTATCGAATCGGTGTCGCCCTCGGATTCGCCGCGGGCCTCTTCGGCCTAGTCCGCGGGTGGGATTTCGTCATGTATGGCGGCGGTGCCGTCGCGCTTGCCTGCCTGATATGCCTTTTTGCCGAGAGTCACCCGCTGCTCACCGGCCTCATCGGCGCCGGAGCGGCGCTCGCCATCGCCGGGCCGCTCGTCTGGCACGCGAAAATCAAAAACCTTCCCGCCGCCGTTTAGTGGCGGAAACAATTCCCGGCGGAGTTCAACCGGGAAAGCCAACCCACAAAAAAGCCCGCTGTCTCCACGACGGCGGGCTTTCTTTTTTGAAAAATGGGTGTCGAGATCTCGAAGGCTCTTTTTTTCGGGATCCCGGAAACTGTGTTTTTTCAGTTCACGAAATAGATCTCGGCGAGCACGTCGCCGCCCTCCCCTGCCCCGCCGCGAATAAGCGCCGTGTAACTGCCCGGCGCGAGCGTCAGCACCAAAGCCGCGTCCCTGCTCGTCTGCGGCAACGCAAAGGCACCCACCGCCGCCGCCACGGCCGCAGTCGCGCCCGCATGGTCATCGTTTGTCGCGATCTGGGTTTGCCCGCTGAAAATGGCCAGCGTCGGATTCGCCATGACACCCGTGACTCCAAACGGCGTCAGCCCCGGCCCCACGGCGCGGACCAACACGCGACGCGGCAAACTCCCGCCAATCACAAAGCCTGGATTCAGCGAACCGCCCGGCGCGAGCTGCGCGCGCGTCGAGATGTTTTGCAACGGAGCCACCGGCGCTACTGCCGGCGCGGCCTGAGTCGTATCGGTGAACACGACACTCGCGGCAATGGTCCCGGTGAAATTCAGCGTGCCCACATAGGAAATCGAAACGTTCGCCGTGCCCGATGCCGGCCCCTTCACCGTGCCGAGCGCGTTGATACCGCCAGCGGTGGCGGTGAACGTCGAATTTCCCGCCGTCGCGAAGGTGACGTTGCCCGTGATATTCCACGAAGCGGCCGCAAAACTCCCCGCGCCCACCAAGGTCAAATTTCCCAACACCGAAACCTCATCCGTGCGCGAATAAGGCGCGGTCAAAGTCACATCGCCGATGTAACTAATGGCGTGTGCGGAGAGAACGAGGGCGAAGAAAGCAGCAAGGAATTTCATCCCCCCACCCCTCTCGGAAACTCACCGCTTCGCCAACTTCTTTCGCCCCGCATCAAAAACCGCCTGCGGTTTTTCCGCCGCTTGCGCGTGGTTCCTTAGCATCTCCATCGCAGCGTCCGCGGGCGTCACGGGCGGACAGCCGTCAGCAAACCACTTCTCGAAAATCAGAGCGGCAAACCGCCCCTTAGCGATGCTCAACGACTCCGCACGGGCAGTCACCTCCACGATGATTTCGTTTCTCACCTGCGCGCCCAGAACGCCCGAAATAGATGATTTTCCCACGTTGTATTGGAACACCGGCTAAAGACGTAAGTGACAGAAAAAGCTTGAACTCTTGAAAGGCTTAAGACTCTGGTGACGCCGTGGGTCATTCAGAAAAAACCGCCGCCTGTCTATCCGGTAAACCCTGATTTGCGAATTTCCAGTCGCCCCGCCCTACCCATGTCACAGAGTTACTTCAAAATCCCGGCCGTGAGCATCGTTTTCCGGCGCGGCCCCGGTTTGGTGGTGTCCTGCCCGCCCGATTCTTCCGCCCTATTCCGCCGTCTGGACCGCGCGGCGGAAGTGGGCGAGGAAATCGCCTTTTTCTCGCAAGACGGCGCGGATCTTTGCCCCGAATCCCTCGCCGCGCTCAACTGCTACCTCCGCCACAATCCACGGGCGAGTCGGATGACCGGGCACTACGGCTTTAGTTGGACCGAATTTTGCGACCGGCTCTCCCTCCGTTTCCGCCGCGCATGAGCAAGGGAGACATCACGGTCCGCCCCGATACCGCCCGCGACGCGCGGTTGGACCGCATCGCCGAATATCACGGCAAAACGAAAAACGTAATCATCGGCGAAATCGCCCACGAACTCAGCCGGACGAAGCCGGAACACTATTACGAAGTGCTCGCCGCCATCGAAACCGCGAACCGCCGTTTGCGGGAAAAACGCTAACCGGTTTCCACCATTGAACGCCGCGCATAACGTTATCAACCAGAAGGATGCCCAATATTTATTGTGCGTCAATTACGCCCGCGAATATCGAGCGACTAACGTTTTACGGTCACGGCTTTTGTGTTCTTAGCGTCTCACCGAGCCGGCCCCCAACGCTTCGTAAAGGGGTAATAGATAAACAACGGTCTGCCGATCGCGTCTTTCAGGGGGACAAATCCCCAGTAGCGGCCGTCTTGGCTATTACCGGAGTTGTCACCCATCGCGAAAAAACCGTTTGATGGCACGGTCAACTTTTCGCCCGGTTGCAGATATTTCGCGCCCGTGCGTGGGTCTGCGTTAAAATAGCCGCGATACTTACCTTGGCGCTTGGCATTGAGTTCAAATGCGTCCGCGCCCGTGATCGGCACGCTGTTACGATAAACCGCCGGTTCCTTGATCTCGATCACATCCCCGGGCGTGCCAATGAGGCGTTTGATGTAATATTGATCCTGTCCGATTCCCTCGATGTTACCAGTCCGGAATACGAACCCCTGCCCTGACTTCGGCCGCATGAAGTGGTAGGTCATGCGGTCAACGAACAGTTGGTCGCCGGTGAGGAGATCAAAGCCCAGCAACGAATCACCGGTCTTGACCGTGCGGTTCAAGGCCAGCCGCCGCACTCGGGCAAAGGTGCCGGCGCCAGCATCCACTTTGATCATGGATTCTTCCTGCGAAGTGGTCTGTGACTGACGTCCCCAGCTCTGCGCGAATGCCTGATCGTTGCCAAAATAAGTCTCAACTACCATCCGGTCAAAATCACCAAAATCAAGCGGCACGCGCACGGTCGCGGGCGTCCCATCGACGTAGAAAGTGTATTCCTTCACCTGCGTGGGGAAAACCAACCACGTGCGGTCTGGTTGCACCGTGTAGGCCATGTGTCCGGTGTTGAAAAAAGGGGCCGTTACTTCCCCACTGCGCGGGGCAATCGCTTCGATTCGTTGGGCGCCAAAGGCCGCGAGTCGGAAAATCTTGGCGATGGGACCTGGCGTGTCGGCAGACGAGGAAAGGTTCTCGCCCGTCATCCCGTAATACGTCGGCCACATCGAATTGGTCGGAATCTTAAACGGCTGCGCAAAATACGTGCGGATGCCGAGAATGACAATCGCGGCGACGACGAAAAACTCCACGTTCTCCATGAGAGAATTTTTCGGATAGATGGCTCCGCCGGTTTCGCGCAACACGCCCTCGGCTTGCTCGATCTGCAACTTCAGCTTGGCCGCTTCTAGACGCTGCTTGATCCCTTCTTTCAGCGCGTTAATCTGCTGCACCAATTTGGCCAGCTGGGCAGACGGCAATACGTCGCGCCGGAAGTGGTAGACTTTCTCCGCGAGTTCCAGCCAGTTGGCTGCGTTCTCCCGCATTTTTTTGTCCTCCGATTGAAAAAGGCCGAACATGGCGGATGCGATCAGTTGTTCTGAAGGACCTTGATGAACGCGTCTGGAGGGATGGAAACCTTGCCGATCTGTTTCATCTTCTTTTTGCCCTCCTTCTGCTTGTCGAGGAGTTTGCGCTTACGGCTGATGTCGCCGCCGTAACATTTTGCAGTCACATCCTTGCGCATCTCCTTTACATTGTCGCGCGCGATAACCTTGCCTCCGATCGCGGCCTGAATCGCAACTTTGAACATCTGCGGCGGGATGATCTCGGCGAGTTTTTCGCAGAGATGGCGACCTTTGGACTCGGCTTTATCGCGATGAACAATGCAGGCGAACGCATCAACGGGATCGCCGTTGATCATGATGTCCATCTTCACGAGATCGGACACCACGTAGTCGGCGAGTTCGTAGTCCATGGAGCCGTAGCCGTGCGTGAGGCTTTTCAGCCGGTCGTTGAAATCGACCAGGATTTCATTGAGCGGGAGCACACAGCGTAGCATCACGCGGTTCATATCGAGCGTGTCCGTGTGCTCGCAGATGCCGCGCTTTTCCATGATAAGCGAGAGCATGTCGCCCATGGAGTCGTTCGGAATGATGATCGAAGCGCGGATGGTGGGCTCGCGGATTTCGAGAATCGTGCCCGGATCGGGCATGTTGACGGGGTTGTCCACGTCAAGTTCTTCACCACCCTGTTTTACGATGTGATAAATGACGCTGGGGTAGGTCGAAATGATTTCCACGTCATGCTCGCGGCGCACGCGCTCCTGAATGATTTCCATGTGCAGCAAGCCGAGGAAACCGCAGCGAAAACCGAATCCCAGTGCGAGTGAGCTCTCGGAGGAGTAAACAAAAGCGGCGTCGTTGAGCTGGAGTCGCGCGAGGCCAGCCTTGAGTTTCTCGTAGTCGTCGCTCTCAAGCGGATAGAGTCCGCAGAAAACCATGGGGCGAACTTCTTTGTAGCCGGGCAACATCTCGGTCGCGGGGCGGGCGGCGAGCGTGATGGTATCGCCGGTTTTGACGTCGGCCGGAGTCTTGATGCTGGAGACGATATAGCCGACGTCGCCCGGCCCGAGCATCGCGCACTTCTCCATTTTTGGCGTGAAAATGCCCACTTCCTTTACCTCGGCTTTTTGACCCGTGCTCATGAGCATCATCACATCATGGGCCTTGATCGAACCGGAGAACACGCGAACGTAGGCGATACACCCGCGGTAGGCGTCGTAGAGCGAGTCGAATACCAGAATGCGCGCCTGGGGATAATCCATCCAGCGCGGCGGGGGCACGCGTTCCACCACCGCTTCCAGAATATCGACAATACCGATACCGGATTTACCGCTGGCGAGAATCGCCTCTTCGGCGGGGATGGTGAGAATGTCTTCTAGCTGCCGCGTGCAGAGATCGAGATTCGCACTGGGGAGGTCGATCTTGTTGATGACCGGGATGACCTTGAGTTTCTGACCAAACGCCAAGTGTGCGTTCGCCACAGTCTGCGCCTCGACGCCCTGCGCAGCGTCGATCAGCAGGACCGCACCTTCGCACGCGGCGAGGCTGCGCGAAACTTCGTATGAAAAGTCTACGTGACCGGGCGTATCCATCAGGTTCAACTTGTAGTCTTTGCCGTCCTTCGCCCGGTAGGTCATCGTGACCGGATGGGATTTGATCGTGATGCCGCGCTCTCGCTCAAGGTCCATCGAGTCGAGATGCTGCGCGGTCATCGACCGCATTGCTACCGTATTGGTGTGCTCAAGCAGCCGATCGGAGAGCGTGGTCTTGCCGTGGTCGACGTGAGCGATGATACAGAAATTGCGGGTGTTTATGGCGGGCATCGGCTCAGGCGGTCATTATGTCAGTAAATTCGGAAAAACTTTTCACGATCCACGTTTTATCGGTGCGCCGTGCGAGTCCGGCGAGCACTCCGCCCGGTCCCAGCTCCCAAAGCTCAGTCGCGCCGGCGGCGGTCGCGCTGCGCATGCAATTTTCCCACAACACCGAAGACACTACCTGCTTAACGAGCGCCGCTTTCATCGCGGCGGGATCGCCGAGAGTTTGTCCCGTGGTGTTGGTGAAAACGGCAAATTTCGGCGCGGCAAACGGCACGGTGTCCAAATACGCGGCAAACGCCGCCCGCGCCGGCTCCATGAGCCGCGAGTGGTAAGCGCCGGCAACGTTGAGCAGGATCACTTTTTTGATCCCACGCTCTTTGGAAGCGGTGACGGCAGCGATGACTTTATCCTTCTCGCCCGAGACGATGATCTGGCCGGGAGCATTAAAGTTGGCAGCTTCAATGTCGAACTCACGGCAGAGTTCGGTGACCTTAGCCCGCTCTTCACCGATGATTGCGGCCATGCCGCCCACCGTCTGCTCACAGGCCAACTGCATCAGGCGGCCGCGTTCAGCCACAACGCGGAGGCCGGTCGCAAAATCGAATACTCCGGCGGCCGCATAGGCCGTGACTTCACCAAGACTCAGACCGAGGGCAAATTTCACTTCGGGCAATTTCCGTTGCTGGCGTAGCGTTGCGAGCAGCGCAAGTCCGTGAACAAAGAGGGCGGGCTGGCAGATCTTTGTTTGCGTGAGGTCCGCATCGGGCCCCTCAAAGCTCAGTTTCGCAAGATCCCATCCCAAAACGCGATTCGCCTCATCGTAAATAGCGCGCGCCGCCGGAGAGGCCTCGTAAAGAGACTTACCCATACCCGTTTTTTGGGCACCCTGTCCTGCAAATAATAATGCCAATCCCATGGTGGAAAATCGACAAGACAAACGCCCGCCACTGGCGAATCCAAGCCCTAAAAACGCTTTAGCTGTTTGAAGTATTTCACGTTGTCGTCCGGCTTCGCTAAATCGCGCACCGTTTGCTTGCCCGCCATCTGCTCAGGGCCAGCAAGCGCCGGAGGACGCGCAGGGGTGTCCGCGGGCTTGGACACGACCGGCGCGAAATTCTGAAAACTTGCCGAGGGCGCAGCATCAGAGATCAAAGCATGCGCGTTAAAGCCGCCAGCATTCGTAAGGTAAGGATTCACCTGAACCGTGGCTTTGGGTGTGCCCTGACTCAAACTTGGATTGTCGCTGCCAGCACCGGCCGATAGTGATCGCGCCGCAGTAAGGTTCACAAAGCTAGAAGCCCAAGTAGATGCACCGGTATCTTGGGGCTTAGAGCGCAACAAGAGGGCTCGGTCTTGGGTTGAAATCCACCCGGTCATATAACTGGCGAGCAGGTTGAACGATTCGGAGCCTGAGTTCCCATTTTCACGTAGCGGCGCGGCGGGGCGCTCGTGGTCGCGCGACGTTTCTGAATAAGGAGCCAAAGACGTATTTCCGGCTTCATCACCGCCGATGGACTCCTTCGCCAAGCTAACGTCCGAACCTCCCGACTCCCTGGAGGATGGACTGCTAAGTTCACGACCGGTCGGCTTCGTCATGACCCCATCCACCAGCCAATTCCTAGACGGTTTCGCCATTGCCTTGGCTTTTGGCGAGTCCAGCGCCGTTGTGGCACCGAGATTGAATTCGGGCGTGGCTAGCGTCGGCAGTTCGAGCGAACCGCGTTCCTCCAGCGGATGCTTACGCGACAGTGATTCAAATGATTTTCTGGCCGTGGCGATGGAGCTTTCCTGAGATTGGTCCGCCCGAGGCTTCATCGCCTCATCAGCGCGAATTGCGCCTGAAATCAAGAGGAGCGCCGCAACGAAAATTGGTCTGAACCTGTGCACGAATTCATTCCCTGGGATCAGCTTTTGATGAAGATGCCCTTCAGATTCATTTCAAGCGCCTGTGGATTGGGCGAAAAACGCAGCCCTTCCGCCTTGCTGATTTTGCCGGCCTTAATGAGGCGATAAATGTCTTTGTTAAACGAGAAACTATTCGAGTCGGCGCTGCCTTCGAGGATGCCTTGGATTTTCTCAAACTGTCCCTCAAGGATCAGATTTTTAATCGTCGCGTCGGCATTGAGAATTTCATTCGAGGGCACCCGGCTGTTACCGTCCAGCGAGGGAATCAATTTTTGGCAAACAAAGCCGCGGAGCGATCCGGCAATCTGTCTCCGCGCCTGGAGCTGCTGTTCGGGTGGGAAAAATTCAAACAGCCGGGTGAGCGACTGCGCGACGGTAGCCGCGTGCATCGTGGAAAACACCAGATGCCCGGTCTCGGCCGCGCTGATGGCGGTTTCAAAGGTTTCTTTGTCGCGCATTTCACCGATCAAAATAATATCAGGATTTTGGCGGAGCACCGATTTGATCGCCAATTCGAAACTCGGCACATCCAGTCCGATTTCGCGTTGTTGGAAAAGCGATTTTTCGTCTTGGAACGTATATTCGATCGGGTCTTCGATCGTGACGATATGCTTATCCAGATTGCAATTAATCCAGTTCAGCATCGCCGCCATCGTCGAACTTTTGCCCGAGCCAGTGGCGCCGCAGATCAGCAGGATTCCATCTTTTGACTGGGCAAGTTTAAGTAAAGATTCCGATTGGAGCCCCAAATCATCGAATGTCGGCACGCGGCTTTTGATGTGACGCATAACCACGCTCACGAGGCCCCGTTGGTGAAACGCATTCACGCGAAACCGGCCGATCCCCTCAGCCGAATAGGCAAAGTCCACCTGACCGTCGTCTTCCCATTTTTTCCGAAAAACCTTGGGCACATGCTCGTCGACAAACGCCTGCGCCTCGGGGCAGGAGATAGGATCCATATCGACCGGCTTAAGCCGACCGGCCATGCGCACATAGCCGGGCTTGTTGGACTTGATGACGATATCGCTCGCGCCGCTTTCCACGGCAAGTTTGAGCAGGTCGTTGAATATTTCCGTGTGCAGAGTAGTCTCGGGCATGGGCAAGAAAGCGTTCGCAATATGTAGATCGTCCTGCTGTCTCCAGCAAGGCAACATTGCCAGCACGCCCAAAAACCTCCCATGAGACCACGCCAGCTTACCGGAACGATCACTGCGCTTGTCACGCCCTTTGATAAGGGCCGAATTGCCTACAAGGATTTGAAACGACTGATCGAGCATCAGATTCGCGGGGGCATTGATGGTCTGGTGCCAGTGGGCACCACGGGGGAATCTCCGACCGTCACGCACGACGAGCACATCGAGATCATTCGCGCGACCGTCGACGCCGCCAAGGGCCGGGTTCCCGTGATCGCGGGCACGGGTTCAAACTCCACGCAAGAAGCGGTCGAACTCACGCAGCAGGCCCACGCAGCCGGCGCTGATGCGATGCTCGTGGTTGCGCCCTACTACAACAAGCCAGGCGCGGAAGGACTTTTTCGGCATTTCAGCGCGGCGGCCGATGCGACCGACAAGCCGATCATCCTCTATTCCATTCCTAGCCGTTGCGGAATCGAGATCGGGATTCCCGTCGTGGAACGACTGCTCGCGAAATTTAAGCACGTCCGCTGGATCAAGGAGGCCGGTGGCAGCGTTGATCGGGTGGACCAACTCAAGCAGGCGTTCGGCTCCGACATCACGGTCCTGAGTGGTGACGACTCGCTGACGATACCTTTTATGGCCGTGGGTGCAGAGGGCGTGATCAGCGTGGCATCCAATCTCTATGTGCGCGAAATCGGTCAAATGGTGCGTCTCGCCCTCGCGAATGATTTCGCCAAAGCGAGCAAGCTGCACCGCCGGCTCTACCCGATGTTCAAAGCGATCTTTATCGAGTCAAACCCGAGCCCGATAAAATTCGCCCTCGTTCGAGCCGGGATTATCGGTGGCGACGAAGTTCGGCTGCCATTGACCGAAATCAGTCCTGAAAGCGCGCGGACACTCACCAAGGTGCTCGCTTCGCTGGACCGTTAAGCCCCCTCCCCGATGGCTCTCTCGATTCTGCTCAACGGTGCACGGGGTCGCATGGGCGAAGCGGTCTCCCGCGCCTCGTCGGAGTTCGGCGTCGCAATCTCCGCTGCGCTTAACACGGGCGGCGACATCGCCGGGGCTCTGCCGGCCTGCGACGTCGTCATTGATTTCAGTTCCCATCGTGTGACGCACGCGCTCCTAGAATTGGCCGTCGCGCAGCGCAAACCCATCGTCATCGGCACCACCGGCCACGCCGCCGAAGAAAAGGCCCGCCTACTCGCACTCGCTGCACAAGTTCCTTGTGTCTGGGCAGGTAATTTTTCCGTAGGGGTGAACCTGCTGTTTGCTTTAACCCGGAAGGCTGCTGCCATCCTCGGCTCTGACTACGATGCCGAGGTGGTCGAAATGCATCATCGGTTCAAAAAAGACGCGCCGAGCGGGACGGCGGCCCGACTGCTCGAGATCATCCTCGAAGAGCGTAAACTGACTGCCTCGGCGTTGCGGCACGGCCGCGAGGGTATTACCGGCGAACGCACATCAACTGAGGTCGGCATCCATGCGTTGCGCGGCGGAGATGTGGTGGGCGATCATACGGTGCTGTTCGCAGCTTTGGGCGAGCGATTGGAACTCACGCACAAGGCCAGTGATCGCGTTATCTTCGCTCGCGGCGCATTGCGGGCCGCGCAGTGGGTCGTAAGCCAAAAGCCCGGCGTCTATGATATGCAGGATGTGCTCGGATTGAAGTAAGCTCGTCCCATTCTATCCGCTCGATTTTGATGATCACTTCCATCCAAGGGCTGCTCGCCTCGGCCACACCGCTCCACGTAATCATTGAACTCAACGGGTTCGGCTACGAGGTGAATATCCCCGTTACCACAGCAGAAAAACTGCCTGCGCCGGGAGTGATCGTAAAATTACACACGCAGGTGATTTACCGCGAAGACGCGCAGACGCTTTACGGTTTTGCCACGACTACAGATCGCGATTTTTTTCGTCTTATGATTGAGCATGTGACCGGCATCGGCCCCAAAAGTGCACTCGTGATTATGAGTCGCCTTTCAGTCGACTTGCTCGAAAGCGCGATTCGGTCAGGCGACGTAGGCATGCTCGCAAAGTGCCCCGGTATCGGGAAAAAGACTGCCGAGCGGCTGGTCGTGGAATTGAAATCCAAAGTCAGTGCCGGACCTGCGACCACCGGCAACAGCCCGTCCGACATTAAAACCGGTTCGCCCGCACCTTCTTCTGGCGTGAGTGCACACCGCGATGCCATCGCTGCATTGGTGGCATTGGGCTATAAGGCTCCGGACGCAGACACGGCCATTCGACAGGCTGCGCTCGCCCTAGGTTCAAGCGCCTCTACAGAGGTGCTGATCAAAAAAGCTTTGAATTAGGCCGTGTCTTTGAAAAGAAGTTCAGTATTTGAGCCAGATGAGGAGGCAAGAGAGGGAGACCATGGCGGAGAAGGTGGTGTGTAATTTTTCGTATCTGGTGGCGAT
>JACMRG010000184.1 GCA_014376585.1 Opitutaceae bacterium | reverse complement strand
TGCGCGTCCCCGCTTTCGTGGTGAGCAATGTCTGGCCGGACTTCAGGCCGGCCTGGGTGCCGAGGTGGCACGCCTCGTTGCCTTCCTAGTTGGGCCAGTCGTTCGGTTGTTTGGCGGGGTGCTTTGCGGTGTGGGCGCTGGCGGCGGCGGAGACGACCGCGATGCAGAGTTCGGCGGCGTTGGGCGTGATGGGAATGATGCGGTCGCCGGCGGGGATGCGGTTCAGCGTGTAGTAGGCGGTGGGGTGGAGCACGGCGGCTCCGCCGGTGGCGGCGCGCACGCCGGCGGCTTTGATCTCGTGGATGTAGCCCTCGCGGAGGCAGACGACGGCGAGGCGCGCGCTGAGACCGTCGGGCGCGACGATGATTTTACGGACCGGGCAGGCGAGGCGGTCGATGGGCGCTGCGCCGTAGGCGGTGTGATAGTTGTAGGTGAAGCCGGCGACGCTGTAGCTCGCGGGGTTTTCGGCGGTGGCGCGTTCCACGGGAACGGTGAAGGTGAGGAGAAAACCGTCCGGCTGGGCGGTGACCGTTTTGATTTCAAGCGGGGTTCGGCCGGTCCAGGTGACGCGTTCGATGCCCTGTTGTTTCGGGCCGACGGAGCCCCAGCCGCGGGCGGTCTCGCCGACGAACATCACGGCGTTTTCACCGAAGGCCATGCGGAGGGTGCCGCTCTCAAAGCCCTCGCGGAACGCGTAGGCGGCGCCCTGCCAGACGCCGTCCACTTTTTCGAGGGAGACGCGCATGAGTTTGCTCTGGCCCTGGTCGCCGACGAAGAACTGGCCGGCGAAGGGGCCGAATTTCCCGCCGGTGACGTCCTCGATGATGGCGGAGTTGGAGATGCCCAGGACGGTGTGGGGCAGCCAGACGGCGGGGGCTTTTAAGCCGGGGAGATTCTTGGCGACGACGTGCATGGGTTGCTCGAAGTCGGAGATGTTTTCGGGCCGCAGCTTCACGGTGGAGCCAGGGAGTTTGGACCAGGCGAGACCGGCGGGGTGGCCGATGAAGTCGCCGGACTCGATGTGGGTGATTTTGCCGGAGCCGACCCATTCGCCTTGGTTGTCGGTCGTAAACCAGGCGCCTTGGGAGCTGACGACGAAGCCGGCGGGCGAGCGGAGCCCGCTGGCGATCGGGGTGAGCTGGCCGTCGGGCGTGATCTCGACCATCCAGCCGCGCCACGGAACCGGAGCCTGCGTGGCACCGCCGAAGGCGACGTTGAGGGTGACGCGGAGATTGCCGTTGGGCGCGAGGACGGGGCCGAAGGCGTATTCGTGGTAGCTGCCGGAAATGGGGAATTTGGCGACGGTTTCAAAAATATCGGCGCGACCGTCGTTGTCGGTATCGACGAGACGGGTGAGCTCCTGGCGTTGGGCGACGTAGTAGCCGCCTTTCGGCGCGGCGATGATGCCGAGGGGTTCGTGCAGGCCTTGGGCGAAAAGCGTGTAGCGGGGCTTGGGGTCGGCGTCGTAGGCGCCGTCGATCCACCAGACTTCGCCGCGGCGGGTGGTCACGAGGAGGCGTTGCCCGGCGACGGGAAGAATGCCGCTGACCTCGAGGACAATCCCGTCGGGGACGGGCAGGGGTGTGCGTTGCCACGCGAGATTCTCCGCGGCGACGAGGGCGTCGGAGGGTTTCGCGAAACGCTCGACGGCGGAGGGGTTGTTGGTCTGCGCGGACGCGAAGGCGGGGAGCGCAAGAGCGGTGAGAGCGAGGCGGGAAAAAGAGGAGCGCTTCATGGGAGGGGTTACCAGACGAGCGTGCAGGTGAGGGTGCGATCCACTTTGCCGCCGGAGAGAGGAACGGTGAGTTGCTGGCGGCCGTTGCGGGTGCGCACGGACGGGGCGAGGGCGCCGCCTTTGGGCAAGTCGAGGTAGTAAGTGCGGTCGCCGACGATCCAGCCGTTGCCGTCGGGCTGCGGGGTGATCACGTCGGCCTCGGCGAGGAGGATGTGAGTTTCCCACGAAGTGGTGCGGCCGGTGAGGGTGAGGGTGCGGGTGAGGCTGCGGCCGTCGGCGCCGGGGACAACGGAGTCGCGGATGTCGAGATTGCCGAGCTTGGAGAGGAACGTGGGTGTGCCGTCGGGGGCGAGGGTGTAGCCTTGCGGGGACCAAAGGGCGTCGGCCGCGTCGGGCCAGTCGAGGGCGGAGCGTTCGAGGAGGGCGACGGTGGGCTTGGCGTTGAGCGTGAGGGCGGGGCCGGCGGGCTGGGCGAGCTGGGGTTCGCCGCGGCCTTCCCACATCTCGACGGTATCCAGAAATCCGCCACGCCAGACGCGGAGGATCGAGCCGACTTCAAAATCGTAGGCGAAGTGCGCGCCGGTGGGTGAGCCGACGCTGATGGCGTAGAGGCGTTTTTTAGGATCGAAGGGGACGAAGCCGGGTTGGAGGCGGGGGCGGTCGGCGGGGTTGATCAGAATCGCTTTCGGAACGGCGGGGGGCTTGTTGGACGGCGCAACGTAGGTGAGCGTCTGCGGCTGCAGGCCGGTCCCGCGGATGCCGAGGCTGAGGGAGGGACGGCCGGCGCGGACTTGATGGTAGTCGAGGCGGAACGGGTGCGTGCCCGCCGTGAGGGTGAGCGTGCGGGAATCGGCGCCGAACTCAAGGGGAGCGAGCGCGGTTTGGCCATCGATGAGGAGGCGGGCGGAATTGCGGGTCTCGGCGGTGAAGGTGTAGGTATCGGCGCGGGCGATGTGGAGGGAGCCGTTAATGACGAGGGCGGCTTTGCCGAATTTCTCGATGGGGCTGATCGTAAACTGGGGGAGGCTGCCCGTGGCTGAGGCGGGTGTGGCGTAGTCGCCGATGGCCTTTTGAGCACCGTTATAGAGTTCGTAGGTGAGGCCGCTCGTGGTGACAGGAGGGGTGTCGAGCAACCGGGCCTCAAGGGCACGGATCGCGACGGAGCCGTGGTCGCCCTGAATCATGATGGGGCCGCGAGGCGCCTCGGGGTCTTTCTCGAAAAGGGCGCTGCGGGTGGGGCCGCTGATCTCAACGTTTTCGTGGATGAGGTAGTCGTTGAGGAGGACGCGGAGGAATTTGGCGTTGGTGAGTTTCTTGCGGGCGGCGTCGAAGCGGGGGGCGCGGAACTCCACGCGCAGGTGCTGCCAGAGGCCGGGGGCGCGGGCGGCGTTGGCGCGGGGGGCGGTGCCGTCGTAGCTTTCCTTGCCGACGCCGCGGGTGGCATCCCAGCGGTCGTAGATCGCGCCGCAGTCGGTGGTTTTCGGGGTGATCACGCCCCAACTGTCGAAGAGCTGCACCTCATAGCGGCCCATCAGATAGATGCCGGAATTGGAGCCGGGGCTGAGCAGAAAATCGACATCGAGATCGAGGTCGCCGTGGTCCCATGCGGTGACGAGGTGGGCGCGGGCGGAGGGCGTCGGGTTGTTTACGAGGACGCCGGTGCCGGGGGTGGTCGTGAGGCTTTTATCACGGCGAGGGTCACCGCCGAAACCGCCGGCGAACTGCCAGTTGGCGCCGAGGGGCTTGAAGTTGGCGGGAACGAGATCGAGCGGGCGCGGGGACTGGGCGTGGGCCACGTAGGCAAGCAGAGCGCACGCGAGCAGACGGAGGGGTGGGAGCTTCATGGGGAGACGAAAGAGCGGAAACAGAAATCAAACCGCCACCGGCGGCAACCGCGAAGGTGGGTTGCTACAAAATTAGAGGACCGGCGCCATGGCCAGAGCCGGTGAATCGGTGCCAGGAAATCGGGCCATGACCGTCTCTATGCCGCGCACGATTTCGGCGCGGCGATGCCACCGTTCCGCGGGCGTGGTCGCGGGCACGACGGCGCCGTTGGCGGCGTGGCGAAGAAGCAGAGTTTCGCGCGGCAGGCGGCGGGCTCGGCCGCGGGGGCCGGGACGACGCAGGCGAAAAGGACGGGACGCAGGACGGGCAACATGCCCCCCGCGCGCAACGCGGCGCCTCATTCCAAGCTTCAACGCGGTCGCCGCGCGGGGCGCGGCGTGCTCAGAGCGGTTTCCCGTCGGCCTTCGTGCCGCAGACGCTCACAACGAGGCCGAGTTCGGCGGCGAGGGCGGCTTTGGCGTAGAGGGCGAGGTCGGCGGCTTTGGCGGAGTGCGCGTAGGCGACTTGGATGTGGTTGGCCTTGTGGCGGGCCATCATCTGGTCGCGCGATACGCCGTAGGTGACGGCGTGCATGATGGGCCATTGCACGGTGGTTTCTTTCCAACGGCGCTCGGTTTCCTCGCGGGGGAGCGTGATGACTTTCGCGCGGCCGAGGTCCATTTTGAGTTTGCCGCCTTCGACGAAGACACGGCTCCACACGATCTCGCCCGGCTTGGCGATGCCGCGCACCGTGCCGCCGCCGAGACGGAAATACATGGGAGGCGGGCGGACCGAATCGGTGCCGGCGTAGCCGCCGATGTGATGCGCGGGCGGGGCGCTGCCGGAGATGAGAAAAACCCAGACGTAGTCCTTGGTCGTGCCGCTGGCATCGTAGGCACCCCAACGGAGATCGTGCAGGGTGTTCTCGACGGGTTGGCCGAGGGCGGCGTGGACGCGTTGCGTGAAGACGCCGTCGAGACCGGCGCACTCGTCCACTTCGTTGAAATGGGTGAGGGGCTGGCCGGCGCGGATGATCTGGCCGGCGGCGTTTTTGACGGGAGGGCGGTCGCTGTTGTTGAGGATGCCTTCGACGAGATCGCTGGCGGGAAGAAGATCTTTCAGGCCCTGCTGGTATTGAATGCCGATGGACTCGCAGCCGAATTCGTCGGCGATGCGGAGGGCGGCGACGTAGGTTTTACACTGCCAGAGGACCTGTGCCTCGGTGAGTTCGGTAGCTTCGTCGGTGCCGAGGTGGAACTTCATGCCGCGCGCGCGGAGCCAGTCGAAGACGGCGCGGGCCTCGGCGTCGGGGACTTGGGTGGCGCCGTAGTAGAGTGCGGACTGGGAGAGGCGCTCCTTGTAGACGCCGGTTTTGAAGAGCAGTTCGTCGGGAATGATGGCGTTATACATGCCCATGCAGCCCTCGTCGAAAACGCCCATGATAGATTTTTTGCGGCGTAGATCGGCGGCGATTTTTTTGGCGAGCGCGCGGGCTTTCGGCGGGACGGTGGCGCGGGCGAGGGGTTTGACGTGGGCGGTCTTGTGCTTGGCGGCGCCGGAGGTGAGCCAGGATTTGAGGCCATCGAGGAAGTAAGCGTCGGTGAAATCTTCGCTCCAGAGCGTGGAGTAGGTGACGCCGGCCTTGGTGAGCGAGCCGTTAAGATTTAACATGCCGACGAGGCCGGGCCAGGTGCCGGACCAGTTGGCGACGGTGAGGATCGGGGCCCGGTGGGAGATGAGGCCGGCGAGGACATGATGCGAATATTGCCAGACGGCCTCGGCGACGATGAGGGGCGTGCGCGGATCAAGATCGGCGAAGACGGCCATGCCTTCTTTCTGCGAGCTGATGAAGCCGTGCTTTTGCGCGGGCTTGTAGGCGTGGGCGCGGACGACTTTAAAGCCGAGCTGCGCGACGGTGGCGGTGAGTTTTTCCTCCATCGCGCGCTGGGCGGGCCAGCAGACTTCATTGGCGGAGGCGCGGAGGTCGCCGCTGGCGACGAGGAGGATGGTTTTCAATTTGGGCATCGGAGGAAAAGAGGAGGGCTAGAGAAAGTCGGCGGGGGTGGATGGGGATAATGCGCTCGAAATCGGCGGAGCGGAATGGATAGATGAGGCATAGACATGGATAAAATCGGCCCCAACGACGCGAAGGCGCTGCTTTCCCGGCAAGTCACGGGCGGGCGGTATTTTTTCCTGAACCTCGCGCCGGGGCGGACTCAGACGCTGGCGCTCGTGATGGGCGGACGGGAGCGGTGCAACCCGGACTACGCGCTGGCGCGGCGGCATTTTCCGTTTCACGGGATCGAGTGTGTGGTCGCGGGACGCGGAAGCGTGACGCTCGACGGTGAGACACACGCGTTGGAACCGGGGACGGTGTTTGCCTATGCGCCGGGCACGCGCTGCGAGATGCGGGCGGACCCGAGCGATCCGATGGTGAAATATTTTTTGGCGTTTGCCGGGCGGGCGGTGGCGCGGCGGTTGAAGCGGTGCGGGGTGGCGCCGGGCGAGGTGCGCGGGCTGGCGGTGCCGGCGGAGGTGACGGGTGTGTTCGAAGATCTTGTGCGCGAAGGGCAGCGGACGGGGGCGCTCGCGGCGGAGATTTGTGCGGCGTTGGGCGAGCTGTTGCTGCTGAAGATCGAGGCGACGACGATGCAAGCCGCGACGACGGTCGAACCGGCACGGGTGGCGTTTTTAAAATGCAAGGCGCTGATCGATGTGCAGGCGGAGCGGCTTGGGACGCTTGAGGAGATCGCGCGGGCGGCCTCGGTCGAGGCGTCGAGCGTGTGCCGGTGGTTTCGGCGCTATCAAGGCACGAGCCCCTATCAGTATCTGCTGCGGCGGAAGATGATGATCGCGGCGGAGTTTTTGGTTGAGAATGGAGGACTCGTTAAAGAGGCGGCGCAACGCGTGGGCTTCGACGATCCGTATCATTTCTCGCGCGCGTTCAAGGCGGTGCACGGGGTGGCGCCGAGGGCGCTTTTGAATTATCGGCGGGTGGACTGAGGCGGAGGGGCGATGGCGGTGCAACGCCGATCAGGCAGACAGGCGGTCGCGTTTGATTTCGACGGCGGTCCAGATCGCGCCCGCGGCGTCCACCGCGCCTAGCACCAGCAGGGACGGAGGCATCTGACCGCCGGCGACCAGGAGCGCGGTGCCGACGGCAAAACCCAGTCGCGTGAAAACCGATGCGCGGATGAATGCCCGCGTCTCGGCCCGCGCGCAGACGATGTCGTAAGTGCCGATCACCAAGGCGAGCAGACCGACGAACCGCGTCCATCCGACGGGAATCGAAGGCAGGCGCGACAGCGCAAGCGATGCGTCGGGTGCGGCAATAAAAGCCAGTCCGGCGGAAATGGCGTAGTGGCCGAAGAGGAAGAGCGGGCGCGCGGGTTTGCTCAGGGACGCGGGGCGGAGGTCGTCCATTTCGGCGGAAGACGGCGAGGGCGGGGGCGGAACCAAGTCGATTGTTCGTCGGATCGCGCGTGGGGGGCGCCGGGAGCGCGGAACCGGGCGGCGACGGGACAGTTCGCGCTTGAGTTGCGGCGCGGGCGCGGGGCACAAAGACCGATGCGTTCACCGACTCAGATCGTGGCCCTTGACGTAGAGCCGCTGGATATTCCGCTGCATGTGCCCTTTGGAATTTCCGGCGGATCGCAGGCGATGGCGAACAATGTGCTCGTGACCGTCGAGCTGGCGGACGGCACGCGGGGCTACGGCGAGGCGGCGCCGCTGCCGCCCTATAACGGCGAGACGCAGGTGATGGCGTTGGCGGCGTTGAACACGACGCAGGACTGGTTGCCGGGGCGCGACGCGGCGGACTGGCGGGCGCTCGCAGTGGAGTTTTTTGGCAAGGGCGGGGCGGGTTGCGGCTCGGCGCAGTGCGCGCTGGAGATGGCGTTGCTCGATGCGGTGACGCGGCGGCGAGGCGAGCCGATGTGGAAATTTTTCGGTGGCGTGAGCACGACACTCGAAACCGACATGACGGTGACGACGGGCACGGAGGCCGAGGCGGCCGAAGCGGCGCGGGCGATTCGCGCACGGGGGATTCGGATGATCAAGGTGAAGGTGGGCGGCGCGGCGGGGCCGGCGGGCGATCTCGCACGGGTAGCGGCGATCCATGCGGCGGCGCCGGACGCGCCGTTGATTCTCGATGGCAACGCACGGCTGAGCCGTGCGGCGGCGAGCGAACTCGTGAGCGGGCTCAAAAGTGCGGGCATCAAACCGGCGCTGCTCGAGCAGTGGCTCGCGAAGGATGATCTCGCGGGCGCTGCGGCGCTGATCGTGGAATCGGGTTGGAAAACCGCTGCGGACGAAACCGCGTGCACGGCGGCGGACGCGCGGAAAATCGCGGCGGCGAAGGCGGCGCATTTTGTGAATATCAAGCTCATGAAATCCGGCATCATCGCGGCGCTCGATCTCGCGACGGCGGCGCGAGCGGCGGGGCTGGGACTCATGATTGGCGGCAACGTGGAGAGTATCTTGGCGATGAGCGTGTCGGCGAGTTTTGCGGCGGGAATCGGCGGGTTTGGCTTCGCGGATTTGGACACGCCGCTGTTCATGGCGAGCAATCCGTTTGACGGCGGGTTCACGTTGGAAGGCGGGATGATTTCCGTAGCGCACATCGCTGCGGGGCATGGGGTGACGCCGCGGATGTAGCACAGAATTTTTGGTCCTGGGTGGTTGAGGTTGGGCCGCGCCCTCCGGGCGCGGCTGGGCTATATAACGACGGTTAAAATTACGTCCTGCTACGGAAAAAGGCTTTCAGCTTATTGCTTCTCGCAAATTCCTCGTCCGGTTTGCAGCGCCACGGGAGCTTAGGGTAGACCAATGTCCATGGACGACGCCCAGCTTCTTCGCACCTACGTGACCGAGCGGTCCGAGGAAGCGTTTTGCGCGCTCGTGCGACGGCACATCGCAGTGGTTCACGGCGTGGCGCGGCGGCAGGCGGGCATCGACGCGCACCTCGCCGCCGACGTGACCCAGCGGGTCTTCGTTTTCCTCGCCAGAAGGCATCGACGCTCGTGGGGCACACCATCCTCGCCGGCTGGCTCGCCACCGCCGCCCGCCTCGAATCTCTGAAGGCCGCACGCCACGAGGCGCGCCGGCGCGACCGTGAAACCCACGCTGGCGACATGAATGCTCCCAACGAATCCACGGACGCCGCACCGGCCCGGGACGAATTGCAACTGGTGCTCGACGACGCCATGGGCCGGCTGGGTGCCGCCGAGCGCGAGGCCGTGCTGCTCCGTTATTTCTCGGCCCACTCGTTCGCGGAGGTCGGCCGCGCGCTGCACATCAGCGAGGAGGCGGCCCGCAAACGCGTCGACCGCGCCGTCGACAAGCTCCGCGCGATGCTGGGCCGGCGCGGCCTGGTGTCGACTTCGGCGATGCTCGGCACGGCGCTCGGCGCCCACGCCGCGCCATCCGTCGCGGACAATTTCGTCGCGATGATCGCGGCGGGAGCGTGGCAGCCGGCCGCCATCAGCGCGGCGACGCCGCTCGCAGTCTTTATGAGTTCGACCAAAATCATCGCGACGGCCGCTGGCGTCGCCCTCCTGCTCGCCGCCACCTCGGTCGTGCGCGATGCGTCGTTGCGTGCCTCCGCCGAGACCGGTCGGGATAGGGCGCCGCCCAACGCGAGCAGACCGAAGCCCGCGGCGAGCTGGCGCAACCGCAAGGCGAGCGCGACGAGGCCGATGCCCATGAGCGCGCCCTCCTCACGACCACGCCGAATCCGACGCGCCCATATCTCCAGGATTCCGCCTACCGCGAGGCCTCGCAGACGGCCTAGCTGGCGCTGCCCCACCCCGGGTTTCAGCGTTTCTGCCGTCAGCTCGGCCTCACGCCCGAAGAGGCCGCGCGCTTCGAGCAGATCATAGCGCGGCAGGACCAGGCAGATATCGATGGCCAAATCGCCCGCGACCTCGGGCGCGACGAGGGGGCGGGTTACCGGCAGAGCGCACCAGAGTGGAGCAAGGCGATGCGCGAACTCCTCGGCGACGAGGGCAAGAAACACCTTGAGGACTATCTGCGCTCGCTGCCCATCCGCTACTTTGTCGACGCCACCGCGGCGAGGACCTACGCCAGCTCCCAGCCGATCACGCTCGCGCAAGCCGACCAGCTCATCGCCGTCGTGTTGGAGCACACCTTGATTTATCAGCAGGGCAAGGGCACCGATCCCGGCAAGGTAAACTGGCACGACGTCTGGGCGCCGGCCGGGAAAATCCTCACGGGGGAGCAGCTAGCCGCCTTCGAAAGTTCCGTCGAAGTTTGGTCGCTGCAGAAACGCGTCAGCCTCGCGAAAAAAGCGGCGAGCCCGAGCCCATGAAACGCATTCCCATCCTCCTGCCCACGTTCGCCGCGCTCGGCGCGCTCGTGGCCGTGGT
>JACMRG010000183.1 GCA_014376585.1 Opitutaceae bacterium | reverse complement strand
GGCCTGGGCCTGCTGGGAGAATGCGAGGACGGCCTGGCCGGCGGGTTGGGCGGGCAGGTCGAAGGGCACGGGGGCGGAGCGGAGGAGCAAGGGTGCGAGGGCGCTCCCGATGAGAAACCAACGCGCGAGGGCGGAGCGGACGCGGATCACTTTTCGGTGCGGAGGCTGATGTGGTAGGAGCCGCTGGCGGGGTCGCGGGTGATTTTCACGGGCACGAGCTCCATCTCGCCGAGGCTGACGAAGAAACCTTCGAGGTCGTCGAGGCTGAAGCGTGAGCTGATGTGGAGCCGGGCCGCGCCGGACGAAGCGGTGATGTCGCGACCATGATAGTGGGCGAAGCGGGCGAGGGCTTCGGCGAGCGGGACATCGTCGAAGACGACGGTGCCCCGCCGCCACGCGAGGGTGTTGGCGAGGGCGGCGGCGGAGAGTTTTTTGACGGTCACGCCGGACGTGGCGCGGGCGGAGAGGTGGTCGCCGGCGGCGAGGGAATATGAGGCGGGAGGCGGGAGGCTTGAGGCGGGAGGGGCGGAGGCTGAGGCGGCGGGGTGGACTTGGACGGAGCCTTCGACGACGGTCACATCGAGGGCGGAAGGGGACTCGGCGAGGACGTTGAACGTGGTGCCGGTCACGCGGACGGCGCCGGCGGGCGTTTCGACGATGAAGGGGCGCGACGGATCTTTGGTGACTTGGAAGAACGCCTCGCCGGATGCGAGACGCACGCGGCGCTCGGTGCGGCCGAGCGCGATCTGGAGACTCGTGCGGGCGTTGAGCTCGACGCGGGTGCCGTCGGCGAGGGTGATTGACTGACGTTGCGCGACGGCGGTGGCGAAGGTTTCAGGGAGGGCGGCGGAGCGGGTGAAATGAACGGTGAGAGCGATGGCGACCGCCGCGGCGGCGAGGGTGCAGGTGGTAAGAAGCTTGAACGACCACGAACGGCGCGGGACGGCGGGTGGGGGCAGGTTGATGCGGCCGGCGCCGACGAGGGCGGGGAGTTGCAGTTCAAGGTCGGCCGAGAACTGGCAATAGCTGGAGAGGAGCGCGCGGTGGGCGGGCGAGGCGGCGAGCCACGTGTCGAGGGCGACGCGGTCGGCGGCTTCGAGGGTGCCGCCGTCGAGGCGGGCGGCCCAAAGGGCGGCCTCGGCATGGGCGGCGGGAGAAGGTTGGGAAGGGAGAGCGTTCATGCTTGGGCCTCCGGGTCGGCGGAGGTGGAGGCGGGAAAGGTGGAGGCGGTGGTTTCGGCGGGGAGGGCGGCGCGGAGCAGGCGGAGGGCGCGGGCGTGTTGTTTCTCGACGGTGCTGACGGCGATGCCGAGGCGGTCGGCGATTTCGCGGTGAGAAAAGAGTTCAACTTTGCGGAGAAGTAGCACGGCGCGGCAGCCGGGCGGGAGTTCGGCGATGGCGGTTTCGAGGAGAGTGAGTTCCTGGCGGGCCATGACCTGTTGTTCGACGCTCGGAGAGGCGGAGGCCGCGGTGTCGAGATCGGCGGCACCGTGGTGGATGGGTGAGATGCTGCGGCGCTTGAGGCGGTTGATGGCGAGGCGGCGGGCGGTGAGATAGAGGAGCGCCTCGGGCTGTTCGGTGGGCTTGGTGGTGATGGTGGGATAGACGCGGATGTAGGCGTCGTGGGCGATGTCCTGGGCCTCGGTGGTGTTGCCAAGGAGGCGAGAGAGATAGCGGCGCAGGGGCGAGAGTGTGGCCCGGTAGAGCGTCGCGAAGTCGCGGCCGGCTGGCGCCGCTGGCGGTGGTTCGGACTGTGGGGAATCAGGCATGGCGACGCGGGGCGCGGGCTGGGCCGGATCGGGCGGCGGCACGAAGCGAAGGAGAGATCGGGCGGAAGATGAGGTCACCGGTAACCATCATGACAAGGGAGTGGCGCGAACCCGCCACTGGGACCACGATTATTTTTGGCAGGAGGTTTTTCGCTGCGGACGGGCTAGAGTCGCGCGAGTGGTGGAAATAAAATCATCGGAGAGATGTAAAGTCCCCGGTGCTCCGCGAAACGCGGCGGGCCCAGCGGTCCCGCCCTGCCTTTCCGAGGTTTTTAGACGCGCGCTTAGTCGTGTTCCATGCGAGTTCGTGATATCTGAGGGGTTTGGGTCACCTGTGACGCGCCATTGTGAAATGAGTATCGCGGATGACCGCGACGTTTGTTCTCGGCCTTGGAGCGTCTTGACGAAAGGCCTGCGTCAACCCAGCTAACCTCAGTGGCCATGAACCTAAAATATCCCGGTTCGCCGTTCCCCGGCGGCATCTCGTGGAATTTCAACAAATTCCTCGTTGACCGTGACGGTGAGATCATCGCTCGCTTCGACTCGGATGCGGAGCCTGAGTCTGCCGAAGGCGTAAAGGCGATCGAGATGCTGACGGCGAAGAAATGACCGGTGGTTTGGATTTACCGCCGTCATGCCAGAGCGCACGCCGTTTTTCCAAGTTGCACTGAACCTGCCCCACGCCGGGCGTGTCGCCCGCCGTATTTTGCTGCTCATGCCAGAGTCGACGGATACTCGTGGTGCAGAAAGCGTGGCTCTGTCGGTCACGGCGGCGAAACTCGAGGTGCTGCTCGCGCCCTATCTTGAGCTTGAGGACAACCCTCCGGCGGTGATCGCCTCCCGGGTGCGCACCGAAGCAGCAGCGCTGGGCCGAAAACTCGTCGATCAGATCGAAACCGCCCGAGCCGGCCACGACCGACTGGGCCAGTGTGTGCGCAATCTGTTCGAGTGCCTCGAAATGGGGCGAGAAGGCGCCGGGATCTCGTTGCGGGCGGGTGAAGACCCTCGGTCGTTTCAGCGGCCTAGGTAGTTTACGGGCGCGTGATCCCGAATGGGTAATTCCGACGGGGGCGCGGCGCGATTGGGTCGCAACCCTTAACTTTAGACGGGACGCGGTGGATTGCGAAACGGGCTCAAATCGCAGTTGACACCGAAGGGGCCAATGTGACTTTTTTACCCCTCATCTGTCGGCTTCCTAGCTCAATGGTAGAGCAGTTGACTCTTAATCAATTGGTTTGGGGTTCAAGTCCCCAGGGAGCCACCATTTTTCGTTGTTTAATACTCCTTATCGGCAGGTTCTCAGTGGATTGATGCCGGCGTAGCTCAATGGTAGAGCACCTGTTTTGTAAACAGGCGGTTGCGGGTTCGAATCCCATCGCCGGCTCCATCCGAGCGACCCGCCGACGTCTTTTTTCGAGATGAGATGCCGAAGATTTTACTGCCTGATGGTGTAATGGTAGCACAAGCGACTCTGACTCGCTTTGTCTAGGTTCGACTCCTAGTCGGGCAGCCAGTTTTTTAGACGTGATGCCCAATTTTTTGCGGCCGGGGGCCACTCACGCTGATGTTCTTTAAAAGGGGCCAGTGGGGTTGCGTGGCAACTGGTGGAGGAACCTGATCGCTGTTTGCGGGACTCTCGGTCGCTCTACCCATGAAAATGAAACGATGGATCGCTCTAGTCCTGATCGGCGGCCTGATGACACTTGCGGGCTGTTACACGAACCCCGTCACCGGGCGCAGATCGCTGGTGCTGTTGTCGCAGGGGGAGGAAGTGGCGCTGGGGCAGGCTTCGTTTGCCGAGCTACGGCAGAAGCAACGGGCTGCGACCGATCCGATCGTAAACGCACGGGTGAAACGCATCGGCGAGCGTATCGCCCAAGCGGTGGGTAACGAACTCCCCGACGCCAAGTGGGAGTTCGTTGTTTTCGAGGCCGACGATGTGAACGCGTTCGCGCTGCCCGGGGGAAAAGTCGGGGTCTACACCGGACTCATCAAGCTGGTGGGAAGTGATGATGAACTTGCGATCGTCATGGGCCACGAGATCGGCCATGTGATAGCGCGACATGGATCTGAGCGGATGTCACAAGGCATGGTGATTGCCGGCGTGGGAGCGCTCGGAACGACGGCCGTCGAGGCCAAAAGCGACGCGCAGAAGGCCCAGCTTTTCCAGCAAGCCTACGGTGGATTGACGACCTTGGCCCTTGTATTGCCACACTCTCGTGGCAACGAGAGCGAAGCGGATCGAATGGGCGCACTATACGCAGCGCGCGCCGGCTATGATCCGCGGGCGTCGATCACTTTCTGGCAGAAAATGAGTGCGCAGAAGGGCAATGCCGCGGCGGGTGGCAAGTGGTCGGTTTTAATGTCAACGCATCCGGCTGACGCGCAGCGGATCGCCGATCTGGAAGCGCTCATGCCTCAAGTCGTGCCCGTCTTTGAGCAGAATCGAGGAAAGTTTCAGTGACGCGTTGGGGGCAGGCGGCGTGCTAAACCCTTCGAGGAAGCGTGGGACTACCGCCCTAGGGTCAATCTCCCTGTGGGGCACTCATTGAGGGGGCTGACTCTCATCACTTTTGGTGGCCAACCATCAGGACAAGCCAGCCACCAATCGGACGAAGGGTTCCGTGCTTTGACGGAACCGGGTCTGGGGGAGAATTAACTCCAGCTGAGATCGGTCTTAGCGAACGGAAGCTGCCGAATGCGTTTGCCGGTGGCGGCGAAGATCGCGTTGGCGACGGCGGGGGCGAGGGGTGGGAGGACGGGTTCGCCGAGGCCGGTGGGCGGGTTGTCGGATTTGAGGAAGTGGCACTCGATCTTCTTGGGCGCATCGGGCATGCGGATGAGCTGGTATTCGGCAAGGTTGCTCTCGACGATACGGCCACGCTCGATGTTGAGTTCCTGGCGCCAAGCGGCGCTGAGGCCGTCCACGATGGAGCCTTCGACTTGGTTCTCGGCTCCGCTGAGATTGACGATCTGCGAGCCGACATCGGATACGCAGACGACGCGGTCCACTTTGAGATCGCCGCTCTTCGAGACGGTGACCTCGGCGACTTGGGCGATGTAGCCGCGGTGACTAAAGTGAAAGGCGATGCCCATGCCCTGGCCGCGCGGGAGTTTTTTACCCCAGCCGGCTTTTTCGGCGACGAGTTTCACGACGGCCTTCATGCGGGCGGCGTTGTAGGGAGTGCCGCGTTCGCCGGTGCCGGGGACCATGCCCTTGTCGCCGAGGAGTTCGAGCCGGATTTCCACCGGGTCGCGGCCGGCGGCGTGGGCGAGTTCGTCGATGAAGCTCTGGTAGACGAAGGAGAACACGCAGCTGCCGGGAGCCCGCCACGGGCCCATGGGAACATTGTTGGGGAGGACGCTGCTGAGACCGAGGTGGTTCGGGATAAACCGGCTCGGGAACTCGTCGGCACCTAGGCCGCCGGCGAAGAACACGGAGTGGTTCCGGAAACCGGAAATCTTGCCGGCGGCGTCCACGGAGCCTTTGAGAAAATGAAACCCGCCCGGGCGGAAATGATCATGGCGGAGGTCATCCTCGCGACTCCAAACAAGTTTCACGGGCACGCCGGCCTTTTGGGCGATAGCCGCGGCCTCGATCACAAAGTCGGCGCTGAGGCGGCGGCCGAAGCCACCGCCGGCGCGGAGGATGTGGACGGTGATATTTTCTTTCGGAATATTGAGGACCTTGGCGACAATATCGGCGCCGGCACCGGGATTTTGCGTGGGGGCCCAGATCTCGGCGCGGTCGGCGGTGACGCTGGCCGTGCAGTTCTGCGGTTCGAGATTGGCGTGGGAGATGAAGGGGTAGGAGTAGGCGCTCTCGACGACCTTGGCGGCAGAGGCGAAGGCGGCGTCGACGTCGCCGTCTTTGCGGACGACGTTGCCGGTGCCCTTGGCGGCAAGGTCTTGGGCCTGTTTTGTGAAACCGTCCCAACTATCGTTGGCAAAGGCGCCCTCGTCCCACGTGACCTTGAGTTGGCGGCGCGCGCTAAAGGCGGCCCAAGTGGAATCAGCGAGGATGGCGACGCCGGGCATGAGGCCTCGAAGATCCTTGGTGCCGTCTATAATGAAGGCGTCTTTCACGCCGGGGAGGGTCTTGATGCGGTCGAGGTTGGCGGAAACGACTTTACCGCCGAAGACGGGGCATTTTTCAAACACGGCGTAGACGAGACCGGGGAGTTTGAAATCGAGGCCGAAGAGGTTTTGGCCGGTGACAATCTTTTGGTTGTCCACGCCGCCAATGCGTTGGCCGAGGAGTTTGAAATCTTTCGGGTCTTTGAGGACGGCTTGCTTCGCGTCGGGGACGGGAAGGGTGGCGGCCTTGGCGACGAGGTCGCGGTAGGGGAGCGACTTTTTCGAGGCTTTGTGATGAACGCTGGCGGCTTCGGCGAAGCACTCGGCGGCGGGGACGCCCCACGTCTGCGCGGCGGCGTCGATGAGCATGACCCGGGCGGTGGTGCCGAGTTGGCGGAGGAGCAGGTAGAACGTCGGCGTCGAGGTGCTGCCGCCAGCGGTCTGGCTGCCGTAAACGGCGTTGAGGTCGGCCATCTGGACGGTGACGGACTGCCACGAGACTTCGAGGTCTTCGGCCAGGATCATCGGAAGGGAGGTTTTGACGCCTTGGCCGGAATCGGGGCGTGGACAGATGAGCGTAATCGAACCGTCGAGGCCGAGGCGGACGTAGGCGTTGGGCGTGAAGTCGCCAGAAGGAGCGGTCTTGGCGATCTCGGCGGCGTGGGCGGTGCCGGAGATTTTCAGAAACGAGCCGAGGACGAGGCCTCCACCGACGAAGCTGGTGAGGCGGAGGAAATCGCGGCGGTCGAGGGTGGGGAACTCGGTGAGGGAAGGGGCTTCGTAGGGATTCATTGGGCGGTCTCCTTCTTGGTGGCGATGCCGGTGGCGGTGAGTTCAGCGGCGCGGTGGATGCCGGCGCGAATGCGAAGGTAGGTGCCGCAACGGCAGATGTTCCCGGCCATGGCGTTGTCGATATCTTCGTCAGAAGGTTTGGCGTTTTCCGCGAGAAGTGCGGCGGCGGTCATGAGCTGGCCGGCCTGGCAGTAGCCGCATTGGGCGACGTCGAGTTCGCACCAGGCTTTCTGGAGCGGGTGAGTGCCGTTGGCGGAGAGGCCCTCGATGGTGGTGACGGCTTTGCGGCCGATGCTGGAGACGGGCGTCATGCAGGCTTGCACGGGCTGGCCGCCGATATGGACGGTGCAGGCGCGGCACTGGCCAACGCCACAGCCGAACTTCGTGCCGACGAGGTCGAGATTATCGCGGAGCACCCACAGCAGCGGGGTCTCGGGAGCCACGTCCGCAGTGCGGGCCTGGCCGTTAACTTGAAGGGTGAACTTGGCCATGATGGGTAGGGGATGGAGCCGAGGCACGCTCGACCACGACAAAAGACGAGAGCCCGAGGAGAACGTCACGCCGGAATTTCCGCGCGACGGCGGAAAATCTTAGCCGTAGGTCACCGACTTTTGACACGCCGAGCGACCCAGTCGATTATGGCGTGATCGTCGTTTTCGTGACGCCAAACAAGGGAAAGAAACTCGTGCGGCAGGATGTCGTGCTGCGCGAAGAAAGCGCGATCACCACCGCATCCATACATCAGCGAAGACGGAAGTTCACCCACGAGTTTCGCGCGGGCTTTGGGGAGAAGGCGAGGCAGCCAAGGGATGCCGCGGACGGTGTCGGACTTGGCGGGCAGGGTGGCGGCGTCGAGGACGGATGACGAGGGACGGCCATCCTGCACGTTTAGGAAATAATCGCGGCGGACAAGTTCGATACCGTGAGCCTGGTCGAAGCTGGGCTCGCCGTAATTGGCGAGATCGTCCACGTAGTCGAAGAGATGCTGGGTCGTGACGCCGTTGGCAGCGAGGAAGGCGACGTCGGCGGGTTCGAGCAGACTGGTGGCGGTCGCGCCGCCCTTGGCAAAGCGGGCGGCGGCGCGGTCATAGACGGCGCGGAAGGTGGCGGAGAAGGTGTAGTGGGGCATAGCGGAAAATCTAAAACGGGGCGCAGACTCGCTACGGTGGAAAACCGGGCGCGCTAAATCCCCGAGACCGCGCGCGGCGACGAGCGCGAAACTCAATCGGCGGGGCGGAAGTCGATCAGGCGTTTGAAGCGGTCCACTTTGTCCACGACCACGTCGAGGCGGGCGTTGAGGGTGTATTTCTTCTTCGAGCGGCGGGCGCTCAGCGTGTGTGTCGATTCGTCCAAGATGTAGAAATCTTCACCGAGTGAATCGGCGGAGATGAAGCCGAAGGTCATTGATTCGACGAGTTCGACGAAGAATCCGTTACGGCGGACGTCGGTGATGACGGCGGCGAAACGCGTGCGGGGCTTTTTGTCGAGTTCGCGCTCGAAGAACTCGAGGATCTTGATTTTCACGCTCTCGCGTTCGGCCAGCTGGGAGTTCTGCTCCATGAGGCTGATGTGTTCGCCGAGGCGTTCCATGCCAGCGGCGCTGTGCATGGCGTCGGGGCCGGGTTGGGGCGCGTAGCCCTCGTGTTTGACGAGGTAGTGTTGGAGGACGCGGTGGACGATCAGGTCGGCGTAGCGGCGGATCGGTGAGGTGAAGTGGGTGTAGTCTTTTTTGTGGAGGCCGTAGTGGCCGTCGTGGGTGTGACGATAGACGGCTTTTTGGAGGCTGCGGAGGAGTTGGGTGCGAAGGGTGTAACCCTGCGGATGCTCGGCGAGAATCTTGAGCAGGCGGGTGACTTCCTTGCGGTTGGACAGATCGCCGACGGTGATTTTGAAAGTCTCAAGAAGTTGGCGGAACTCGCCGAGGCGTTCGGCGTCAGGGTCGCCGTGGACGCGGTAGAGCGAGGGGAATTTCTGCGTGCGCGTGAGGCGGGCGACGGCCTCGTTGGCGGCGAGCATGAACTCTTCGATGAGCTGGTGGCTTTCGTCGTGCTCGATTTTTTCGAGGCGTTCGGCGTAGCCCTCTTTGTCTACGAAAATTTTCGTCTCGGGCATGTCGAGATCGAGACTGCCGTGCTCCATGCGGTCCGAGCGGAGGCGGCTGGCGATTTTCCAGAGGGCGCGAATCCACGTCTGAAGATCGGTGAGTTCGGCGTCGGAGAGTTCGCTCAGGGCGCGGCCGGTGGAGCCCGTTTGGTGTTTGGCGGGAAGCGGGAGAGCGCGGATTTTCTCGAGATCGTCGGTAAAGAGGAACGCGTAGGCTTGTTTGTAGGTGAGACGCTTGCGGGAGCGGATCACGGTGTTGGCGTAGGCGGTGGCGGTGAGTTTGCCGGTCTTCGAGAAGGTGAGGAAGACGGCTTTGCAGAGACGATCCTGCGCCTCGACGAGGGAGCAGAGGCCGTTGGAAAGTTTTTCCGGCAGCATCGGGATGACGGTGCCGACGAGGTAGGTGGAGTTGCCGCGGGCCTCGGCCTCGCGGTCGAGGGCGGTGCCGGGGCGGACGTAGCTGGAGACGTCGGCGATGTGGATGCCGATCTTGGTCTCGCCGTCGCGGGTCGTCTCGTAGGAGAGGGCGTCGTCGAAGTCTTTGGCGTCGTCGGGGTCGATGGTGAAGACGGGCAACTCGCGGTAGTCGAGGCGGCCGGCGGCGTCTTTGGCGGGAACGCGGTCGGGGAGGAGCGCGGCCTCGCGCCCGACGTCGGCGGGGAAACTGGTGGCGAGGTTGTATTTCTCGTAGATGCCGAGGAGTTCGGCGCGGGGCTCATGGGTGCGGCCGAGGCGGGCGGTGGCGACGCCGGTGAGGGGTTTGCGACGGTCGGTCCAGTCGTCGAGTTTGACGACAACCTTGTCGCCGGCGTTGACCTCGACGGCGGAGGGCTTGAGGAGAACCTGCTGGACGAAGCGCGGGTCGTCGGGCGCGACGATGAAGTTGCGACCGGCGCGGACGACATTGCCGACGACGGAGAGTTTTTCGCGCGTGATGATGCGCGTGACGCGGCCGACGGTCTCGCCGGGGCGGCGGCCCGTGGCGCCGGGATAGGCGCGGACGGCCACGGTGGCGCCGGGGAGCGCGACGCCGGTATCATCGGGCGAAATCTGCATCGCGGGCGTGTCGGGGCCGGCGGGGGCGTTGGCGAGGATGACGAAGGCGGAGCCGCCGCCGCGGAATTGGATGCGGCCGTAAAGTTCGTTGGCATCGGGAACGAAAGACGCGGGGGCGGGCGTCGAGGGGGAGCGGGCGGGGCCGGAGGATTTGCGCGAGGGCGCCGGAGCGGAGGCGCGGGAAGGCGCGGAAGATTTGCCCTTAAAGTTTTTCAACGGAGCGGACTTGGCGGAAGCGGGCGCGGGTTTTTGGGCGGAAGGCGCGGCGGCGAAGGGGTCACCCTGCGGGCCGCGTTGCGCGGGTTGAAAGATGGGGCGGGAGGAGACTTTGTTATTTTCGACGTGGGCTTTGAAGCGCTCCTTGAGGTCGGGCTTCGCGGCAGACTTAGGGGACGGCCTGGCACCCGGTTTAGAACCGCCGGCGAGTTCGACGCGTCCGCCTTCGACCAAGCGCACTTCGCGGGCGGCGACGAGTTGGCGGATCTCGCTGGCGAGCGAAGCGCTTAATTTTTTGTTCAGCCCGAGGAGTCGGCTGAGAATGAAATTGTTGGCGGGGCGGTAATCAGGCTCGCGGAGTTTGGCGAGCAGGCGGTCGCGGAGGGTCATGGTAAGAGTTGGTGGCGCCGAGTGGGGGCCGAGCTTTCTGATTGGCCTACGAAACGGGCGGGTGTAGGGTCGGGCGATGAAAATCGTCCACGCAGCCAGCGAGCTGTTCCCCTACATCAAGACGGGCGGGCTGGCTGACGCGGTCGGTGCGCTCACGGGGTCGCTGGCGGACCACGGGCACGAGGTATCGGTGTTTCTGCCCGGTTACCGGCTGGCGCGGGAGCATCCCGATGCGGCGAAGGCGGAGTTGAAGCTGCGGCTGAAAATTGAGATGGGCGACCAGTTCATGTCCGGCGAAGTGCGGGCGTTTTCACCGCGAAAAAACCTGACGGTCTATCTGATCTGTCGCGAGGAGTTCTTCGACCGGCGGGCGCCGTATGGGAATGGTGAACGGGATTTTGAAGATAACGCGGACCGGTTCATCTTTTTCTGCAAGGCGGTGGTGGAGACGATGAGGGTGGCGGAGTTGCGGGCGGACATCGTGCATGCCCATGACTGGCAGGCGGCGTTGTTGCCGCTGCTGGTGCGCGAGACGGAGCGGCGGCACGGCGCGACGCTGGCGCTGAAGACGGTGTTCACGATCCACAACATCGCCTTTCAGGGGCTCTTCCCGGCGGCGGCGTTTGCACGGACGAATCTGCCGGAGGAACTCAACAACATCGACGGCATCGAATACTACGCGCAGATCAGTCTGCTAAAGGGCGGAATTCTTTTTGCGGACCGGGTGACGACGGTGAGCCCGCGCTACGCGCAGGAAATTCAGACGCCCGAGTTTGGCTGCGGGTTGGACGGGGTCGTTCAGACGCGGTTGGAAGATCTCTCCGGATTGCTGAACGGAGTGGACGACGCGGTGTGGAATCCGGCGACCGACGGGCTGTTGCCCGCGCGTTACTCGGCGGCCGAGATGAAAGGGAAAGCGGTGTGCCGGGCCGAGCTGTTGAAACGCGCGGGCCTGGACGTGAAGTTCAAGGGCGCGATTTTTGGGATGGTGTGCCGTCTGACGGAGCAAAAGGGGGTCGATCTCGTGCTGGCGAACCAGGCGTTTTTTCTGGAGCAGGACGTGAAGCTAATCGTGCTCGGCACGGGCGACAAGCGGATGGAGGCGGAGTTGCGGGCGCTCGCGGCGGAGGCGCCAAACAAGGTGTTTCTGAGTGCGCAGCTCGACGAAACGATGAGCCATCTGATCGAGGCGGGCAGCGATTTTTTTGTGATGCCATCGCTGTTTGAGCCGTGCGGCCTGAACCAGATGTATTCACAAATATATGGGACCGTGCCGATCGTGAGCCGCGTGGGCGGACTGGCGGACACCGTGATCGACGCAGATGAGTTACCGGCCACGGGGACCGGGATGATGTGTGCGCCGAGCGTGGCGGGACTGAGCGACGCGTTGTGGCGGGCTTTGGCGTTATTCGGCGAGCCGCCACGGTATGTGGCGGTGCAGCGGCGCGGGATGGCACGGGATTTCTCGTGGAAGGTCGCAACGGCGGGGTATGAGAAATTATACACCGACGCTTTGTAGGTGGGGTGAGCGCGGGCGGGTAGGGAGGCGCGTCTAATCGAGCGGCGCACTTGCAAAGGTGCGGGGATGAAGCTTCTTCGGGCCCATGCCCGCCACCCCCGCGCTGCTTTGGTTCCGTCAGGATTTGAGGTTGCAGGATAATCCGGCGCTAGCGGAGGCGGTGGCGCGGGGTGGCGCGGTGCTGCCCGTGTATATTTTGGACGACGCGCCCGAGGGCAATTGGGCAATGGGCGGGGCTTCGCGGTGGTGGTTGCACCAGGCGCTGGCGTCGCTCGATGCGAGTCTGCGTGAGCGCGGGTCGCGGCTGGTGATCGCGCGGGGGGATTCGGCGGAGGTGTTGCGCGGTCTGGTGAAGGAGACGGGAGCAGGCGCGGTGTTTTGGAACCGGCGGTATGAGCCGGCGGTGATCGCGCGCGACGCGGCGATCAAGGCGGAGCTGCTGACGGGCGGGGTG
>JACMRG010000182.1 GCA_014376585.1 Opitutaceae bacterium | reverse complement strand
TTGGGAGAGCGTGATGTCGCCAGCGGGTTGGCGGCCTTTTTGCCCTCCGACCTGCGGATCCTGCTCGGGGACGCTGCGAAGACGGGGGATAGCTGGCTGAAATCCGCGGAACGTAAGACCGACGAGACGTTCCGCGAGTTTCTGGACAAGCTTGAAGAAACGCGAAAGCCGTAGTTGGGTGAGATTTCCCTTTTGCCATGAACAAGACCACTGACAACGCAGCCACGCCCATCCCTAAACCCTCCGCCGAGGCCACTATGCCGTCGGGCGGAGACATGGGGCCGGGCAACGATCTTGCTGCGGCCAAGAAAGAAGCGGCGGACAATTACGACCGCTTTATGCGGACGGCCGCTGATCTGGAAAATCTGCGCAAGCGCACCCTTCGCGAAAAGGAAGAGCTCCGGCTCTTCTCCACGGCCCGCGTGCTCGAAGATCTTCTGCCCGTCGTCGATAATCTCGCTCTGGGGCTCGCCGCGTCCAAGCAACCCAACGCCGATCTCAAAACCCTGACGGGTGGCGTCGATATGGTGCTCACTCAGCTCAAAAGCGCGCTCGGCAACCATGGTCTCAAAGAGATCAACCCCACTGGCCAGCTCTTTGACCCGCATCAGCATGAGGCGATTTCGCACGCGCCGAGTGCCGAGGTGAAGGCCGAGCACGTGCTCACGGTGGTCCGCACCGGCTACTCGCTCAACGGCCGGCTGCTGCGGCCGGCGTCGGTCGTGGTATCGAGCGGAATCGCGGGACCGGCGAAAGAAACCGTTATCTAAATTTAACCGTGGGCGTGTCCTCACGCCGACGCATCGACGATCACCATGGCGAAGGAAGATTACTACGAATTGCTCGGGGCCCAAAAAGGCGCGACCGAGGAAGAACTGAAGAAGGCCTACCGCAAGAAGGCCGTCCAATATCACCCGGATAAAAATCCCGGCAACAAGGAGGCGGAGGAAACGTTCAAGAAGGTTTCCGAGGCTTACGAAGTGCTCAAGGATCCTGAGAAGCGCGCGGCTTACGATCGTTACGGTCACGCGGCGTTCCAAGGGCCGGGCGGCGGCGCCCGCGGGCCGGCCGCTGGCGGTGGCGGTGGATTTCATGACCCTTTTGATATCTTCCGTGAAGTCTTCGGCCAGCAGGGCGGCCGCAGCAGCGGTGGCGGTGGTGGCGGCGGGATTTTCGACGAGATGTTCGGCGGCGGCGGAGGTGGTGGCGCGGATCGTGACGGCGCCGACCTGCGTTATGATCTCGAGATCACGCTCGAAGAAGCCGCGCGCGGCGTGGAGAAAGAGATTTCCTTCCGCAAGGCGATGACGTGCGAACGCTGCACCGGCTCGGGCGCAGAGCCCGGCTCGAAGCGTGTCACCTGCCCTACCTGTCGAGGCGCGGGGCAGATCCGCCGCTCGGGCGGCATCATTACGTTCACCCAAGCCTGCCCGACCTGCGGCGGCACCGGCCAGAAGATCGAAAAACCCTGCACGGTGTGTCGTGGCGAAGGCCGCACGCCACAGACGACCAAGATCAACGTGCGGATCCCCGCGGGCGTCGAGACGGGCTCCCGGCTCCGTTCCAGCGGTAACGGTGAGGCGGGCTCGTCCGGCGGTTCATCGGGTGATCTCTACATCGTGCTCTCGGTGAAAGACCATGAACTTTTCGAGCGGCAGGGCGACGCGCTTTTTTGCGAAATTCCGATCAAGTTCACGCTCGCGACCCTCGGCGGCAGCATCGAAGTGCCCACGCTCTTCGGCAAAGGTTCGCTCAAGATTCCCGCCGGCACGGCCAGCGGCACGACGTTCCGGCTGCGCGAAAAGGGCATGCCCTCGTTGCGCGGTGGCCGCCAAGGCGACCAGCTCGTGCGGGTGCAAGTCGAAGTCCCCACAGCGCTCACCGGCGAGCAACGCAAACTCCTCGAGGAATTCGCCCGCATCAGCGGCGATGCCGCCGAGCCCACATCGAAGAGCTTTTTTGAGAAGGCGAAGAAGTTCTTCTGACCACGGGCGATTCTGCCGGATGAACGCGGATAAAATCTTCCTTCATCCGGCCGCGGCGTCTATCCGTGTGAGTCGTGGTTAATCTCCCGCTCGAAAATCCCAAGCTGCTCTCGCTGGCCGCCGCAGTAGCGCGCCGGGCGGAATTGCGGGCGGCGTGCAAGAAGGTCGTTCTCACCAACGGAGTTTTCGATCTCCTGCACACGGGGCATTTGTATTATCTGCTGCAGGCGCGTGCGCAGGGCGACGCGCTCTTCATCGCGCTCAACGCCGACGCCAGCGTGCGCGCGCTCAAAGGCCCTTTGCGACCCGTGCAAAGCGAGGAACAGCGCGCCTATGCGCTCGCGGCCTTGGCGTGCATCGACGCGGTTTTTATTTTCCGCACGCCGCGACTCGACGCCGAGATCCGCGTGCTGGCGCCCGATGTTTACTGCAAGGCGGGCGATTACGCGTTGGAAAAACTCGACTCCGGTGAACGCGCGGCGCTGGAAAGCGTGGGCGCGCGAATCGAGTTTATGCCGTTTCTCGCGGGTTTCAGCACGACGGCGCTGATCGCGCGGATCAAGGCGGCGGGGGAAGTGTGAACTTGCGGGGCTAAACTTTCGACGCATCGTTTCTCTCTCTCTCTCTCTCTCTCTCTCTCTCTCTCTCTCTCTCTCTCTCTGATGAATGCTCAAGAGCCCAAAGTTTCCCCAGACCAGAGGTCTGCGGTGGAATTTGCCCGGGCGGACGGACACGCGAGGATTTTACGCTGGAAAGAGACTCCAAGACTGGCGGAAGAACTGGCCCGAGCGCACGCCGCTATGGACGCAGGTCGAAAGGTTTCGCGGAAGCGTATTGAGGAATGTCTCTCTAGCGTGCAGCTAAAAAGTGACGAGGCGGACTTATCGTTCCGTCTTGGAGGAAGCCGCGTCCGAGGCGTTCGTGCAGCTGGCGGGGAAAGTGCGCGAACTGGCGCGCTTTTATTTCCGTTGGTTGGAAACCCGGCCCCACGTGATCGGGCAGGGATTTTTCAACGACACGACAGGATGCCTCAACTACGTGAGTTTGTGCGGACCTTTCTTTATCGTGCGTTGGAGGCACGATGCGGCGTTTGAGGTGCGTGTCGTGCAAGTCCGCTTAGATTGATTCATCATGCGCGTTGTCATTTTAGGCTCCGGTCGCGGCTCGAATGCCGAGGCGATTCTTCTCGCTCAGCAGGCGGGTAAACTCGGGCGGGCGCGAATTGTCGCGGTTTTCACGGACAAGCCAGACGCCGGAATTCTAGCCATGGGTGCGCGCTTCGGCGTGCCGGCGGCATTCATTGATCCGGCGCCGTTTAAGACGAAATTGGAAGGCGAAGGGGAGGTGCGCTTCATCGCTGCCGTGCGAGGGGCGCAGGCCGATCTCGTGGTGCTCGCGGGCTTCATGCGCGTGATCAAACCGGGATTTCTCAACGCATTTGCGGGGAAAATTATCAACCTGCACCCTAGTCTGTTGCCTAGTTTCCCGGGGCTCGACGGCATCGGGCAGGCCTTTCGCCGCGGCGTGAAAGTGACGGGTTGCACCGTCCACGGTGTGACGGTCGAGGTCGATGGCGGGCCGATTCTCGATCAGACCGTCGTGGGTGTAGAGGCAGGCGACACGCTCGAAACCCTCGCGGCCAAAGTCCACGCGGCTGAGCACGCGCTGTTGCCGGCGGTGATTGCGCGTCTGAGCGAGCCAACGTCCGCCTAACCCGGTTATTTCAGACGGCGCTGCGCCTGCACCCGGTGGGCGGAGGCGGCGCGGTAACAAGGCGGCCCGTGCGCAAGGGCGTGCGCTGGGACGTGCGCTGGAAAACGCTCAGTTGTCGAGCGCGACGCCGTTGTTCCAGAGCCGATACATCTCTTCGGCGGAAGGAATCTCAAGCTGACGCACGACGCGGAAGCCAATCCATGGTGCGCTGGTGTGATACCAGATGCTCTTCGGCAGCTGCGGATCGAGCATCTTCCAATCTGGACTCGAACCGCGACGGGCGGCGCTGCGCAGGAGTTCGGGCGGGTCGGACCAGTTGCCGCCACGGACAGAGTGCGGATAAGGTTGGGCGGATCTGGCCCACGGCGCGGTGGCGGATTTTCCGAGGCGGGTGTAGGCGTCGGGCTCGTAGTGATCGAGCGTCCATTCGGAGACGTTACCATGCATATCGAAGAGTCCCCAGACGTTGGGCTTTTTGCTGCCCACTTTGGCGTATTTGTCGGCGTGGAAGACGCCGTAGCCGGCGAGTTGAGCGGGATCGTCGCCGAATGAATAGGCCGTCGTGGTGCCCGCGCGAGCGGCATACTCCCACTCGGCTTCGGTCGGAAGACGGTAGAAGCGGCCGGTCTTCGCGCTGAGCCACTGGCAATATCTGGAGGCGGCGTGGTGCGTCATGCTGATCGCGGGAAAGCCCTCGCGACCCATGCCGAAACTCATCTCGACGTAGGGCTTGGTGGGGTGAGAGACGGCGGCGGCGTCTTTCTTTCCGGCGTCGTCGGCTTTGTCGGAGGCGAACATGAAGATTTCGTATTCGTTCCAAGTGACTTCGTATTTGCCGATCCAGAAAGCCGGCAGAGAAACTTTGGCCTGCGGACCTTCGTCGGGGGCGCGATTTTTTTCAGTGTCGGGACTGCCGATGGTGAAAGCGCCGGCGGGAACTGGCGCCAAGGAGAACGACACGGCCGTGCCGGGGATTGTCTCCACGTAAGGCTGAGCGACCGTCTCGGTTTTCAAGGCGCCGCCGATGAGTCGTTCGCGGATCTGGCGCACGAGGGCCAGTTCTTTGCCATCGATCTCCGATTCGTCGGGCGCGGCCCGGGCGGTAAGGGTGACTACGAGCAGGCTAAGAAAAAAACGCGCGGCGGCGGAGCGCGGGCAAGAGACTGGTTTCATGGCGAAGAAATGAGACCGGGGGGATTTTTGCCGGCGGATTCGGTCTGGAAAGAACCGTCAGCGTTGCGGCGGTGCACGATGAGGCGAACGGATTCGTCGCTGGCCTCGACGACGTTTTTCGCGGCGGCGAAAGAGAGCACGCTGCACGCGGTGGCGAGGCCGTCCGCAAGGGTGGGGCTTCGCGTGACGATGGTGACCGCGACGGGAGCGGTGAGGCCCAAGCCGGTGGCGGGATCGACGATGTGAGAATAGCGCACGCCGCCGATTTCCACGAATTGCTCGGCGTCACCCGAGGTGGAGACGCCGACATGAGCGACGAGGAGGGTAAGGGGATGCGGTGAGTTTTCGCCGAAAGGTGACACTTTAACGTTCCAACCTTTGGCTCCCGGCGGGGCGTCGCCTAACGCGAGATCTCCGCTGGCGGCCACCATCGCGTGGGGAAATCCCTGCTGCTTGAGAGCGGCGAGCGCGGCTTCGGCCGCGTAGCCTTTGGCGATGCCGCCGAGATCGAGCTGCATGCCGTCGTTGAGCAGTGTGACGGTGTGATCGGCGGTATTTAGGCGGAGTTTGGAAAAGCCGGATGCCTGCATCGCGGCGAGGCGCTGGGCGTCGGGCGGCAGTTTTTTCCGCCGCCGGGTTTCGCGCCAGAGGCGAATCACCGGGCCGAGGGTGATGTCGAAGGCGCCGTTAGTTTTTTCCGCGAGGGCGATGCTGCGTTGCAGAATATCAAACAGCTCGGCGCCAACGGGCACCGCGGTGCGTGGTGGCTGACGGCAAAGGCGGTTCAGTTCGCTGTCCGTATCGTAGTCGGACATGATGCGATCAAGGGCTTCGATGCGGGCGAATGCGGCTTTGGCCGCCGGTTTGGCAACGGCGGCGTCGGGCGCGAAGAGCACGATTTGGAAAAGCGTGCCCATGTGCGGCTCGATGAACTCGAAGCGCTGTAGTGCCGCGCCTTTGGCAGCGGAGGCACGCGCGGCGAGCGCCATGACGAGTGCCAGCCACGCCGCCGCGCAAAGACGAATCATGGTCGCCTGTGACGATTGTTAGCTACCGATGACCTGATCCATCTTCTTAGAAAGATGAATTAGCCAGGCGGCGTCGTCGAACTCGGGCGGGCGATATTGCTCGGCAATCATCCAGCCTGAGTAACCCACTTCATCGAGGGCGGCCATGACCCTCGGCCAGTCGCTGTCGCCCTCGAACAAGTCCACTTTGAAGCCGGCGGCCGGGCCTTTTTCATCGCGGATTTTTCGGCTGAATTCTTTGACGTGCACTTTGACGATGCGCGAACCGAGGGTGTGCACCCAGTGCTCGGGCCAGCCGGTGTTGGCTACGTTCCCGGCGTCGAAATGCCAGCGCACCATCGGGCTTTTGAAGGAGTCAACGTAGCTCACGGCTTCGAGGGGGCTGAGGAGAAAGCGATTCCAGACATTCTCGATGGCAATCACGACGCCCAGCGATTCGGCCAACGGCACCGCTTTGGCTATCTCGGCGACTGAGCGCGTGTAGGCATCGGCGTAGGAAACATCTTTATTCACGACGGCCGGCACCAGCAGCACGGAACTCGCACCATAGGCCTTGGCGTCGCGCAGGCCTTGCAGAAGTCCATCAAGGCCGACTTGGCGCGCGGTGGGATTAGGATCGGAGAGCGGTTTTGCCCAGTGCGTGGAGATCACGACGCTGGGGATGGCGATGCCGGTTTTGTCCCGCGCGGCGAGGACCTCGGCTTGGTTCATGGCGCTACCGACCTCGACGCCATCGAATTTGGCGTCGCTCAGAAGTTGGAAGCGCTCGACCACGCTCAGCTTCTGGGCGGTGGGGCTGTTAAGCGTGGCGAACATGAAGCCCTTCTTCATGGCGCGGACTTTTCCTTTGGCCGGTGCGGCAGTGGGCGTTGCGGCGGGTGCCTGCGCGGCGGCGCGCGTGGGGGTGAACGAAGCGACGGCCGCCGCGGCTGCGGTGCTGAGTAAAAAATCGCGGCGGTTCATGGCGGCGGCTTAGGCTAATTTAGTCTGGCCGGGAATGGCGCGCGGGGCGAAGGCGAGGGGCGCCTGCCAATCGAGTTTCTCGGGCACGAGGGCTTCGGTCGAATTCATCGCCTGATCCCAGGTGACGACCTGACCGGTGTAGGCGGCCATGCGGCCCATGATGGCCATGAGCGTGCTCTGCGCCATGCGGACGCCGTCGTTGATGGGCTTGTCGGCGCGGATGGCGGCGAAGAGTTCATCGTGCTCGACCTGATACATGTCGCGCTCCGGGCCGTCGTATTTCCAATTTACCGCGCCGGTAATGCCCTGAGTGGCGAGGCGGCCGTTGGAGAAGATTCCCTTTGTGCCAGTCACGTAGTCGGTAACCTCGTTGTAGCAGCCGTCGTGCTGGCGGCAGGAGAGGGTGGCGCGCACACCGCTGGCGTATTCGTAGGCGACGCTGAAATTATCGTAGGTGTTGCCGTAGGCCGGCACGGTGCGGCCACCGACGCCGATGGCCTGCGTGGGCATCTCCTGTTTCATGAGCCACGCGATCTTGTCCACGTTGTGGATGGCCTGTTCGACGAGGTGGTCGCCGGAGAGCCAGGTGAAGTTATACCAGTTGCGAAGCTGCCACTCGAGGTCGGTCTGGCCGGGTGTGCGCGTGCCGGGGAATTTCGTGGTGAGCGAGCCGGTGTGATAGGTCGCGATGATCGCGCGAATATCGCCGATGGCGCCCTCATGGACTTTGGCCACGGTCGCGCGCATGCGGGGATGGTAGCGCCAGCAGAAGCCGGACATGACGGAGAGATTTTTCTTCTTCGCCTCGGCGGCAGATGCGAGCACCGAGCGGATGCCGGCACCGTCCACGGCGACGGGTTTTTCGCAAAACACGTGTTTGCCGGCGGCGATGGCGGCTTTGAAATGTTGGGGGCGAAAGGCGGGCGTCGAAGTGAGGAGCACGACATCAACGCCGCTATCGATGACTTTTTGGAACGCTTCGAGGCCGACGAAGGAAGTGGCGGGCGTGACGTCGATGTGGGCGGCGACGGCGGTCTGCTTGCGCAGGGTCGCGAGGCTGGATTCGAGGCGATCAGCAAACACATCGGCCATGGCGGTGAGGCGCACGCCAGGGTCGGCCTTCAGGGCTTGGAGCGCGGCGCCGGTGCCACGACCGCCGCAACCGATGAGGCCGACTTTAAGAATGCGGGCGTTGGCGGGAGTCTCGGCGGCGCGAGAAAGGGCGGAGGTGGCGAGCAGGCCGCCGACGGCGACGGTGGAGGAGTTTTTTAGGAAATCGCGGCGGGTGATCATAATGGGGAGGAGTGAAACGAGGGTTTGGGAGCGAACGGGTGGGGGAGTTTAAAGAGAGAGGGGTTTGATGAAGATCTCGCGAAACTCGACGGGATCGGTGTGGCCGGCGAAACCGAAGAAGCCGCTGGTGCGATCTTTGCCGGGATGGGGTTTGTTGGCCATCACGGTCGCCATATCCACAGCGCTCAGATCGGCGTCGAGGATGACGGTGCCGTTGAGCTCCACCTTCGCGCGTGACCCCTTGATGGTGACTTCTTGGAAATTCCATTCGCCGAGCGGATGTTGATAACCGCGCGCGGCGGCGACCATGCCGTAGGCGGAGCCGTGGGCCTGGCGGGGGTCGATGGGGCCTTTGGTTTTCTCGTAGTTGTCGTCGAGGATCTGGAGTTCGGTCATACCGGTGTAAGCGGTGTCGCCTGTGCCGGGATAGCGGATGGCGAGGCCGTTGTTGCCGGCGGGCGGGACCTTGAACTGCACGCGGGCTTGGAAATCGGTGAACTCTTTGTTCCAGTAGATTGTGCCGCCTTTGCCCTTCTGCCAAACGAGCGCGCCGTCTTTCACCGCGACCGCGTCGAGGGGGCCGGCCCAGCCGTCGAGATTTTTACCGTTGAAGATGGATTGATAACCTTCGGTGCCGCGCTTGGCCAACAGGCGGACGGCTTCCTCACCGCCGATCTCGCGGATATAGATATTACGCCAGCGCGTCTCGCCGCCGTGCGTTTGGAGTTCGATGGGACCGCGCGCGGGGATGGGGCGCTGTTGGGCGGGCGGGAGTTTTTTGTCGTAGTAGTTTTCGAGGATGACGTGATCGACGACGAGTTGGTCGTTGAGCCAGACGCTCACGCGGCTGCCGACCATGATGACGCGGAAACGATTCCATTCACCGATGGGTTGATCGGCGCGCACGAGGGGATCACGGCCGGGGGAAGTCTTGTCGTTGTTCCAGAGGCCGCCAGAGCCTTTGGCCGAGCCGTTGTTTTTGGGGTCGGGCATGGCGGGGTCCCAGATTTGGATTTGGGGCGCGCCGCGCAGATAGATGCCAGAATCGGTGCCGGTGGTGATCTTGCAATCGACGAGCAATTCGAAGTCACCGTAGTCGCGCTCAGTCGTGGCGTAGCCGCCGAGACCGTCGTTGAGCAACTCACCGGCACCGACGGACCAGTGGGCCCTGCCGTTTTTTTGTTCGATGAGACTCGCCGTCCATTTTGCGATTTGGGCTTCGCGCTCGGCGGCAGGCAGCGACAGGAGTTTGCGGTGATCGTAGGTTTCGCCACCGCGCCAGCCTTTAAGATCGGTGCCGTTGAAGAGGGCGGTGAAGCCGGCGGGCGCGGCGGCCAGACAGCCCGCGACGATGAGTTGAAGAAACAAGAACGACCGGAGACGTTTTAGTAACATAAGGGGGAGGGGCGCTCCAAAAGTGGAAGCGGCATTTCAGTGAAAGGAAACGGGATTTTTTCGTGAATAATTTTTCCGGCTTGGCGGGAGTCGGTCGTCAGTAATGCTCGCAACGTCCCGCTCATTATCGGCTGTTTATTCTTTTCCGTATTCGGTCCCTTACCCCATGTTATCCTCCCCTTCGTCGCCCAAAGGCCGCCTTTTTTTCATGATGGTGCTCGAGTTCTTCATCTGGGGCGCGTGGCTCCCGTTGATTTTCGGCTATCTGCCGAGTCTCGGATTTTCACCCGGGCAGCAGTCGCTGATTTTGAACGCGTTTCCGGTTGCGTCCATCGTAGGCATGTTTTTCAGCAACCAGTGGGCGGACCGTAAATTTAACCCGGAGAAATTCCTCGCGTTCTCCCATCTCGTCGGCGGCCTCGCGATTTTGGGGTGCGGTTTCACGAAGGATTTTCTGCCGTTCTTTTCGCTGATGCTCGTGCATTGCCTGCTCTACGTGCCGACGATCTCGATCACGAACTCGATCGCGTTCGCCAACATGAAAAATCCTGAGAAGGAATTCGGGCTGGTGCGCGTGGGAGGCACCATCGGCTGGATTCTCGCCGCGTGGCCGTTTACTTTTATTTTCGTGAACTGGGCCGCGGTCGATGCCGCGCATCCTGCGGGCCTCGTCGATTGGGTGGGCAAGGCGCTCGCGAATCCGCTCACCGGGGACGCAGCGAAGGCGGCGACCAAGTGGACGTTTATCGTGGCCGGCATTGCCTCGCTCGCCCTTGCGGCTTTCAGCCTCACGCTGCCGCGCACCGCGAATAAACCCGCGCCCGCGGCCGGCACCGCTGACAACCTCGCGTGGCTCTCGGCGCTCAAGCTGCTCAAGCAGCCCTTCGTTCTAGTCCTCTGGCTCGTGACGCTCGTCGATTCATTCGTGCACAACTGTTATTTCAGTTGGACCGGCACGTTCCTCGGCACCGCGAAGGCGGACGGTGGGGTCGGCATCGCATCCAACTGGATCGCCCCCATCATGAGCATCGGTCAAGTCGCTGAAATTCTCACCATGTTTGTCCTCGGCACGACGCTGAAGAAGTTCGGTTGGCGCACCACGATGATTGTTGGCATTCTAGGCCATGCCGCTCGCTTCGCCGTTTACGCGTTCTACCCGCAGAGCGCCACCGCGATCATCCTTATCCAAGTGCTTCACGGCGTCTGCTACGCGTTCTTTTTCGCGACCGTTTACATCTTTGTCGACGCTTACTTCCCGAAGGATATCCGCGCGAGTGCGCAGGGTCTTTTCAACCTCCAGATTCTTGGGATGGGCGCGCTGCTCGCCTTCTCGATCTGTCCGTGGCTCATGCAGGACCTCTACACCAAAGTCGGCGTGGTCGATTTCAAGGGTCTCTTCCTCGTGCCGTTCGCCGTCGCCTCTCTCGCGGCGATCGCGCTCGCGCTGTTCTTCCGCCCGCCGACCTCCGGCCCAGGCGAAGCAATCCCCGCGGGCTCAGCGCCGCATTGAGTTAAGACCAAACAGCCGTTCCTTTTTCCAGTGGCTCCAAAACTTCGCGTTCTCGTGGTCGGTTGCGGCCACATGGGTATTTCTCACGCCCGTGCTTACCATAAAATGTCCGACGCGTTTGAGATCGTCGGGCTCGTTTCCCGCGGGCCGATTTCGCGCGAGAGACTCAACGTGGAATTTGGCAGCTGCTACGCCGAGTTTTCCGACTACGCCGACGCGTTGGCGCGCACGAAGCCCGACGCCGTCTGCATCAGCACCTACGCCGAGACGCACGCCGACTATGCGGTCGCGGCGATGGAGGCGGGCGCGCACGTGTTTTTGGAGAAACCGGTCGCGGACAACATTGTGGACTGCAAGCGCGTGATCGAGACCGCTCGGCGCCTGAATAGGAAACTTGTAATCGGCTACATTCTGCACGTTCACCCGTCGTGGCAGAAATTCACCGAGCTCGCGCAGACGCTGGGCAAGCCGCTGGTGATGCGGATGAATCTAAACCAGCAGAGTTCCGGTGCGAATTGGGAAACGCACAAAAATCTGCTGAGCACGACCTCTCCGATCGTTGATTGCGGCGTGCACTACGTCGATGTCATGTGCCGGATGACCGGTTCGCGCCCGGTGAGTGTGAATGGGATCGGCGCGCGGCTCTCCGATGAGATTGCGGCGGACCAGGTGAACTACGGTCACCTCCAAGTGACGTTCGCCGACGGCTCCATCGGTTGGTATGAGGCGGGTTGGGGTCCGATGATGAGCGAGACGGCTTTTTTTGTGAAAGATGTGATCGGCCCGAAAGGCTGCGTCAGCATCGTGGCCAAATCGGCGGCAGCGGCGGGCAAATCTTCCGATGTGGATTCCCACTCGAAGACGGAGTCTCTGCTGCTGCATCACGCCTCGCGCAAGGCGGACGGCACGTTTGACCGGAAAGACGAGAGCATCGACGTGAACGACGAGCCGAATCACGACGAACTTTGCCGGCGCGAGCAAGAGGTTTTCCTGACGGCGATTCGCGAAGACCGCGATCTCTCCGCCCATTGGCAGAGCGCCATCGACAGCCTCCGCATCGTGCTCGCGGCCGACCAATCGTTCCGCGAAGGCCGCACGGTGAAGTTGTAAGAGCGTCGATTGCGGTCGGTGTGCCGCTGCGCAGGCCCGCGAAGTGACGGATAGTGGCGATTGCAAAGTCAAAATTGTCCGAAATGGACGATCTTCGATTTAATAAAGTCGCGCCGGCGGGGTGGCACAGCGGTTGCGTGTCGTTGGCTGCCTATGAACCGGCAGAATTTTTCGCGATATATTCGATTGGGATTCGGCCTCGCGGCCGGTCTCGGCGCCCAACTCGCGGCGCAAACTCAGGAGAAAAAGCCCGACGCGGTCGTCACGCTTGAGAAATTCGTGAGCAACGAAACGGTCGGCGAAGATTCCGTGGTGCCGACGGTGCGCCCCATTGGCTCCGTGCTCGGCCGCGATGGCAGCGTGCTCGATGCGCCGCGCGGCGTGTCCACGATCACCAAGGGCCAGCTCGAGGAGCGCAACGTGCAGCGCATCGAGGATCTCTCGCAGTTCATCGCGGGCGCGTTCACCGCGCCGATCTTCGGCAACGCCGGCGTGCCCACGATCCGGGGCGATCTCGGCGAGGCTTATCAGAACGGACAGCGGAAGGCGTTTAACCGGAATTCATTTCCGATCTCGTTCAACGGCGTCGAGGCCGTCGATGCGGTGAAGGGCGCGCCGCCGGCGTTTTTTGGCTACGGCAACGCCACGGGCGGCTACGTGAATTTCATCGCGAAAAAACCGTTCTTCGACCGCCAGCGCACGACGGTGCGCGCGGTGGCGGGCGATTGGGAAAATTACCGTTGGTAGGTGGACACGGGTGGCGCGATCAACTCGAAGCTGGCGTATCGCATCAGCTACGAAGGCAGCGACGCCGACAGCTTTTACCGGCTGGTCTATAACGATTCGCAGAGCCTCTACACCGCGCTCACTTACAAGCCGACCTCGCGGCTCACGCTCGATTTCAACGCGGAATATCTGCGCGCGCACTTTACCGAGAATCCCGGCATCAACCGGCCCACGCAGGAGCTAATCGACCAGCATCGCTACATCACGGGTTCCTCGGTGCAGAACGGCGGGACGGGCGGTCTTTTCGGCAACACCTTCACGCCCACGGGCAAGGTGAAGATTAATGGTTCCCAGACAGTGCTCGCGCCCGGTGATGGCGCCGACGCCACCGTTTTCAACACGCAGGCCATCGCGACGCTTGCGCTCGCGCCGGAGCGCACGCTCGTGAACCGGACTTATTTTGAAAGCGTCGCGGCCGAGAAGCACTCGTCGTATTATTTCTACACCTACCTGCCCTCGAGCCAGACGGCGGAAAACCGCACGGAATTCCTGGCTGACTTCAATGTCGGCGGGTTGAAGCACGAGACGATCTCGGGCGTGAGTCTCCGCTACGAGCACCGCAAATCCTACGTGGATATTCTCAACGAGGTGTTCGATGCGTTCGATCTCACGATGGCGCCGAGCACGCTCGTCTATCCGACGAACCAGCTCTTTTTCGTCACGCCCGTGCCTGGCAAAATTTACTCCGCCACGCCCGGTGGCCGTTACCCGCGCGTGGGCCGCACGGACTCCACGTCGCTCTCGGCCACGCTTGATTCGCAGCTGGGGGCCGGCGGCCTGTTCGTGCAGGATCAGATCAAATTTAATTCGCAGTGGTCGCTGTTGCTCGGCGGTCGTGCCGACTGGCTTTTCGTGAACTCGCAGGACCCGCTCCCGCGTCCGGGCAACGTTCCCAAGCACGACAGCATCAGCGCGCTGCTGCCCTAGGGCCTGTTAACACAATTGCCAAAGTGGGGTAGAAGTGTAGGCAGGAGGAATGGAACTGACCGAGGCGCATCTGCAACGAATCCGGGACAGTTTGCCCGTTGAGCGGGGCAATGTGAGCATGGAGGTGCTGAACTTCCTGAATGCGGTGCTGTATGTGATGGAGAACGGCTGCAAGTGGCGGCGTCTGCCGGAGCGCTTCGGCAAGTGGCGCACAATCTACACGC
>JACMRG010000181.1 GCA_014376585.1 Opitutaceae bacterium | reverse complement strand
GTCGCGCGGGTGCAGGCCGACGCTGGGTTCGTCGAGGACGAAGAGGGTATCGACGAGAGAGGTGCCGAGACAGCTGGTGAGGTTGACGCGTTGGACCTCGCCGCCGGAAAGGGTCTTGGACTGGCGGTCGAGCGTTAGATAGCCGAGGCCGACTTGCCGCAGGTAACGGAGTCGCGTGAGGATCGCCTGGATGGCGTGATCGGGCGGAGCCGAGGGGGAGCGGGCAGACGGCGCGCTTTCGATTGCGGGTCGGGAAATCAGATCGAGCAGCGTGCTGACCGGGAGTTGGTAGAGCTGGGGAAGCGTGCGACCCTGCCATCGCCAGCAAAGGGAATCGGGTTGGAGGCGCTGGCCACCGCAGGCGGGGCAGGGATTGTAGGCACGGTAGCGCGACAGAAAAACGCGCACGTGCATCTTGTAGGTCGTCTTCTCGAGCCAGCGGAAAAAGCCCTTTACGCCATACCAATACTGGGGCCAGAGCTTGCCGTTTTCTTCGCCGTAATCGGGCTCACCGTCGATGATGAAGGTTTTTTGTTCTTCCGTGAGCGCGGCGAAGGGAACGTCGGTCGGGATTTTGCGCTTCTTCGCAAAGATGCGGAGATCGTCGAGGGACGCCTTGTAGACTTCGCCTTCCCAGCATTTGAGAGCGCCGCCGTTGATGGACAGTGACTGGTCGGGAATCGCGAGACGATAGTCGATGTCGATGACGCGGCCGAAACCGCGGCATTTGGGGCAGGCGCCGAGGGGAGAATTGAAGGAGAAGAGCGCGGGTGTGGCCGCGCGAAAAGTGCGGCCGGTCCTCGGGGAATGGAGGCCGCGGGAATAGTGGCCCAGTTCGGCGAAAGTATCCGCGGCGAAGAGGTAAACCTGACCGTGGCCGAAGTGGAGGGAGGCTTCGACGGCTTCGAGGAAGCGGGGCTTGCTCGCAGCGCCGAGAAGGATGCGGTCTTGGACGACGTGGAGAAACGCGGCTCCCTCAAGTCCGGAAGAGGCGATGAGGTCGTCGATTTTGTGGATTTGGCTTTCGACGAGAACGCGGACGTAGCCCTGATTCTTAAGGCTGGTGAGGATTTCAGGCCAAATGAGATTGGCGGGCTTCTCGACGCGGAAGGCGACGAGCGCGGTGCGGTTAAGATGAGCGGAGGAGAATTTTTCCCAGATGGACTGAGGGTTGTCGTCCTCGACGGGCTGCCCGGTGGCGGGGTCGAAGCAGGTGGCGATTTGGCTGAACCAGACTTTGAAGAAATCGGTGAGCTCCGTCATCGTGCCGACGGTGGAGCGGGAAGTTTTGACGGTGTTGGTCTGCTCGATCGCAATCGAGGGGCGGATGTTTTCGATGGAGTCCACCTTGGGTTTGTCGAGGAGGTCGAGAAACTGGCGCGTGTAGGCGGAGAACGTCTCGACGTAGCGACGCTGGCCCTCGGCGTGGAGCGTGTCGAAGACAAGGGAAGATTTGCCGGCGCCGCTCAGGCCGGTGACGACGACATAACGGCCGAGTGGCAGATCGAGATCGAAGCCCTTGAGGTTGTTTTGGCGAACGCCGCGGAGGCGAATGCACTCGGGTGCAGGGCCGGATGCGGAGGTGGTCAAAATGAAAGAGGCGGAATTTTTTTTAACCACGGACGGGCACGGATGAGCACGGATACACGGAAGGCAAATGCAGATGCAGAGTCGCGGCCGACTGCTGACAGGGCGCTGTCAGCAGCCGCGGGGAAGCCCGCGCGCGCGGCGGGGCGGCGGGGGCGCAGGAATTATTTCGTGAGCGTGAGTTTCGCGCCGGCGGAGTTGATCGCGCGGGATACGGACGGGGTGGGGCGCGTGTCGGTGACGATGGTGAAACGCGGATCGAAGGGCGTGGTGAGGCTGAGGGCCTTGCGGCCGAACTTGGAATTATCGAGGGCGAAGATCGTGCGCTCGGCGGCGCCGATCATCTTACGCTGCGCGGCGACGATAAGGGCGTTATGATTCCAAATGCCGTTTTCGGTGATGCCGGCGCCGCCAAGGATCGCGAGATCGGCGTGAGTTTGTTCGAAGGATTGCTCGCACAACGGGCCGACAAGAACGCCGAGACGGCTGTAGATACTCCCTCCGGTGACGATGGTTTCCACGCTGCCGATTTCGCCGAAGAGAGACGCGATGGGCAGGGAGTTGGTGATGACCTGGAGATGTTTGTCTGCGAGAAGGCGGGCGACGGCGTAGGTGGTGCTGCCGCCGTCGAGGATGACGGTCATGCCGGGCTGGACTTGGTCGGCGACAAGGCGGGCGATGGCAAATTTTTCGTCGGGGTGGCGCTGGTTGCGAGCGATGAAATCGTATTCTTGGGCGAAAGCGTCGGTCTCGATGAGCGACGCGCCGCCGTGGTGGCGACGGGCAATGCCGCGCGTCTCGAGTTGATCCAGCACGCGGCGCACGGTGGACAACGAACCGCCGAAGCGGGTGGCGAGCGTGTGGAGGTCGGCGTATTTGTGTTCGCGAAGGTGGCGTTCGATGGAGTCGGTGCGCTGCTGGTTGGTCATGTTGGGGCGCGAGGGGAGGGACTAGGGCTGAGGGGTAAAGCGGGCGAAGAGGTCGAGATAAGCCGCGACTTGGCGGGCGGGATCGAAGGTCATGCGCGCGTAAGACCGGGCTGCGACGGCGAGTTCGGCCCGGTCTGCGGGCGTGGCCGCGAAGAGCGGCGCGAGGGTGGCGAGGAAGGCCGCCCGGTCGTCACGTGGGATCACCCAACCCGTGCGACCGGGGACGAAGCACTCGCCGATGCCTTGGGCCGAATAGGCGACGGCGGGGAGGCCGTGGGCTTGGGACTCGATGAGGAAGTTGGAAAGAGATTCGCTGGAGGAGGCGTGCACGGCGATGTCGGCGGCGTCGTAGAACGGCGCGGGGTCGCGGTGAAACCCGAGGAAGCGCACGCGCGAAGTGAGGTTGAGCCGGGCGGCGAGGCGTTCGCTCTCGGCGCGGGCGGGGCCGTCACCGGCGAGCCAAAGTTGCCAGTCGGAGCCCGAGGGAAGGCCGGCGGCGAGGTGGATGAGTTCGCGCTGATTTTTCTCGGGGCGAAACATAGCGACGTTGAGGAGGATGGTCGTTGCGGGAGTGGCACCGTATCGGGCTCGGAGCGTT
>JACMRG010000180.1 GCA_014376585.1 Opitutaceae bacterium | reverse complement strand
TTATCCCGCCAAGTTCAAAAAACCTCGAAAAAACCTCGCCCTCCTCACCTTTCAACCACCACAAAAAGTGTCACCCATCACCCCGGACAAAGTGTCACCTATCACCGGATCGCACCCGTGCCCGCATAGTCCCGGGTCGCGGAACCCACCGGGTCGGCCACCTGCTGCGCGGCGGTGCTGCCGCTGTGCGCTCGCACCCAACCCCACGAGACATCATCGGTTTTTTCGGTGCGCACACCGGTCAAAAACCCGAAGCGCCCCACCTTACCCTGCGCCATCGCGTAGCCGGCGGTGACGGTCTCGGTCACTTGGCGCGTGCCGGTGTATTTCTGCTGTTCACGATAGTAGAGGTCCTCGTTCCAAAGCGAGGGCGTCACCGGCGCGTCATGCTTAATGAATGGGGCAATTTCCCATTGCGGAATCTTCCGACCGGTCTTGAGCGAATCCCACACGATGATCGACGGATCGGCCGGCAGCGCGGTCGTGCCGAGGTAGCTCCAGCGGCGGGCCAAACTGTCCACCCGGCCCATCTGCTCGCGCCAGTCGAAGCCGGCCTTTAACGAACACGTGAAAGCCGTCGGCAAGTCATACAAAAAATTAGCGCGTGCATTGCGGATTTCAATGTAGCGGTTGTCATCGCGGGCGGTGAGAAATCCGTTGGGGCGATAGTTTTCCGGATTGGTGATGTCCGGACCCGCCGTCTGGGTGAATCGTGGGTAAAGGTCGGACTGCGTGCGGTCGAGCGTCCAGCCGATGCCGGCGATACGATGGGTCAATGTGCCGCCGTTGGCGGCGCCGAGGCTGCTGTGCGTGCGACTGAAATTCGCGTCCCAGTCGATTTGCAGCGGACCGAAATTATGCTCGGCGCCGAGGTCGATCTGCCGCGTGCGGTTGAAGAAACTTTGCATCGTCTCGGTGACATCGATCACCGAGGTCGCGACCGGGCGAACCGTCGTGATCCGATCCGTGTAACCGGGAACCACGCCCGAAGTCGTGGCGTTCGGCGCGGTTTGGTTCGTGAAAGCGCGCGTCTCGTAGAGGCGGTTGAAGGGCTCGTTGGCGTCGTTGTAGATCGCGTTGAGAATGAACTTCGTCGTGGGCGAGTAACGATACTCGCTCTTCACATTCACGCTGGCCTGCTTGCGGTTGTTGAATGCGTCCTGCGTGCGGTAGTCCCACAGATACGCGGGACTGCCGGTGGTATGTTCAAAATCGCGGATGGTGCGGAAGTAGCCGCCCACGTTTTCGCTGTAGAACGCATTCAGTGAAACGCCGAGGTTGCGCTCTCCACCCGCGACGCTGAAGACCTCTTGATAGGCCAGGTTGAACAACGGATGAAAGGGGTGGTCCGTGCGCAGCGGAATGTGCTGGGCGAAGGACGGCGCCCAGCGGCCGGAAAGATTGTAAGTGATGCGGCGGTTTTCCTTCATGCTGAGCGGCGAACGCGTCTTGAGATTGATGGTGCCGCCGAGCGAATCGGCCCCCTGGTCGGGCGTGTGACCCTTGATAACTTCGAGTTGCTCAAACATCGCGCCGGTCAGGCTGTGCGTCTGGAATTGGCGATTCATGCCCGCAGAATTGGAAATCAACCCGCCATCCACCGTCACCCGATTGAGGGTCGGGCCCATACCGCGCACGATGACTCCGGTGACGTTGCCCTCGTCATCGAGCGCGCCCGCCACGCCAGGCAGGCGGATGGCAAGTTCACCGGCGGACATGTTGGGCAGATTGCCGAAGGTATCCATCGCGACGACATTCTTCACGTTGTCGGCATTGCGCTGCGCGGTGATGGCCGCGGCGCTGCCCTCCCGCTCGCCGGCGACTTTAAATTCCTGCAATTTGTAGATGCCCGTCGTGAGGTCGAAATCATGCACCGCGCGTTGCCCGGCAGAGACCGCCACGCGGCTCGTGATCGGATCGAGGCCGGTGTAGCTCGCGATCACGTCATACGTGCCGGCCGGCACGCTGGAGAGCAAGTAGCGGCCGGTGTTGTCGGCGAACGCGGAGAGACTGAGCGCCGGGATCGCGACCTTGGCGCCTTGGAGCAGGTTATCCGTGCTGGCGTTGTTCACCGTGCCGAAAATCATGCCCGCCTCGGCGGCGCGAAGCGCGGGTGAAAACAGCCCAAGTCCGAGCGCCGACAGGAGGAGCGGCGACCATTGTCGCCCATGAAACAGGGCGCGGAGGGAACGGGGGATCGTTGGCATCGGTTTCCGGGTTTTACTCATCTAGCGCTCGCGAATGAAGCCGGCGGGGTTGCAAGCAGAGGAGAAAATCGAGATATGCTAAATCGATTTAGTTACAAGTGGGAAAAATCCGCATTCACCCAAAATAGCCCGGCCACCCGATCACGCCGAAGCGCGCATCACCACCGAAGGCGGCACAAAAATGCGCGCGCAGGGCCTCGGCCCCGTGGGTTGGCGCAAAACCTTCCGCAGTCACTCGCGCGGGCTCACTGCCGGTCTACGTCTGGATGGTCGCGCAAACCGCGTCGGCCCATCCGCCGTGCTCGGGGTGAGCAGCGTCGGCGCGAGTTCCACCGGCCGGCGACAACCGCGGCCGAGGAAAAATTTTCGCGGCGCGGCGCCCAATCTTGGCCGGTGCGTTGAGCACGTAGCCATCATTCGGCTACCATCGGCCGAGCCCGCTGGTCGCCTAGGGCCTGTTAACACTATATCAAGGCTAGCCAGATAAGGGCGAAGGTGACGAAAGAGCGGAAAAGCACATCGAGTCTGTCGTAACGGGTGAAGATGCGGCGGAAGCCCTTGAGGCGGCGGAAGAGTCGTT
>JACMRG010000026.1 GCA_014376585.1 Opitutaceae bacterium | reverse complement strand
GGCGGTGGTGGGGGTGCCCTCGGGAAACACGAGGAGAGATTTACCGGAGGCGACGCAGGCGGCGACATCGTGGATGAGGTCGATGGCGGCATCGCCGGAGACGTAGCCGGCCATGAGCGCGGCGGGGCCGATGGCGGGACTGCGCATGAGCGCGGGTTTGAAAATGCAGATGGTGTTGGGCAGGCGCGCGAGGAGGAAGGTGGCGTCGACGATCGTGGGGTGATTTGCGATGATGACGGTGCCGGGGGCGACCGGACCGTCGAATCCGATGAAGTCCACGAGAATGACGTGAGTGGCATGATGCCAACGGACCCACAGATCGAAGAGCGCGCGAATGACACGGCGGGTGGCGGGGCCGAAACGTTCGCGGCGGGGTAGGAAGAGCAGGGGGGCACACACCACGTTGAGGGCCAGGCCGACCGCCGCGAAAACGGCCCATGACAACCAATAGAGGGCGACGAGGCTGGCGCGGCGGAGGCGGGGGGTGAGCATCATCATCGGATGATGACGGGGTTGAAAGTCGAAGGTTGAAAGTCGAGAGACCGGGCGGCGTAGGGTCGGGCTGAGAGCTGAGAGCCGAGAGCCGAGAGTCGGAGATAGGGGACGCGGGCGGAACTCACGGCGATACGGGCGGGTTGAGCGGGATGAAGTTAAACCACAGGTAGGGCTGGGCGCGGAGGAGTTTTTCGAGGTCGCGGAGGAAATTTTGAAAATGTTTGCGGGCGCGGGCGAGGGCGGCGGCGCGAGGTTCGCCGGGGATGGGACGGAAGAGGGGCGAAGCGTGCAGCGTCGATTCACCGGGCGCACCGGGGACACCGACCGACAGCAGCACGGGTTTTCCAAAGATGAGGGCGAGGTGATAGATCGTGAACGGGAAGAGGCGCCGGGCACCGAGGAACTCGAAGGCTTCGCCGCGCGAAGAGTAGTCGGCGCGGTCGCACTGCATGGCGACGGCGGCGCCCTCGGTGTTGGCGATGGCGTCTTTAAGGGCGAAGATCATCTGGGCGGGCTCGTTGACCCAGACGAAGCGCACCCATTCGCCGAAGAGCGCGCCGAGTTTTTCGGTGTCGTGGGAATTGGCGACGCGGAGGCGGACAAGATAGACCTTGCGACGTTGGTAGCCGCCGAGGAGGAAGCCGAGGAGATCGGAGTCACCGACGTGAAACGTGCCGAGGAGCGCGACCTCGTCGCCGCACAGCCACGTTGCGAAGTCCTGCGTGCCCGGTGCGCAGACGCCGCGATGCGCGCGGCCGTTGGCGACGCGGAGCTTGAGCATGAGGGTTTCCTCGAACGCCAAAAAATGTCGGAAGACATCGCGCAACGTGGGCGGGTGCGGGAGGACCGTGGCGAGGTAGGCGCGGGAGTGCCGGCGCTGGGCGGGCATGTTGACCATGGCGACGGCGGTGCCGAAGGCGCGGAAGGGGCGAAAAATAAACTCTGGGAGCACCCGGTCGCAGAAGCGCAGAAAATGATAGCCCCAGCTGGGGCCGGGATTGCGGCGGGGCGCGTGGCCGGCGGGAGCGAGCGGGGACGGAGAGGCGGTCACGTCCATGAGAGTTTCAACGAGAGACCGTTGGCGGCGAGTCCGTTGAAGGCGCGGCGGGTATGAAGGAGGTCGAAAAACGCGGTGAGCGGCAGGGGGGCGGAGGACACGGAGGCCAAGGCGGAGTCGTGGGGAGTGAGCGTGATTTTTCCGATGGATTCCGGCGTGGAGGCGGTTGTGAGCGCGAGGGCGAAGGCGAAGGTGCGGTCGCTGGCGACGCGGTGCTCGGTGAGCCACGTGGCGCGTTCTTCGCCGCCGCAGAGGAGGACGCGGGGCGTAGGCGCGAGGAAGGCGGCGAGGAGGGCTTGGGCGGTGAGTTGGACGCCGCCGGCGAGCGGGAAAAATTCGCGGAGGGGGCGTTGGCGGCCGATGAGGACCTGTTGCGCGCCGCTGGGGTGAATCGAAGTTTGGAAAAGCGTGGGGCTCGGCGTGGGGAAGCTGGCGAGGTAAGCTTCGAGGGCGCGGCTCTCGCCGAAGCCGGTGGCGTAAACGAGGGTGTCGTCGGCGGTGGGGGCGAGGGCGTCGAGGGCGGCGCCGACGAGGAGGCCGAGCTGGGTCATGCGCCGGGTGGCGCCGGGTGGGAAATGGGATTTCAACCGTTCGCGCGTGGCGGCGGGTTCCTCGGCGCCGGGATCATCGGAGCGAACGGCCTGGAGGTAGCGTTCAAGCATGGGCGAGGAGAAAGGCGGCGTGGGCGCCGCCAAAGGCGTTGGAGGCGCAGATGACCGCGTCGAAGGCGGCGAGGTCGAGGGGCGCGAGGGCGACCGTAGGGCCAAAGGTAGGACCGGTGGTGCCGACGGTGCCGGGGGCGCGACCGGCGCGGAGGGACGCGGCGGCGAGGGCGAGTTCGACGAGGCCGCAACTGCCGAGGGTGTGGCCGAGCGCACCCTTCCAGCCGACGAGGGGCGCGTCGGGGAAGGCGAGGGCGAGGGCGGTGGCTCCGAGGCGGCCGGCTTCGAGGGTGCCGGTGCCGTGGCCTTTGAGCCAGATGCGGCGACCGGCGGCGGCGGTGGGGAGCGGGGCGGGGCAGGCGGCGAAGCCGGCGCCGTCGGGCTGATTGGCGGTGAAGTGGTGGAGTTCGTTGAAGAGATTTTGGG
>JACMRG010000179.1 GCA_014376585.1 Opitutaceae bacterium | reverse complement strand
TGCACGCCCTCCCGCGCCCCGCGGGCCCCGGCTTTGATCCCGAGCTGGCGGCCCGCCCTTACGCCGTGTTGGCCGCGTGGGCGGGCGCCGGGGAGAGCCGGCTCGAGCCCACGCGCCTGCGCCGCGCCGTGCTCGCCGCCGAGCGCTACCTCGCCGAGCACCACGCCGAGCCCGTCAACGTCGAGGCGCTCGCCCGCCGCCTCGGGGTAGCTTACTCGCATTTCCGCCGCGCGTTCCTGGCGCACACCGGTTTCTCGCCGTGGAAATATGTCGTCCACCTCCGCCTCACGCAGGCGCGCCGCTTCCTTGCCGGCAGCGACGCCACGCTCGACGACCTCGCCGCGCGCCTGGGTTTCAGCTCGGCGTTCCATTTCTCCGCCGCTTTCAAGCAGGCCTACGGCGTCTCGCCCGACCGCTGGCGCCGTAAAATGCAGGCCGGCGGCGGCCGCGCGAACCCGCCGGCGTAGTCGCGCGGCCCCGCGCCGACCATCGCCGCGAAATCCGCCGCCTACGCGTTGTGGCGGATTCCATACACAACAGACCCGCGCGCAGATTCAGGTGTGGCGGCAACATTAACACCGTCAGCAAAAACCCGCGCTCAACCGCGCGGCGTCTCAGGTGACCGGGGCAGTGGACGTCCCCGAGATGTCATTGGCCGGGGCGCAGCAACGAAGTAATCCAGCTCGATTGGCCCGCCGCCACTGCCCCGGCCTCCGGGCTCCAGCTCGCCCCGCGCTCACTTCCCCGCCGACCAGCCGTCGTCGATCATGAAGTTACTCCCCGTCACCATCGCGGACTCGTCGGCCGCGAGGTAGAGCGCCGCCGCCGCGACCTCGTCGGTGTGAACCTTCCGCCCGTTGAGCTGCGTCGCGTTCGTCACCCGCACATACTCGGCGCGCGCGGCGTCGTCCGCGTATTCGGGCAACCGCCGGTGCAGCCACGGCGTCTCCGTGCGGCCCAAGCAGATCCGTTAAACCGCCCCCCACGTATGCGAGTGATCCAGCGCGAGCGCCTTCGTCAGATCCACGACCGCGTGCTTGCTCGTCGTGTAAGCGAGCCGCTCACGCACCGCCACCACGCCGCCCACCGATGCCAAATTGGTCACGCTCCCGCGCCGCCGCTCGAGCATCGCCGGCACAAGGGCGCGGCAGAGATTAAACGGCCCGCGCACGCTGACCGCGTGCAAGCGATCAAGATCCGCCGCCGTCGTGCGCAGCAGAACGCCCACATCGCCGATGCCCGCGTTGTTCACCAAGACATCGAGCGCCGGTAGCCGCGCCGCGAGCGCCAACGTCGCCGCCTCGTCACTCACGTCGAGCGCGGCAAATTCCGCCACCCCTCCCGTCGCGCGAATCGCCGCGACAACCTCCGCCCCGGCCACTTCGTCACGATCCACGACCCACACCGTCGCGCCTTGTCCCGCCAACGTCTCCGCGATGGCTCGACCGATGCCGGATGCAGCGCCCGTGACGAGCGCGACCTTGCCCGTAAAAAAAACATGCCGCAAAAACAAGGTCTCCTCCCCGTGGGAGCAAATTTAGCAGCCACGCAGTCCCCGCCGCCCCGCGTCCTTTTGTTTTGGGTAGACTTCCCTGGAGCCGCGACACCCTCGTCGCATTCTGTGTCCGGCCCGGCTTCAAGCGGACCGTCACACCGACCGGGCCTCGGCGATCAATTCGTCGAGTCCGCCCACGAGGCCTCGCGTGCATACGGCCCGGACATCGTCCAAGTCCAAATCAGGGTTGCGAACCAACAACTCAATAATGTCCGCCTCGGACTTGTGACCGCCGGCGTAGAGCTTGAGCGCGATCAAATGCGGTCCCGGCACAATCTTGAGCGAACTACCCTCGCGCACGACCAGAGTCGAAAGCCGCACGGCATCTTCAATCACCGCCGGGAAGCGGCCGCCGCGCCAAAATGGCGAGAATTTCTTCCGCCGCTTGCAGCAAATCATCCGGGTTGTTCATCGGCTCGTTTTGCCTGGGCTGGGTTGAGCCAGGCGAAGCGAGCGCCCATGGTCAACGCGGCCACAATTCTCTCCTCCACCTACCAGCACTGAAGGCGGGCCTGTTCCCGTTCGCGGGACTTTGTTGCGCAAGCACTCCGGCGCGGCCCGCGAATCCTCAAAGCGTCAGTGGTATGCGAGTCGTGGGCCATGCGTGATCCGTTCCGCGGAGAGTCAAAGAACCCGCCCACCGCTCAGGGAGATTTCCATCGCCCGCCCTACACCGGCACGAGCACCGGCGGGACGATGACCGCCCGTAACGTCCCGCTCTCCACCCATTCGCCTTCGACTTTCTCTATCTTCGCCACGCGCGGCAGACCGCTTTCGCCCTGCTGCAGCCGGCTCACCAGCATGTCCACCGCGCTGAAGCCCATCTGCTCCACGCCCTGCCGCACGCCGGAAATACCCGGCGGATGCACCGCCGCGTCCAGCACCGCCAAGCCGAGATCGCGCGGGATGGAAATTTTCCGGGCCCGAAAAAACGCCTGCAACGACGCGTAGTGTTTCCCGTGATCCGCATAGATCAACACGTCCGGCCGGTGCGTCCGATACCACGCCGTCAACACCGCCGGATCGACCGAGTCCCCGGCGTAAAGAATCGGAATCTCCAAACCGTCGAAAACATATTTCGAAAAATAGAGATACATCGCCGCGACCACATGCGCGTTGCGCCCGTCCTGAAACCGCTGGAGCACCGCGCCCGGCCGCCGGTAGCCCCGCGACTGTAATTGTTCCAGCAACAACGTCGCATTGTGCGAGAAGTGGCTGCCCACCCGATGCAGCTTTGTGCGGATACTCGCGCCCTGCGTTACGATGACAAACTGCTGCAGCTCCCTGGGCATCTCGTCCTCCAGCGCTTCCGCGCCGAGGGAGAGCAGCCCCCGGATACCCCGCGTCTCGAGGATCGTCGCCAGGCGCGCCGGCTGCATCTCCGGATTGCGCACCCAAAATTCCTCCACCCGGTAACCGAGCTCGTTCGCCCGTTGCACCATACTACGATGCAGCCTCGCCAAGTGCCCGGGGCGCGAGCGGTTCGCCCACGGGCGCGCTTCGGGATAGAGCGAAATCAAGCCGAGCGCGCTCGTCGGCTCACCCCCGGCGTGTTGGCGAATACTTCGCATCAATTCCGAGACGCGGCCATCCACAGCGTAGCCATGCTTGCGCACCAACCGCGTGATCCGCGCCTTCGTCGCCCCCGAAATCCGCGGATGATTGCGCAGCGCCAACGAAACCGTGGCCGAGGAAACGCCCGCCAATCGGGCCAGTTCGCGCGTCGTCATAAAACAAAAATGCAAACGACCCGGGCCTCGGTCAAGAGCTCGACTTGTTAACGATAACCCTTTGGCCGGTTGTGATCCGTTCGGCGTTCTCTTTGGGTCCCAAAAAAGCAAAGTCCACCGGCTCGGCCGGCGTCCCCCCCAATTCCTTTTCCCCTCCCACCGTCCATTTTGACGAATCTAATCCCCTTTCCCATGCCCAAATCACCCCGTGCTCCCCGCCGCGTCCGCTCGTCCGATGAGTGGAAGACCGACGCCGAACTTTTTGCCCTCGTTCAGCGCGAGCTTTACACACCGGTGGTGGGCGACGTCCTCGATGCACTCGGCCGTTATCACCAATTTCTGCCGGCAGCCGTGCAGCCGATCCGTGAAAACATGGCGGTCGTCGGCCGCGCCATGCCGGTGCTCATGATCGATGTGCACGGTCCGCAGAAAAAGCCATTCGGCCTGCTCACCGAAGCACTCGACGATCTGCGGGCGGGCGAAGTCTATCTCGCGACCGGTGGCGGGATGCGCTGCGCCTATTGGGGTGAGCTGCTCACCGCGACGGCGCGAACCCGCGGGGCCGTCGGGGCGGTCATCGACGGTTACCACCGCGACACGCCCCAGGTGCTGAGCCAAAATTGGCCGGTCTTCAGTCGCGGCCGTTTCGCCCAGGATTCTGCGGTCCGGACCCAGGTGGCGAATTACCGGTGCGCGATCGAAGTGAGCGGAGTGTGGGTGGAACCGGGAGATCTCGTTTTCGGCGATCTCGACGGCGTGGTCATCGTGCCCAAGGCACTGGAGACCGAAGTCATCGCGCGTGCGCTCGAAAAAGCTCGGGGGGAAAAAGTCGTCCGCCGGGCGATCGAGGAGGGCATGAGCGCCACCGCCGCCTTCAAGAAATTCGGCATTCTCTGAGCAGCTCGCCGATCGTCTCACCTGATTTCCTCCCGCTTTTTATCGGCCTTAACTCCATCATGAACTCACAAAATTTCCCCGCTGCTTTCGATCTCACCGGCCAAACGGCCCTCATCACAGGGGGCGGCACGGGCTTGGGTCTCGGCATGGCGCACTGCTTGGCCGCCGCCGGCGCCCGGGTCGTGTTGGTGGGCCGACGCGAGGCGGAATTAATGGCCGCGTGCACGGCGATCGGGCCGGCGGCTTTGGCTCTGCCCGGCGATATCACCAAGCTGGAAACCATCCCCGCGTTGGTGGAACAGGCCGAGCAACGAGCCGGCCCGATCGGCATTCTCATCAACAATGCCGGCGTTCACCTGAAAAAACCCGCGCTCGAGACCACCGACGCCGAGTTTGCACTGGTGTTGCAGACGCACCTCAACGGGGCCTTCGCCCTGACGCGGGAACTGGGCGGACGCATGGTGGCCCGCCGCGCGGGCAGCGTGATTTTCACCGCCTCGATGGCCTCGCTGATGGGGATTCCCCTGGTGGTGGCCTACGCTGCCGCCAAGAGCGCTTACCGCGGCGTCGTGAGCACGCTCGCGACCGAGTGGGGTCCCCACGGCGTCCGCGTCAATGCCATCGCGCCCGGTTGGATCACGTCGGCGATGATGGAAAAAGCCCTCAACAACGATCCGGCCCGCAAGGCGAAGATCCTCGGCCGCACGCCGCTCAACCATTTTGGCGAAGCCAACGATATCGGTTGGGCGGCGGTCTATCTCGCGTCCCCGGCGGCCAAGTTTGTGACCGGGGTCATGCTGCCCGTCGACGGCGGCGCGGCGGAGAGCTTCTAATCGGGCCCGCCGACGCTGCGCCGACGCATCTTACCCGGTTACCGCTGAACCATGAAACTCGGTCTTGGACTTTACCGCCACATGCTCAACCGCGAGCATTTCCAGTTTGCGCGCCAAGCCGGTGCGACCCACATCGTCGCGCACCTCACGGACTACTTCAAAGGCGGTGCGTTCAATCCGCGGGACAACCAACCCACCGGCACCGAGAGCGGCTGGGGCCGGGCCGGCGATCCCGCCCAACTCTGGACCACCGACGAACTGCGGTCGCTTCGCCGTGAGGTGGAGGCGGTCGGGCTGACGCTGGAGGCGGTGGAGAACTTCGATCCCGCCCACTGGCACGACATTTTGCTCGATGGGCCAAACCGCCCGAAACACATCGAGAACGTCAAACAGATCATCCGGTCCTTGGGCGAAGCCGGCATTCCGATCATGGGTTATAATTTCAGCCTCGCGGGCGTGGCCGGCCGGGTGACCGGCCCCTACGCGCGGGGCGGGGCGATCTCCGTTGGCATGGAGGGTCCCTGCGACACGCCCATTCCGCTGGGGATGATCTGGAACATGGTTTACGATCCGGATGCCCCGGCGGGTAACCAGCCGGCGATCACGCACGAGGAACTGTGGCGACGGCTCAAGGGGTTTCTCGACGAGGTGCTGCCCGTAGCCGAGGCGGCCGGGGTGGAGGT
>JACMRG010000178.1 GCA_014376585.1 Opitutaceae bacterium | reverse complement strand
TAGGGGGCGGGGGGGGCGAGGGGGTCGAAGATCAGGGGGGGTGAAGGCGCGGCGAGGGTGAGCGAAAAAGCCGGGGGCCGAGCGCCCCCCGCCCGACGGCAGCGGGCGGATGAGGGCGGAGGCGGATTAGAACCGGTAGGTCGCGGAGACGGAGATGGTGCGGGGCGGGCTGGGATCCACGAAGTAGGCGTTCTGCGCGCCGAGAGCGTAGGCTTTGTCGAGGAGGTTATCGATATTGACGCGCAGGAGGAGGTGGCGGTTGACCCGATAGGACGCGAAGAGGTTGACGAGATTGCCGGCCTCGGGGGTGACGAAGGTAAGGCCGGGGACGCCGCTCACGTAGGCGCCGCCGGTGGAGAGCTTGCGGCCGCTGATGCGGACGAAGCCGGCGCCGAAAGCGAGACCCTTGAGGGCGTCGTTTTGAACTTCATAACGCCCGACGAGGCTGAGCTGTTGCGAGTAGGAATTGGCGACGGGGTTGTTGGCTTGGTCGCGAACTTTGCCATTGTAGTAGGTGCCGATGAACTGGAGGCCGGGGAGGGGATTATAGGCGAGGTCGAAGTCGAAGCCCTTCTGCGTGGTGGAGCCGATGGGGGCGTTGTAGCTGATGCCATCGGGGCGGACGCCGGCGAAGAACGACTGGTTGGTGAGGGCGAGCTTGAAGACGGAAAAGGTGGACGAGATGCGACCGTCGAGGAACGCGGTCTTGAAACCGGCTTCCTGGCCTTTGCCGACGGCGGCGGGGAGGGTGTTGAGATTCACGTCGCGCGCATTGGTCGGCGCGAAGGTGGTCGATTCCATGGCGTAGAGGACGGCGTCTTTGGTGATATTGAGGACCGCTCCGTAGCGATGGAGCGTATCCGTGCCGTTGACGGGAATGCCCATGGCCTGCGTGGCGGTGTTGGTGATGTTATTAATCTTGATTTTGCTCCGCGTGAAACCGGCGACGAGCGTCAGGCGGTCGGGCAGGAGATCGACGGTCTGCTGGACGTAGCCGTTGCCGCGGTAGGTCGTCGCCCGCGAGCCGGGATTGGCGGCGGTGAACTGACTCATCGACGGAGCGGTGATCTGGTCGAGCTGCGGATTGGCGAAAGACACGGTGCGGCTCGGGAAGACGGAGGCGGGGAAACCGATGATGCGGTTGATGCCTTCCTCGTCGCTGTAGCTGGCGCCGAACGTCGTCTGGGTGGCGATGCCGCCGATATGATATCGGCCATTTACGTCGATCTGGGCGATGGAGAAGTCGAGCTTTTGGTCGTTCTTGCGGGAGTTGAACGTCATCGTCTGGTTGATGAAATTGACGCCGCCGGAAGGGAACACGACCACGCCGAAGCGGGAGAACCACCAGCGGGTGGCGGCGACCTTTACGTCCCAGTTGTCCGAGAGTTTTTGGATCACGATCAGGCGGACGCCACGGCGGTGGAAGTTCTCCATGGTGCCTTTGACGTAGTAGGCTTCATCACGGCCGGCGCCGGTGTAGAGCTTACCGTCAGGAGTCAGAAAGCTGTTGGCGTTGGGAATGTGATCGAGGTGTTGGTAATCGTAGGCGACGCGGATGAGCGTGTGCTTGTAGGTAACCTGCACCGTGGGATGAAATACTTGGCGGTGATCGACGACGTTTTTGTAGTAGCTATCCCCGTCCTGCACGGCGGCGACGAAACGATAGCTGAATTTGAAATCGCCAAGCGTGGCGAGCGGGCCGGTGAGATCGACCTCGGTCCGATAAGTCCCGTGCTGATCCACTTTCCCAGTGATGGAATACTGGGCCTTTTGAAGGGGGAACTTGGAGGTGGTCAGCACGGTGCCGCCGAGCGAGGCGTTGAGATAGAGCGTGGCCGCGGGGCCGCGCATGACCGTGTAGGAGTCGAGATTGACGTTGTCCAGGTAGGGCACGCCATCGGGCATTTCGTCGAGGAGGGGGTAGCCGATGCGGGTGCCTCGCATGGCAAAGGATTCGCCCACGAAGAAATTGGATACACCGGCAAACTGGAGGATGTTGGAGGAATCGACGGCGCCGATGTCGTCGATCAGGTCGCGGGTGACGAGGGTGACGGCTTGGGGAATTTTGAGGAGCGACTCGTTGGTTTTGAAACCGGTGGCGGCATTACCGGACGTGTAGCCCTTGCCTTGGGTGGAGCTGACCTGAAAAGACGAGAGCATCACGGCCTCGTCTTTGCCTGCGGCTGCGGGGGTGGAGGCGGTGGACTGAGCGAAGGAGACCAGAGAGGCGGCCGCAAAGGCCGCGCACGTGACTGCCATTTTCTTCAAATCGGTAAGACGACGGTGGATGATCATGGTATTAAGTGGGCGAAGGAGCAATGTATGCACGCGTATAAATGCGACTTTTTAGTGTCAACCCTTATTCGCCGGGAATACGGGTGGAGCGTGCGCGTGGGGCGCGGCCGAGTGTTCAGACGCGGAGCTTCTGACGCGCCCCTCCCCGCGATGGCAGATCGCGGCGGCGCGCAGGCCGCGCGATTTAGAGACCGTAGGACATTTCTTCGGCCGTGAGCTCACGGGCGATGAGGCCACTCTCGGCTCTGGCCATGGGACGCATGCTGCCGTCGATGATATCTTGGATGTGCCGTTCCATGGCTTGTTTCGCGGCTACCGGATCGGAACGGGCGATCGCTGCATAGATCTCGTCGTGGCTGTCCAAGACAGCTTGGCGGCGGATATCGCGATCACTTTTAGTAACGATGGGACGCTCGCAGCCGGCGGGGCCGGAGACCACGCGATTAATGAGGTGGAGGCGTAGTATCTCTTTCTTCATCAGGTCGTTCTTTGCCGCAGACATGATAGCCACATGGAAGCGCACGTCCTCCCGGACGAGCTCGGCAATGAGCGGATCTTCCTGGGGGGCGGCAAGGATGGCGACGTTGAGCCGGCGCATGGCTTCGAGCGCAAATTCGATCTCGTGCAAATCCGCCTCGCGCCGATTGATGGCCGCCAGTCCGGCGGCGTGGCTTTCCAAGGCCAGGCGCAGGTCGCACATCTCGCGAAATTCCTTCACGTTCATCTGCTTCACGCTTGCGCCCAGGCGCGGGCGGATGCTGACCAAACCGTCGGATTCTAATTGCCGCAGGGCATCCCGCACGGGCGTCCGGCTGACGCCGATCTCGGTCGAAAGCGATTCGGTCATGAGGGCTTTGCCCGGGCCATATTCTCCGTGGAGAATCCGCTTGCGGATGTAGTCGTAAGCCATATCCGAGTTGACATTCTTCATAGGATAGTTGATGCAAATGTATACATATTCTGCAAGACGCAACTAGGTTTGCCCGCTCCAGGCTATGGGCACATTCAGTTGATGGTTTCTGCAGTAAATTCCGGTTTTAACTTCACCACTCATTTCATGCATTCGGTTCTTATCATCGGCTGCGGCAGCATTGGCGAACGCCATCTGCGCTGCTTCACGCAGACCGGGCGGGCGAAAGTCACCGCGTGCGATGCCAACCCGGAGTTGTTGCAACGCATGGCGGACACGTATGGCGTCGCGACTGTGAGCGACTCCGCCGAAGCGCTGCGCGGATCGTTCGACGCGGTCGTGATCTGCACTCCGGCGCACTTCCATGTGTCCATGGCGATCCAGGCGCTGCGGGCCGGCAAACATGTGTTGGTGGAAAAACCGCTTTCTCATTCGCTGGCCGGACTCGATGAGTTGTTTCGCGCGCATGAGCAATCCGGGAAGCAACTCGCGGTGGCCTACATCTATCGCGTGATTCCTTTTTTGGCGGAAGCGGCCGCTTACCTCGCGGGCGGCGAACTGGGTCCGGTGCTGCAAGCCACGGCGACGAGCGGCCAGGCGTTTCACCTTTTGCGCCCGGCTTACGCCGAGACTTATTATCGTGATCGCCGCATGGGCGGCGGCGCGATTCAGGATGCGCTCACGCACCTGGCCAATTGGATGGAAGGCGTGCTCGGGCCGACCGATACCGTGATCTGCGACTGTGCCCACCTCGCTCTGCCCAAAGTGGAAGTGGAGGACACCGTCCATATCCTCGCCCGGCATGGTCCCGTGCCCGTGGCCTACACGCTGAACCAATTTCAGGCGCCGAACGAAACCACACTGCAATTCAACACCGCCCGCGGCAGCTTGAAGATAGAGTTCCACCGACAGCGTTGGGGCACGTTTACCCACGGAGCCGCCGATTGGGAGTGGCGGCAGAGCCCGCCCGTCGAGCGCGACAGCCACTTTACACGTCAGGCCGGCGCCTTCCTCGACCTCATCGAGGGTCGCCCGTCCGGTCTCTGCTCGTTGGCCGACGCGGCGCAGACCCTGCGCTTCAATCTCGCGGCGCTCGCCTCCGCGGAGCGTGGGGCCCGTGTCGCCACGGCGGAAAATTTCGCCTGAATCTAATTTTCCGTCCCATGTCGTCCGCCGCGCCCGTCGCCCCCGCCGCTCCCACTCCCGCGATAGCCCCCGCGAATTTGCGTCTCGCGATGCTCGGTATGATCGCGGGCAACGGGCATCCGTTTTCATGGTCCTCGATCATCAACGGCTACGATCCCGCCGCCCTCGCACGCTGCCCTTATCCCGGGATCATCGCCTATATGGGCCCGCACGCGCCGGCGACGGTCGGCATTCCCGGTGCACGGGTGACCCACGTGTGGACCGATGATCCTTCCGAGGCGCCGGCGGTCGCCGCGACCGCGCTCATTCCAAACGTCGTAAAAAATCCCGAGGATGTCATCGGCCACGTCGATGCCGTGCTGATTTCGACCGACGATGGCTTTGACCACATGCGCCGCGCCCGGCCGTTTATAGAGGCGGGCCTGCCTGTCTTTGTGGACAAGCCCCTCGCGACCAGCGTGGAGGATCTTCGCACGTTCATAGCGTGGGAAAAAGCCGGTGCGCGCCTCCTTTCTTCCAGCGGTCTGCGCTACGCTCCCGAACTCGACCCTCATCTCGGCGGCCAATCCGGGTTGGGGCAACTCCGCTGGGTCTCCAGCGTGACGGCCAAGACCTGGGAGCGCTACGGCATCCACGCCCTTGAGCCCGTTTTCCGCCTGACCGGTCCCGGCTACACCTCGGTGCGATTGGAGTCCGCGCCCGGTCTGGAGATCGCGCACCTCACGCACCGCTCCGGCACGCAGGTTACTCTGCCGGTAATCTACGACGGCGGCGCCACCTTCGGCACGCTCCACCTCTGCGGTATGGCGGGCCAGGCGACCGTGCGCTTCACCGATACCTACACGACCTTCCGCCGGCAGTTGATAGCTTTTGTGGATTTTCTCCGCGAGGGGCAGTCCGCCTATCCGTTCGGCGACACCGTTGAACTCATGGCGATCATCATCGCCGGTCTCCGCAGTCGGGCCGAAGGCTCGCGCCGCGTGGACGTTTCCGAAATCCTCGAGTCACTTTACGCATGAAAACCCGCGTCAGCCGTGTGCTGAAACTCCTCCGTGAGGGTCAACTTCCCACGACCCTTAAAATCAATCTCTCCGACCCGCGCGTCATCGAGATCGCCGGTCTCTCCGGCGTCGATGCCGTGTGGCTCTGCACCGAACACGTGCCTAACGACTGGCTCAGTCTGGAAAACCAGATCCGCGCCGCCCGCGTGCACAACATCGACACGCTCGTGCGCGTCGGCCGTGGCAGTTACAGCGATTACATCCGGCCCTTCGAGGCCGATG
>JACMRG010000025.1 GCA_014376585.1 Opitutaceae bacterium | reverse complement strand
TGCGGCAACCTGACGCCGCCCGCGGCGGACCGGCCTGCGCTGCTCACGCATCGCGAAGTCGAGACGGTGTTTCATGAGTTCGGACACTTGCTGCACCACTTGCTCGGAGAGGTGGAAATCAAGTCGCTCAACGGTGTGAATGTGGCGTGGGACTTCGTCGAGTTACCGTCGCAGATCATGGAAAACTGGTGCTGGGAACGCGCGAGCCTGGATCTGTTTGCGCGGCACTATGAAACCGGTGCCGCCATTCCCGATGATATTTTTCAAAAGATGACGGCGGCGAAAAAATTCCGTGCCGCGTGCGTCACGATGCGGCAGGTGGCCTTTGCAAAGATGGATTTGCTTTTGCACATCCGTGCGGGGGAGTGGGCGGGCGTCGCGGATATCGAGCCGGCCGCACGCGCGCTGATCGGCGAGTGTCTTGTGCCGACCGAGCCGCCGGCGCCGACGATCGTGAAACGTTTCAATCATCTGTTCTCGGATCCGGTGGGCTATGCGGCCGGTTACTATTCTTACAAGTGGGCGGAGGTGCTGGAGGCCGATGCGTTTTCGCGCTTTCGTCGCGAGGGCATCTTTAACGCGAACGTGGGGCGGGAGTTCGTGGAAAAGATTTTGAGCCAGGGGAATTCCGCGGATCCGCTTGAACTCTTCCGCGATTTCATGGGACGTGATCCCGATCCCATGGCGTTGTTGGAGCGTAGCGGTCTGGCGGTATAATCAGGCAAAAAAAGTTCGCCTCTGGTTTGGGGGCCGCTCAACACGGTGCCCATGATTATCGCGGATCTCGCCAAGCTTCCCGGAGGCACTTTCCCCGCCCGTCGTTGGGGCCGCGGCCTTGTGGGCCAACTCGGCCAGCCCATTCCCGCGAAGGGTTTTTCGATGGGCTACTCCATCTTAGAGCCGCGGGGCGGTCAGGTGCCCTGGCACAATCAGGAGCAAGAGGAAGTTTACTTCATCGTGCAGGGCGAAGGTGAAATCTGTGTCGGCACCGAGCGCAGCCCGATCAAAGCCGGCCAAGCCGTGTTTATGCCGCCCACGCTTTTCCATCAGCTCACTAACACGGGGGACGAGCCGATGCACATGATCTATGTTTACTGCCCCGGCGGCGACGTGGCTCACTGGCGTCAGGAGCTTAACGGCACGTTGCCGCCCGCAGGTGTCGGCGCGATTCCACCGTTGCCTGGGGGGGCGCAGCCACAGTGCACGAAAAAGCCTGAATAAACCGCGCTAACCGCGCCAAGCACTCGGGGTCTTGCCGGTCTTGGCGCGAAACCAGCGGGCGAAATAGTTGGGGTCGTCGAAGCCCGCCCCCGCGGCGGCGTCGGCGACGGATGGCTCTTTGCGGAGCGCGTTCTGGGCATGCTCCAATCGCAGCCGGTCACGCAACTCGCGCAGACCCACGCCGGCTTCGCGCTTAAGTTTCCGGTTAAGGTGGTCGGGATGATAGCCGGCCTCACGCGCAACTTTGGCCAGGGGACCGTGGTGGCGCATCAACCCGCGCACTTTGTCGGTGATCGGATGCGCGGGCCGCGCCGGGCTCGCTTCGGCCGACGGCTCCAAGAGCAGAGCAATCACCGATAGAATCGAAGCGTAGTCGCTGAGTCGTGGGCGACCCTTTGCCGGCACGCGGGCGAGGAGGGCGTGTAATTCGTTGAGCGTGGACTGCGGTAGGCTGCGGTGGACGAGCCGGACGCGGGCGACGGTTTCCAATTCGTAGTCTACGACGAGGCACACCGGGCGGCTGCGGCCGCGTTGGGCGAAGCCGTGAGGCGTGCCCGGGGGGATGGTGAAGACGTCGCCCGAGCGGGCCGGGCGCCTGCGTTTGGCGATCAGCTGCCAGCCTTCGCCAGAGAGGTAGAGAATAAGCTGCGCATAGGTGTGCGTATGCGGCGCGACCTCGGCGGAGCGATGGCGGTTGAGCTGGAGTTTGCGCAGCTGGAAGCCCAGTGCGTGGATTTCGATTTTTTGGATTAACAGGGGACTCCAAGCCAGCATGGTGACGTCGGTTTTGTGCTAGCAAAAGTCGGGATCGTTCTAACGCAAGCGGTGACTTCGCGCCTAAGATGACGGAAGTTTATCACCCAACCACACCCCCTTCAAAATCAAATGACCACGCACAAAGTCGGTATCATCATGAACGGCGTCACGGGACGCATGGGCACAAATCAACATCTCCTGCGCTCGATCAAAGCCATCATCGATCAGGGCGGCATCAAGCTCGGTGACTCGGAAGTGATCATGCCCGACCCGATCCTGATCGGTCGCAGTGAATCCAAGCTGGCCGCACTTGCCGCCCGCGCCGGGGTGAAGCGTTACAGCACGAATCTCGACGCCGCGCTCGCGGATGCCGGCAATCAGATCTATTTCGACGCGACTCTCACCGGCCAGCGTCCGGTCGGTGTGCGCAAGGCCATCGCCGCGAAGAAACACATTTACTGTGAGAAGCCCACGGCCACGACCTCGGCGGAAGCGCTCGCGCTTTATAATGAAGTTACCGCGGCTGGCCTCAAGAATGGCGTCGTGCAGGACAAGCTCTGGCTGCCTGGTTTGCTGAAACTCAAGTATCTCATCGATACCGGATTCTTCGGTAAGATTCTCTCTGTGCGCGGCGAGTTTGGTTACTGGGTGTTCACCGGGGAGAATGATAAGCTGCAGCGTCCGTCGTGGAACTACCGCAAAGAAGATGACGGCGGCATCATCGTCGATATGCTCTGCCACTGGCAGTATGTGATCCAGAATCTCTTCGGAGAAGTGAAGTCGGTTTCCTGTCTCGGCGCCACGCACATTCCCCAACGCTGGGATGAAGCGGGCAAACCCTACAAGTGCACCGCCGACGACTCGGCCTACGCGACCTTCGAACTCACGAACGGCGTGATCTGCAATTTCAACTCTTCTTGGGCGGTGCGCGTGCGTCGTGACGACCTCCTTACGCTCCAAGTTGATGGCACGAACGGCAGCGCCGTCGCTGGCCTCCGTAACTGCGTGATTCAACACGGCTCGATGACGCCCCGTTGCGTCTGGAGCCCCGACACCGATAGCCCCATCAAATACATGGATGGCTGGGTCACCCAGCCCACCAACGACGTTTTCGACAACGCGTTCAAGGTGCAGTGGGAGCTCTTCCTGAAGCACGTCGTCAAAGGCGATCCGTTCCCATGGAATTTGCTGCAGGGCGCCAAGGGCGTGCAGCTCGCCGAAATCGGCCTGCAATCGTGGTCCGAGCGTCGCTGGCTCGACGTGCCGAAGCTCGGGTAGCGATCACTTGATCGGACGGTGGAATGCCGTTACGAACTTTCCAAACGCGCGCTTTGCATTGGCAAAATGCGCGTTTTGTTTTTCGTTGGTTACATCATCGGTTGCCGCTGATGTCTGCCCCGTAAAAGTTTTAACCAGCCTACAAAATGATCAACTCACTCGCCTTTGTGTTCATCCCCCAAGGGGTGTTTATAGTGCTCTTCGTTCTCGTCTTCATCCTCGCGATCTACGCTCAAATTCGAGTCACGAGCACATACAACAAGAACGCCAAAATTCTCTCGCGCGGCGGCATTACCGGCCGCGAGGCAGCGGAAGCCGTGATGACGCGGGCGGGCATTACCGACGTTGAGATCACGGAAACTGACGGTCACCTGACCGACCACTACGATCCGACGAACAAGCGCCTCGTGCTCTCTTCGGAGAACTATCGCGGCACCAGTCTCGCGGCGCTCGGCGTGGCGGCCCACGAAGCGGGGCATGCGATTCAGCACAAGATCGGTTACTCGATGTTGAGCCTGCGTATGGCGCTCGTGCCGGCGACGCGGATTGTTTCTGGCATCCTGCCATTCATCATTCTTGCGAGCTGGTTTCTCGTGCGTGGCCTGACCGGTATCGTTCTGGATGTCGCGATCATCTGTTATGCGGTGCTTTCGCTTTTCCAGCTCATCACGCTGCCGGTGGAGTTCGATGCAAGCCGGCGGGCCAAAGTGCAACTCACTGAGCTTGGGATTTTGGACCGCGACGAGATGCCCGGTGTCAATGAGACGCTCAATGCGGCGGCGCTCACCTATGTGGCTGCCTTTGTCGGCGCGCTGCTGAATCTCCTCTACCTACTCTCGCGCCGCGATTGAAGGGTCGATTGAAGCTAAGTTTAAAAGCAAAAGCCGACTCCTGAGAGTCGGCTTTTTTATGGGCGGTTACCGCGCGCTCAGGCTTTGATGTAGGTCCCGTTGATCAGGCGCATCAGGCCGAGCGGATTGGAGTCTTGCAGCGCGGATGGGAGCAGTGCGGGCGGGAAGTTTTGATAGCAGAGCGGGCGTGCAAACCGCAGCAGGGCGGCAGTGCCGACAGAGGTGAAGTGCGAATCGCTGGTCGAGGGCGATGGGCCGCCGTGGTTCATCGCGGGGCTGACTTCGACTCCGGTGGGGAATCCGTTGAGGAGGAGGCGGTCGGCTTTTTGTTCGAGGACCGATACGAGGACGGTGGCGGCAGTAAGGTCGGCCGCGGTGCCGTGCAGGGTGGCGGTGAGCTGGCCTTCGAGGGCGCGCGCACAGGCGAGAATTTCGTCGGACGAATCGCCGATGATGACCAACGTGAATGGGCCAAAGGCTTCGGTCGCCAGGTCGGGGTGTTTCAGGAAGTTGGCGGCGGTCGTGACGGCGACGCTGGGCTGGCCTTGAGTTTTCTGCGCATCGGGTGCGGCGGTCGACGCGGCGAGGACGGTGACGTTGGGCAGCTTCGTGACCTTGGTGCGGTTTTCTTCGAAGGCGGATTTGATGCCGGGGGTAAGCATCGTGGCGCAGGCTGCGCCTTGCACGGCGGTCGTGAGCGTTTTGAGGAAAGCATCGGTGTCGGCGCCTCGCACGGCGAAGATGAGTCCGGGCTTGGTGCAGAACTGGCCGACGCCGAGGGTAAAGGAACCCGCGAGGCCGGTGGCGATGGCGGCGCCGCGTTCGCGCAGGGCCTCGGGTAACAGGAAGACGGGATTGAGGCTGCTCATCTCAGCATAAACCGGGATCGGATGCGGGCGCGCGGCGGCGGCGGCGCAGAGGGCGCGGCCGGCGGTGTGCGAGCCAGTGAAGCCGACGGCGGCGACAGCGGGATGTTTCACCATGGCGATGCCGACCGTGGAACCGCCTCCATGCACGAGGGAGAAAAGGCCGGCGGGAAGACCGGCGGCGGCGACGGCGCGGACGATGGCTTGGCCGACGAGTTCGGCGGTGCCGGGATGGGCGCGGTGGGCTTTGACGATGACGGGACAACCGGCGGCCAAGGCGGAAGCGGTGTCGCCACCGGCCACAGAAAACGCGAAGGGGAAATTGCTGGAGCCGAAAACTACGACCGGGCCGAGCGCGATCAGCATGCGGCGTAAATCGGGACGGGGGAGTGGCTGGCGGTCGGGCA
>JACMRG010000177.1 GCA_014376585.1 Opitutaceae bacterium | reverse complement strand
GTGTCCCCCGCCCTCGTCCAAGAGCTCGCCCCCGACGTCCTCCGCCATCGCATGGGCCTCACCTACGAAGCCGAGGCCAAGGAAATCACCGCCGACAAAATCGTCGCCCAAGTCATCGCCTCCACGCCGATTCCCGCCGTCTAAAATCTTTATCTCTCCTCTTTCTCCCAATCTTTCTCCCCGCCCCCAGCGCTTCGAAGAAAGATTAAGATTAAGAGAAAGAGGATAGATCCCGCCACGTCCCGTTCCGCTACTCCCCGCATGCCTCCGGCCATCGAAAATCGAGAATTGAAAATCGAAAATCCCTTGGCGCTTTTGCGCCAACTGGAATGGCGCGTCCGCCACGCCGTTGAAAACGTCCTCAGCGGCGAATATCGCTCCGCCTTCCGCGGCCGCGGCATGGAGTTCGACCAAGTCGTCAAATACACCTTCGGCGACGACGTCCGCGACATCGACTGGAACGTCACCGCCCGCCTCGGCGAACCCTACCGCAAAAAATTCGTCGAGGAACGCGAGGTCACCCTCCTCGTTGTGTTCGAAGATTCCCCCGGCCTTCAATTCGGCTCCGGCGCCCAATCGAAACGCGAGGCGCTCCTCGAACTCGCCGGTCTCGTCATGCTGCTCGGCGCCGTCAACCGCGACCGTGTCGGCTTCGTTTACGCCGCCCCCGGCGGCGCTTATCTCTTCCGCGAACCCGTGCGCGGCCGCGGTGCCATCCTCCACGCCGCCGCCACTTTGCTCGCACGCCCGGCGCCTTCGCTCTCGACGCTCAACACTCAGCCGTCCTCCTCCGCCCTCGACTCGATCCCGTGGCGCCTGCTTTCCCGCGCCGCACCGAAACACAGCGTCATGCTCTGGCTCGGTGATTTTGCACCGCGCCCCGAGCCCGAAGGCTGGACTGTCCTGCGCCGCCGCTACCAGACCATGGGCTTCCGCGTCGATGACCCATGGGAACGCGCCCTGCCCAACCAAGGCCAGTTCGCCGCCTACGACCCGACCACCGGCCAGCTCGTCACGATTGAGAACTCTTCCGCCGAACGGGCCGCACACGCCGAGTGGCGCGCCGCCCGCGAAACGTCCTGGACCGCCCTGTTCCCCGATGTCCTCAGCCGTCTCGTCGTGAGCACCGAAGAAAACCGCCTCGACGCCCTCGTCCGCTTTTTCCACGCCCGCATGAGAGCCGGTTCCATCCGATGACCCGCACCCCAGCCAGTCCTACGGGGTGGTGCGCCGCGTCCCCACGCGTTTGCACGGAGCCGTCATCCCCGCGCCTTCCTCGCCGCTCTCCCGTGGCCGAGAGCGTGAGCGAATGGTTCCGTCTCTCCTTCCTCCGCGGCCTCGGCGCCCTGTGCGTGAGGCCCTCCTTTCCGCCCCGGCCGTGAAGCATGCTTAACTACACGCTCCACGATCCCCTCTGGTTCCTCGCGCTCCTCGCGCTGCCGCTCGCCATGTGGCTCCGCGGCCGTCGCCGCGTGCCTGTGCTGCTCGTGCCTTTCGCCGCCGCGTGGCATCGACCGTCTCTCGCCGCCGCGTCCCGCTGGCCCACCGGCCTCGCCGTCGCCGGCCTCGTTCTCCTCGTCGCCGCCCTCGCCCGCCCCCAGCGCGTCGAGGACAAGCGCGAGGTTCGCTCCGAAGGTTATGACATCATGCTGGCGATCGATCTTTCCTCCTCGATGCTCGCCGAGGATTACGAACGCGGCGGGGAGCGCATCAATCGCCTCCAAGCCATCAAGCCGGTCATCCAAGCCTTCATTGAGAAGCGCCCTTCCGACCGCATCGGCATCGTCCTCTTTTCCGGCCGCGCCTACACCATGGCCCCTCTCACCACGGATCACGACTGGCTCGCCGCCCAACTCGAGCGCGTGAAAATCGGCCTCATTGAGGACGGCACCGCCATCGGCGACGGTCTTGGCGTCGCCCTCACCCGCCTCGAGCAGGCCAAACGCGAATCCGGCGGAAAACGTCAGGGTGCCTTCGTCGTCCTCATGACCGACGGCGCCAACAACCGCGGCGCCCTCGCCCCCATGCAGGCCGCCGAACTCGCCAAGTCCCGCAATATTCCCATCTACGCCGTCGGGGCCGGCAAGGACGGCATCGTCCCCTTCCCTGTGTTCGACGACAAAGGCAACAAGGTCGGCTACCGTCGCATGATGTCCGACCTCGACGAGCCCGCGCTCCGCGAAGTCGCCGAATACACCGGCGGCAAACTCTCCCGCGCCTTCGCCACCGGCGCCGCCGAAGCCGCGTTTAAAGCCATCGACCGCGCGCAAAAAATCGAATTCCAAGCCAAGAGCTACCTCCTCACGACCGAACTCTTCCCGTGGGTCGCCGTCCCCGCCTTCGTCCTGCTGCTCGCCGCCGCCCTCCTGAGCGGTCCACGCTCCGCGCTCCCCTCCGTGGTAGCGTCGGGACCTCCCAGCCCGACCGCGCCCCTCGCCCCTCTCGCCTCTGGCCTCACGCCTCGCGCCTCCCAAAAATGACTTTCGCGCATCCCCAACTCTTCTGGCTGCTCCTCGTCCCCGTCGCGGTGCTCGTATGGGAACTCACCCGCGCGCGCCGCGCCTCCGCCCTCAGCCAGCCCAAAATCCTCCGCGCCGAGGCCAGTGTCGACACGCTCGAATTCTCCGCTCACCAAGCCCCGTCCTCCACTCCCGCGAGCGCCCGGCGCCCGCGCCTCTGGCTCTTCCTCGGCCTGGCCCTCGCCCTGACCGCCCTCGCCCGCCCGCAGTGGGGCCGTATCGATGAGCCCGTCTTCGATCAATCCCGCGAGATCCTCTTGGCCATCGACCTCTCACGTTCGATGCTCACGCCCGACATTAAACCGTCGCGCCTTGATCGCGCCAAGCTCCTCATCCAGTCGCTCCTTGAGCGTCTCGCCGGCGAACGCATCGGCCTCCTCGTTTTCTCCGGCACCGCCTTCCTCCAATCCCCTCTGAGCGCCGACTACGAGATCCTCCGCGAATTTCTTCCCAACCTCGGCCCCGACTACCTCCCCGAAGGCGGCACCAACTACACCGCGCTCATCCAGACTGCCCTCACCGCTTTCAAACAGAGCGGTTCCGCTGATCGCTTCCTCATCATTCTTTCCGACGGCGAAGCCACCGATGACACTTGGAAATCCGCCGCCGAAGAACTCAAAAAGAAAAACATCCGCGTCCTCGGCCTCGGCATCGGCACTTCGGCGGGCGGGATGATCCCCGACGGCCAGAACGGCTTTGTCAAAGACGACCGCGGCGCCGTCGTCCTCTCCAAGCTCGAGCCCAACACCCTCCGCGAACTCGCCGCCATGACCGGCGGCGTTTACCGCGACGCCTCCACTTGGGTCGATATGGCCACGCTCATTCAGTCCACCGTCGAGGCCGGCCAGAAAGGCGAGTTCATGGAGAAACACTCTGTCCGCCTCGTGGAGCGCTACCAATGGCCGCTCGCCTTCGCGCTACTCAGCCTCATCGCGAGTTTCTGGCGCGAATTCCCCGTCCGTCCCAAACCCCGCCGCCTCCAAAGTGGGGCGCGACCGCTGGGCGCGCCGTCTGCCCCCGCTCACGCCGCCTCTCCCGCCGCAGCCACCGTCGTCGCCCTCCTTTGCTTCTTCCTGCTCCCCGCTCTCCGCTCTCCGCTCTCCGCTCAAATGACCCGTAAAGGCGTGGCCGAGAGCGACCCGCCCTTAGCCTCCGAAAAATCGAAAATCGAGAATGGAGAATTAAAAAATCCTCCCGCGCCCTCCGCCGCGCTCTCAAAAATCGTCACCCGCCTCGCCGCCTCGCCCGACCGCTCCGGCCGCGATTGGGCCGAGCTCGCCCGCGAAACGGTCACCTGGGGCCAGCGCCTGCAAACCGATCAGCAGCCCGTCTCGCCCGGTCCCGTCCAAGACGCCCTCGCCGCCGTGGACGCCGGCTCCGCGCTCGATTCCAAAACCGCCGACTGGCCCAAACTCCGCGACGAGCTCAACGCTCTCCTCAAAAAGCCCGACGACAAAAAAGAGGACGAGAAAAACAAAGACAAAGATAAGGACAAAAAAGATCAGCAGGACAAAGACGGCCAATCCGACCCCAATCAAAAGAAGGACAAGGACGACAAGAGCCAGTCCTCCGACAAATCCGATCCGTCCCAACAGAAAAACGATCAGCAAAAACCCGACGACAAAAACGAGCGCAAAGATTCGCCCGACAACCCCGATTCGAAACCCACCGAGGGCAAGCAGGGCCAAAAAGCATTCGGCGACATGAACGACCAGCCGCAACCGCCGCCCCCACCCGAGGGCGACACCCAGCAGGTCGGCGGCAATCCCGATAAAAAGCCCTTCGACGCCAACGCCGACCCCTCGCTCGCGATGCCGCTCCAAAAGCTCGACCAACTCCGCAACCAGGATTCTCCCGCAAAACTTTTCAAACTCATGCAGGGCGCCCCCCAGCCCTCTCCCGCCAAAAAAGGTAAAAACTGGTGATCACCTCCGTCGTGGCATGGGCATCTCGCCCATGTTCTGTCCTCCCCCCGATTTCCCGCATGTCCCGCTTCACCGCTCCCTTCCTCCGCCTCATCGCTCTGCCGGCGCATCTTTCCGCGACCTCCCTGGCATCGCCGTTCCTAGCTCCGTCCCGCTCACCCGACGGACCGGCCACCTCCGACTGCGGCCAGAACTCCCCCGCCCACGCTCCCGACTTCCTGATTTTCAGATTTCCCCATTTCTCCCTTCTCCTGCTCGCCCTCACCGCGCTCTTCGCCACCGCCGCCCGCGCCCAAACCGTCCGCTGGGAACCCCTGCAGGGCGCCCTCGCTGTCGGCCAGACCAGTGAGCTCATGCTCATCTTCGAAGACTGCGCACCCAGCGACACCCCGCGCCTCCCCAAGGTTGACGGCCTCACTCTCGAGTTCGCCGGCCAGTCCACCAGCACCTCGATCATCAATTTCACGCGCTCCGATTCCGTCACGCTTACCTACGCCGCCCGCCTCTCCAAGAAACAGCGCGTCACGATTCCCGCCTTCGAGATTGCGACCAACAAAGGCAAACTCCGCACGCCCGTCGCCATTTTCGAGCCCGGCTCCGCCACCGTCGGCAACACCGGCGTCTCCCTCGAAAACGCCGCCAACTCCCGCCTCGTCGCCGCTCCCGCCAGCGTCTGGGCCGGCGAAGTCTTCACCCTCAATTACACCCTCGACGCCGCCCGCAGCTACTTCCCCGATTTCGGCCGCGGCCAGATCGAGTGGAACGCCGAGCCCCTGGTCTCGGAAGATTGGTCGCGCCCCGAGCCCCTCGATTTTCGCACCGGCGCCGAACCCCGCACCGGCCTCGCCTACCGCACCCGCGCCATCGCCCGCACTCCCGGGAGCCTCCGCCTGAACGCCGTTACTCAGCTCCTCAATCTCTCCGTCGGCGTCACCGGTTTCGGCTTCTTCCAGCAACGCCAGTATCAACAATACTCCGTCACCAGCAGCGCACCCGTGCTTGAGGTGAAACCGCTCCCCGTCGCCCCCGCCGGTTTCAACGGCGCCGTCGGAGACCTGAAGCTCGCCTCGAAAATCGTCCCTCTTACCGCCGCCGTCGGCGAACCCATCACATGGACCCTGGAGCTCACCGGCCCGGCCAACTGGCCCGACATCGCCGGCCTGCCCCCGCGCGCCGTTTCGAAAAACTTCCAAGTCGTCTCGCCCCAGGCCAAACGCACCCCCGCCGAAGGCAAACTGTTCGACTCTACGCTCACTGAGGACGTCGTCCTCGTCCCCTCCAAGCCCGGCACCTACACGCTCGGCCCGGTCAACTTCACCTACTTCGATCCCAAGACCGGTGCCTACAAAACCATCACCACCCCCGCCACCACCGTCACCATCGCCGAGCCCGACACCGCCCCCATGCCCGCCGGCGGCCTTGCGCTCAACGTGATGCCACCCGCCTCCGGTGATCCGTCGCGCGTCAACGCACCGAAAAACAAAATCCTCCCCGTCCCCGCCCCGCTCGCCCTGCCCCGCGATCCGCTCACCGGCTCCGTGCTCGCATCCGTGCCCGCTCCCGCGCGCACCGTGCTGCTTTGGTTGAGCCTACCCTGGATCGCGCTCATCGCCCTCTGGTTCTGGCTCGCCCTCCGCCGCGCCCGCGAAACCGATCCCCTCCTCCCTCGCCGCGAAGCCAAAACCCGCCTGCAAAAACTCCTCACGGAAATTTCCGTCCTTCAACCTTCAACTCCCAACTTTCAAAAGGAGCAGCAGTCTCTGCTACTGCGCTGGCAACACGACACCGCGCTCCTCCTGCAAATCCGCACCGCCGCCCCCACCGTCACCGATCTCGCCCGCCTCACCCAACTCGAAACTCGAAACCCAAAACCCGAAACCCTTTCTGCCCTCGCCACCCTGTGGCGCGAATCCGATCACTCGCTCTACGGCGAAAACATCCCGCTTCCCTCCGACTGGACCACCCGCGCCCACGCCGCCCTCGCCGCCACTCCCCTCCCGCGCTTCTCACCCGTCTGCCTCTTCATCCCGCGCAACCTGTTCCCCTTCGTCGCCACCCTTCTCCTCTGCGCCCTCATCTCCCCGCTCGCCTCCGC
>JACMRG010000176.1 GCA_014376585.1 Opitutaceae bacterium | reverse complement strand
TGGTGGCGGGGGGCGCATTACCCGCCCGCTGGCGCCCGCGGCTACGGGTGCAGTTTCGGAACCTGCGGCAGGATGGCGCAGCCACTTCGGAAAGGCCGGCTGGAAGCCGGCGCTACTTACTTCGCGGGCGTGATTCGCGCGATGCGCGAGGGGAGGAGGACGTAGAGCGCGCCATCGGGGCCGGTGATGACGTGGCGGATGCGGCCGAGGTTTTTGAAAATAATTTCCTGCGCGACGACTTTGCCGTCCATGAGTTCGAGGCGGCGGAGTTCCTCGGCGGCGAGCGAGGCGACGAAGAGGTGGTTTTTCCACTTCGGGAAAAGATCGCCAGTGTAGAAATTGGCGCCGCAGGGGGCGATGGAGGGGACCCAGTAGGTAATGGGCTGCTCCATGCCTTCCTTGGCGGTGATATCGACCATGGCGGTGCCGTCGTAGTTCATGCCGTAGGTGATGATGGGCCAGCCGTAGTTGAGGCCTTTGCGGACGAGGTTCAGCTCGTCGCCGCCGCGCGGGCCGTGCTCGGCGTCGTAGAGTTCGCCGGTGACGGGATGGAAGGCGAGGCCCTGGGGATTGCGGTGGCCGTAGCTCCAGATGGTGCGGTCGGCCTTGGGATCGTTGGCAAAGGGATTGTCCGCGGGAATGCGGCCGTCGTCGTAGATGCGGTGGATTTTGCCGGTGGGGCGGGCGAGGTCCTGGGCGTTTTTACCGTCGCCGCGTTCGCCGATGGTGAAAAATAAAAAGCCGGCGCGATCAAAGGCGATGCGACCGCCAAAGTGCACGCCGCCGGCGGGGCGGTAGTATTCGAGGGGGCCTTGGAAAATCGTCTGCTGCTCGGCGAGCGCGCCGTCCTTGAGCTTGGCGCGGATGATGCGCGTCAGGCTGACGGCTTTGCCCTCGGCATTTTTTTGCGGGTCGCTGTAGGCGAGGTAGAGCCAGCCGTTTTTCGCGTAGTCGGGATGGGGGACGACATCGAAGAGCCCCGCCTGGCCGCCGTCGTCCACCGCCGGCATGCCGGTGATGGGGTTGCCGGCGAGCTGACCGTTTTCGATCAGGCGGAGAGTGCCGCGCTTCTCGGTGGCGAGGGCGATGCCGTTGGGGAGGAAGGCGAGCGACCACGGCTCCTTAAGGTTGGAAACCCACGTATCGATGCGGAAAGGGTGGAGCTGGCTCTCGCTGGTGATGGAGTCGGCGGGCTTGGTGAAGACGGTGTTTTCACGGGCGAACTTGGCGCGCTGCTCGCGGATATAAATGACCATCGCGCGGATCTCTTTGTCCGGAATCGCGGCGCCCCATGCGGGCATGCCTTTCTCGGGAAATCCGTTGCGGATGCTCTTCGCGAGACTCTCGTCGTCGCTGCCGTGGGCCCAGACATCGTCGAGCATGGAGGGCGCTTGGGCGCCCTCGAGATTTTTGCCATGGCAAGCGGCGCAAAGGGTGGCGTAGCGCTCGGCGACGGCGCCGGTGCGGACGGCTTGGGCGGAAAGTGGAGCGGTGGCGAACGCGGCCGTGGTGAGGGCGAGGACAACGGCAGAGCCGAGGGGCGAGGAGCGGGGGAGGCGCATGGTGGTCTGAGGAAAGGCGGCGCTCCCCGAGGCGCAAGCGCGGGAATCAATTGATCCGGAGTGGATAAAACGAAAAAGGGCGGGCCGTGGTGGCCCGCCCGAAAATCCCGAACTGCGGACGTCGTCCGCAAGACGGACGCACTACCAGTCTAACGGTCGGGCTTGGGATTACATTTCCACGGTCAGCAGCGAAACGACTTGCGTGACGCCATCGGTGTCGAGTGCGACGGAGATGGCGCGGCCGATGAGATCGACGGATTTAACGGTGCCCTTGAGCGTGACGACGCCCTGGTCGGCATCGACATTGATTTTGAGGGCGGAGAGCTGGCTGTCGCCGACGAGCTTGGCGTTGATTACCGTAACGACGCGGGCGTTGTCGAAGACCTCGCCGGACTTGGCGACGGCGGTGCCGGTTTTCGAACGGACGACGCGACCGCCCTTTTCGAGGTCGGCCTTGATGTCGGACGGAGTGAGCTTCCAGTCGACGAGTTTGGACGCGACGGCGTCTTTGGCGTCGATGGCGACCTCCTTGGTTTTGACGGCGGCGTTTTCAAGGGCTTCGCCGGTCTTGGCGGCGGCGCTCCTCATGGCGGCTTCGGCTTTTTCGGCAGCGGTGGTCTCGGTCTGCGGGACCGGTTTCTTTTCACAGCCGACGAAAGCGAAGCTGAGCGCGGAGAGAAGGATGAGGCTAATTTTCATGGTGATGCGAATGGGTTGACCGCGATTGACCACGAGATGCCGCTCCGGTTCGGTGGGCACGGGAATTTTATTGAGGAAGGTCAGCCGCGCAGGGAAAGCGGAAGCGTGCGGAGGTGGAGTTAAGGCGCGGCGCGCTTTTTGAAGATAATAAGGTGCTGGCGCGGCAGAGACCGCACGGTCTCAATGTAGTCGAGCGGCTGCGCGGTCATTTCCTTTTTCACCTGAGCCTCGGTCATCTTGTGCAGCGCTTTGATGGGCACCTCGGGGTCTTCGCCGCGATACTCGACGAAGACGAGGCGCCCGCCGGGCTTGAGGTGTCGGCAGACGGCCGCGAGGAACTCCGCGGGTTCGCTGCACTCGTGATAGACATCGACCATGATCGCGAGATCGACGGGTTGGGGGAGCTTGGGATCGTCGAGCGCGCCGCGGACGCCCACGACGTTGGCGACGCCGCGCGGTTTCATGTTGGCGGCGAGCAGGTCGAGCATCTCCTGCTGAATCTCGACGCCATAAACGACGCCCTTCGGGCCCACCGCCTGCGCCATGCGCCAGCTAAAATAACCGGTCCCGCAGCCGAGGTCGGCGACGAGATCACCGGGTTTCAGCGCGAGCGCCTTCATGACAAGATCGGGCCGTTCCTCGGTGTCGCGCTCGGCGCGCTCAAGCCACGGTGCGCCTTGGTGGGTCATGTAGTGGGCGATCTCACGGCCGAAATAGTATTTGCCGAGCCCGTCGCGGGTTTTGACGCCCGTGGTGTAGGGCAACGGGGGTGCGGCGGGCACGGCCGGGGTAGTTGAAGCTGCGTGAGTTGCGGGCAATGCGACCAGACTGAGGCCGGCGAGCAGGTAAAAAACGGGGCGGAGCCGGGGTAAATTGCTCATGCGCGGAAACGTCCGACCGGGAGGAAGGCGTGACAAGGGAATTTACCGGAGACGCGCCGGCGGTTGGCACCTTTTTCAGGCCGTGAGCGTCTAACCGAATCCGACCATGTTGCTCCGTTATCCCCTCTTCGTCGCCCTCTCCGTAATTCTCGCCGCGCCGCTCGCCGCCCAAAAAGGCGACCGCGCCGGCGAAGTCCAGGACCCGCCGCCCACGCACATCAAGGTGCCGCCGGCGCCGGCGCTCTCGGTCGAAGAGGCGATGAAAACGTTTAAGGTCGCGCCCGGCTTCCATCTCGAAGTCGTCGCCGCGGAGCCGCTCGTGCACGATCCCATCGCGATGATGTTCGGCCCCGATGGCCGGCTGTGGGTGCTGGAGATGCGGGGCTACATGCCGGACATCGACGCCAAGGGCGAGAACGAGCCCGTGGGCTCCATCGCGGTGCTCGAAGACACCGATGGCGACGGCCGGATGGACAAGCGCACGGTGTTCCTCGACAAGCTCGTGATGCCGCGCGCCTTCTCGCTCGTGGATGACGGCGTGCTCGTCGCCGAGCCGCCGCACCTGTGGTTTGCACGCGATAAAAACGGCGACGGCGTGGCCGATGAAAAGACCGAGATCGCCACCGACTACGGCAATACCACCAACCCGGAGCACAATTCCAACGGCCTCATGTGGGCGATGGACAACTGGATTTACAGCGCGAACCACAGCGTGCGTTTCCACTACGGAGGCGGTGGTAAGTTCTCCCGCGATCTCACGGTTTCGCGCGGCCAGTGGGGCATCTCGCAGGACGACGTCGGCCGCATCTATTATAACAGCAACAGCGACCCGTTGCGCGTCGATGCCGTGCCCTCGGCCTACCTGAAACGTAATCCGAATTTCACGGCGACGGGGAGCAACGTCTCCGTGGTGCCGGCAAATCTCCGCGTGTGGCCCGGCCGCGTGACGACCGGCATCAACCGCGGCTACAAGTCGCTCGACGAGGAAGGCAAGATGTTCGCCGTCACCGCCGCGTGCGGCCCGGTGATTTATCGCGGCACGCTTTTCCCGAAGGAATTTTTGGGCGACGCGTTTGTGTGCGAGCCCTCGGGCAATCTGATCAAGCGCATCGCGATCGAGGCGCGCGACGGCACGGTCAAGGGTCGCAACGCCTACGAAGGCACGGAGTTCATCACCTCGACCGACGAGCGCTTTCGACCCGTCAATCTCGTCAATGGTCCGGACGGCGCGCTCTACATCGTGGACCTCTATCGCGGCGTTTTGCAGCACCGCACCTATGTGACGAGCTACCTGCGCAAGCAGGTCGAGGAGCGGGCGCTCGAGCAACCGCGCGGACTCGGGCGCATCTATCGCATCGCGCCCGACAACGCTCCGAAAGCGGTTTTCAAATCCGGTCTCGCGACGGCGACGCCCGAGGATCTCGTCAAGCGACTGGCCGATGAAAACGGGTGGGTGCGCGACACCGCGCAGCGCCTGCTGGTCGAGCGGCGTGATGCCGGCGTTGCCTCCGCGCTGCGCGCGTTCGCCGCGTCTTCCCACAATCCGCTCGGCCGCGTGCATGCGCTGTGGACGCTCGACGGACTCGGTGCGCTCGACAAGGCCGGCGTGCTGCGGTCGCTCGACGATCTCGATCCACGCGTGGTGACCGTTGCGGTGCGCCTCGCGGAAAAATTTCTTACGCCGAAACCCGATGCCGAAATCCTCGCACGCGTCACGGCGCGGACGGGCGCCAGCGATGCGAGCGTCCGCTTGCAGGCGGCGTTCACCCTGGGCGAAGTGCGCACGCCGGCGGCGGATGCGGCGCTGCGGATGTTGGCGATCAATAATCCCGGCCAGCCGTTTCTCATCGATGCCGTCGTGTCGGGGTTGGGCGGACGCGAAGGCGCGTTCATCACGGGGCTCGCGAGCGAAACCAAAAACACGGCGACGGCTCCGGCTCTGGCGGTCGCCCAAGCCACGAGCGCCGTGCTGAAATCCGGCGAAGCGGCGCGTATCGATCAAGTGCTGGCGCTGGCCGGCGATGCGACGACGCCCGCGTGGGCTCGGGGCGCAGTCCTCGACGGCGTGCAGGGTTTCCTCCCGAAATCGCCCGATGGGCAGGTGCTGCTCGGGAGCCTGCCGGCCGAGCCCAAGGCGCTGGTCACGCTCGCCGCGCAGAAAGATTCCGCCGAGGCGCCGCGCGCGACGAAGCTCCTCGCCTCGCTCAAGTGGCCCGGCAAGCCCGGGATGGCCGAAAGCAAGGCCGAGCCGTTCACGCCCGCGCAACAGGCGCTCTTCGAAAAAGGCCGCGCGCAGTTCGCCGCGGTTTGTGCCGCGTGCCACCAGCCGACCGGCTTGGGCCTCGCCGGCCTCGCGCCGCCGCTCGTAAATTCAAAGTGGGCGCTCGGCGACGAACGCGTCCTTGCGCGCATCGTGCTGAATGGAAAAGCGCAGGAAAACCTGATCATGCCGCCGATGCGCGCGTTTGACGACGAGACGCTGGCGGGCGTGCTGACGTTTGTGCGCCGCTCGTGGGGGCATGAGGCGGCGGCGGTCGCGCCGAAGATCATCGCCGACGCCCGCGCCGCCGTGGCGGGCCGGGACGAACCGTGGACCGAGGCCGATTTGGCCGAGTTGCAGCAGGCCCTCGCGCCCGCGCGACGCACGCGAAAGCGATGATCGAAGTAAGGGCTGCTTGTAATCGGGCGCCTTTTTTGCGGCGCGGTTCAACCGGCCGAGCCTTGTTACACCACGAAATCGAGGGCGTGGACGGGGATGAGGGCGTTTTTTGCCGGAGAGGGATTAGGTTTTGCGCGCGAATGGACGTTTATCTATGAGCCATATTGACTTTTTGTAGGCATCTCGCGGCATCGCAATTTCTCCTGCTAAGGCTTGTTGAGATTCCGCCGGTCTGAACACTAGTTTGAATGCGAACGGTCTTTTCCCACATTGTGCAAAAGCGGCTTTCGCAAGAGAGCGAAAATGTGGCGACGGCCGCCCTCGCGTTCATCCTCGATTCCAGTGAAGTCGCGCGGAACGGGTTGATGAAATTACTGCGGGGAGTGGCGCCCGGGTTGCCGCATCTTTGGTTTCGAACCCAGCAAGCGGACGGCGACAGTCGGCCGGATATGCGGGGCTGTGATGCGGCGACATTACCCCATGTCTTGATCGAAAATAAATTTTGGGCCGGGCTGACCGAACAGCAGCCCGTGGCCTATTTGGAGCTGCTCGCTAAGCAACCTCACCCGACGGTGCTGCTGGTGGTCGCGCCCGGAGCGCGGGAACATACCTTGGTTCGCGAACTTGACCGCAAACTGGCAGAGGCGGGTGTTTCGGCGACGGAGTTGGTCTCGCCTGCAGGGGTGATTCGCAGCGTGGCTACGGGCTTGGGTCCGATCTTGGCTCTGACTTCTTGGGAGAAGCTGCTCGCGTTTCTGGAAAGGGAGGTTGCAGACGAACCGAACACGCGTGGCGATCTCGCGCAGCTTCGGGCGCTCTGTGTCGCGGTGGATCTAGACGCGTTTCAGCCGATTTCAGCTCAGGAGGTTTCTGATCAGCGCACGCCTGCGTTTATGCTTCAATTGGGTGACGTGGTTCGGCGCGCGGTCGCTTTGGCGGGGAAAGACGGCGTGCTGGATTGTAGGAGCTTGAATCCGCAGGCGGACTTTTCCCGGATTGGCCGTTACGCGTATCTCGGAGCGCAGCGACAAGTTTGTGTTTGGATCGGTATCCATTTCGAACTGTGGAAGGCCCACGGGGGGACGCCGCTTTGGGTCGTGTTTTCAAATGCATTGGGACGGGCCCGGGAAGTCAGGCCGATGCTTGAGCCATGGGCCGCGCAGGCCCGAATCCACACGATCGCGGACGAGGACAAATTTGCCGTGGCTTTGGAACTGAAACTTGGGGAGGACCAGGAAACGGTTTCGAAGAGCATTGCAGAGCAGCTGAAGCCCTTGGCGGACCTACTGGCTGGCATACGGAAAGTTCCCGAAGCTCCGGTGGCGCGGGAGCCCTTGTGATCTGACTTGGGCGGTTTGCGCGGTCTCGATTCAGCCGAGCAATCCCGATTTGAAAATTTCACCCTGAACCATGCGCGTCCTCTCTAAATCGAGGCTCATTGCTTTTCGCCAGTGCCCGAAGCGACTCTGGCTTGAGGTGCATCGGCCAGAATTGCGCGACAACTCGGCGGGCGCGTCGGCGAGTTTCGCGGTCGGGCATCAGGTGGGCGATGTCGCACGGCGGATCTATGATCCCGAGGGGAAAGGAACCGTCCTCGGAGTCGAGGCGGATGCTTTGACGGGCGTTCGCCCGCTCCGCGGCGTTGCTTGCCGATTCGCAGCACCCGATTTTTGAAGCAGTTGCTCGTGGGTGGAGAGCCGTCGGTGGGGTGAGACGGACCGATTTTGTTGTGCGGTCGATTCCGCGTCCTTCGCGGCGTTGAGCAGTCTTTGCCCTCAAGTGAGCACCGTTCGGACCGATTCTCTGCTGGATGGAGGCTACTGTTTCTATCACGACGGAAAATCTGCTGCAGATCGCGCAGACCTTTCCCTCGACGCCGCACATTTTGGCGGAGCTTGGGCTGTTGCTGCGCAATCGCAACGTGGAGTTGGAGGATGTTGCGCTGCAACTGAAGCGTGATCCCGCGCTCACGGCGCGGCTCATCCGGCTCGCGAACAGCGCGGCATTTGCGCAGACGGAGCCGGTGGCTTCGGTCGAAGTCGCGGTAAATCTGGCGGGCTTTCAAGAAGTGCACCGGCTCGTGGGCGTCGCGATGCTGGACCAATTTGGCGACGAGGGACTGGCGGCTTACGGCATCCCGAGCCGGCGGTTGCGCGAGAACGCGCTGTTCACCGCGCTGTTGATGGAAGAGCTGGCCAAGCCGGCCGACGAAGATTCGCGCACGGCCTATACCATCGGGCTGTTGCGCTCGATCGGAAAGGTCGGGCTGGATCGGCTCGCGAAAGAGCATGCGCCCGGCGAACGCTATGTGGTCGGTCCAGAGCCGATGGGATTGGCGGAATGGGAGCGCACGGTCTTGGGTTTCACGAACAACGAGGCGGCGGCGACGATCATGAAAGCGTGGCGGTTTCCGCATGAGACGGTGAAGGCCATCAGCGAACACTACGCGCCGGCGGGCCGACACCTGCCGCTCACGCATCTCCTGAATCTCGCGGCGAACATGGCCGACAAGATCGGCTACGGGCTGCCGGGCGAGTCCGGTTACTGGCTCGAAACGGATGAGGTTTATCGCAGGGCCGGTGTGAAGCTGCGCGATGCGAAGCCGTATATCGACCGCGCGCACTTCGCGTTTGACCGGCTGCTGCGCACGAATTTCTAACCGGCGCTTGCTTGCGGGAAAGCGGCGGGCTTTGTTCGCGGGATGACTCCGAAAACCGCTCTCGTCACTGGCGCATCGCGCGGCATCGGCCGCGGCATCGCAATCGAACTCGCCCGCGCCGGCACCCGCGTGGCCATCAATTACGCCGGCAACGCCGAGGCGGCGGCAGAGGCGCTGGCGCTGGTCAAGGCCGCGGGCGGCGACGGATTCATCGTGCAGGGTGACGTCGCCGTGGCGGCGGATCGCGAGCGCCTCGTCGCTGAGACGATGGCGAATTTTGGCCGGATTGACCTGCTCGTGAACAATGCCGGCGTCGCCCCGAAGGTGCGCGCCGATCTGCTCGACTGCGGCGAAGAGAGCTTCGACCGGCTCTACGCGATCAATTTGAAGGGGCCGTTTTTCCTCACGCAACTCGTGTCGAAGCAGATGCTCAAACAGACGCCGGATGCCGAGGGTTTCCGCGGTCGGATCGTCAATATCACGTCGATTTCCGTCTATACGGCGTCGATCAACCGCGGCGATTATTGCATGGTGAAGGCCGGGCTCGCGATGATGACGAAGCTGTTCGCCGACCGTCTCGCGAATGACGGCATCAATGTTTACGAAATCCGTCCCGGCGTGATCGCGACCGACATGACCGGCGGCGTGAAGGAGAAATACGACAAGCTCATCATCACCGACGAGCGCGGCATCACGCCGATTCGCCGCTGGGGCAAACCCGAGGACATCGGCCGCGCGGTGCGGGCCATCGCGGAGGATCGCTTCCCGTTTTCGACGGGTGCGGTGTTCGATGTGGACGGGGGCTTCCACCTGCATCGACTGTAACGACGGAAGGTTGAAAGGTGGGCGGGAATCGGGAACTCAGGAAATCAGGGAAATAGCACGGGCTCCTTTCCTGAATTCCTGAGTTCCGGATTTTTTCTGAGGGCGTGGGGCAAAGCGGAGTGAGGGCCTTGCGCTCGGGCATTCGTGAGCTAGCCTCGGAGCGTCATGAAAAAAATCATCACCCTCCTGTGCAGCCTTTGCCTTGCGGTCGTCGCCTATGCGGCGCCCGGCAAGATCGCTGATATCACGCACGCCGAACTCTCCGCCGCCGTCGCGGCCAAATCGGCCGTCATCCTCGACGTGAACGGCAGCGATTCGTTTGCCGAGGGGCGGATCCCCGGCGCGGTCGACTACATCGCGACCAAGGCGAAGCTCGCCGCCGTGCTGCCCAAGGACAAGGGCGCCTTGGTCGTCGCCTATTGCGGCAACGAGTATTGCAGCGCCTACCGCGCCGCCGCCGTCGCCGCCATCGAGCTCGGCTACACTAATGTGAAACATTATGCCCCGGGCATCGACGGCTGGAAGAAATCCGGCGCGAAGGTGGAGAAGAGCTGAAGCGTCGAAACTGAAATTTGGATGACGAGCCCGGGCCGAATGAGTCCGGGCTTTTTGTTTTCGGCTCGCGGACGGGGTGCGGCGCAGGGCACGGTGGGCGGCATGTTGCTCACGTGTCAGGCCGGTTTCGAATCAGTGCTCGTGCGAGAACTCACGGACGTGGGGCTCGTCGTGGGCGAGCAGGGGCCGGGTTGGGCGGTGGCACCGGACGCCGCCGATGTGAGCGGGTTGGCGTTTCCGCATGTGACGATGCGTGGTGCGGTCGAGCTCAAGGGCGAATCGGTGAACGCGCTGGCGGGGAAGTTAATCGAGTTTTTCCTGACGAGTCTGCGTGGAGAGCGCGTCGATGCGGCGTGGCCGTGCGTGATGGGCGGGCCGGCGGAATTGGTCGGACTCGGGCGGCGGATGAGTGGCGTCGAAAAAGAGTTTCACGAGCAGCTCAAAAAGCGGCTGGCGCGCGTGGCGAAGCTCGCGATGGCGGACCTGCCACGCGGGCGGGGCGAAGCGCGGGGGCTGTTTGTGTGGTTCACGGATTTCGGGCGCGTGTTGGTGTCGCGCGAGGCGTTTATGCACGGGCAGCGGCGGATGGCGGACGATGATGCGGCGCCGTCGCGGAGTTATCTAAAGGTGGAAGAGGCCTTCCTGGTGCTGGGCGTCGAGCCGCAACCCGGGGAGACCGTGGTCGATCTGGGCGCCGCGCCGGGCGGCTGGAGTTACAGCGCGGCGAAGCGCGGAGCCTCCGTGATCGCGGTGGACAACGGCCCGCTAAAAGGCGGCGCGCTCGGGAATCCTCTGATCGACCACCGCACGGACGACGCGTTTCATTTCAATTTTGAAGAGGGCAGGGCCTACGACTGGATGTTGTGCGACCTGTTGGAAGAGCCGCATCACGTGATGAAGAACCTCGTGGAGCCGTGGCTCGCGCGCGGTTGGTGCAAGCGCTTTGTTTTCAATCTGAAGTTCGGCCACGTGGATTCGGTGGCGTTGCTGCGCGAGTTGCGCGCACCGGACTCGCCGCTCTCGCGGTATGCGCCGGGATTTATGATCCGGCACCTCTATCATGACCGCGAGGAGTTCACGGTGGTGGGCGAGGTGAAGGCGCGGGGCTGAGCGGAAGTAGGAGAGTTGAGAGCGACCGTGGTGGGTGAGTGCTCAAAATCAACTGGGGAAATGCTTATCTGCTCGCAAGCCGCACCGCGTAAATATCTCTTTTGAATGCATGATAAGGCGCGTCAAAATTGAAAACTACAAATCACTGAAAAAGGCTGAAATTGGGTTTCAGAAATTGACGGTAGTTTTTGGTCCAAATGCCGCAGGGAAGAGCAATTTGTTTGATGCGTTAAACTTAGTTTCACGCTTGGTGACATGTAAAAATCTCAAGGAGGCATTTGATGGGCACCGTGGCCTGCCATTGGAAGCTGTGAACTACACAAGCGGAACCTTCGCCGATCTTTTAAAGCAGGGTTCTCATCGGATGCGTTTTGAAATTGATGTAGAGCTGACCAAACGCGTTGTGGCCGAAGTAGAGCATCGTATCCGAGAGTTGCGTAAAGGCATCGACACACCGTTGGTCGAAGGAGCCGGAGAAAAAAGCAGGATCACGCATACATTGCTCCGTTATAGCGTCGAATTGGAGATCAATTCGCAGTCTGGCATCATGCGTGTGACTGATGAAAAACTTTCGGCTTTGAGACAGGATGCGAAAACAGAGAAGGCCTCACGGAGGCCATTCCTGGAAAAGGTCGGGACGAAACTCCATTTACGCATGGAGGGACAGGCTCACCCGATCATGCATGAAATGGGCTTGGACTACACGATTGCTTCGAGCTCTTTATATGCACCTCACTACCCCCATTTAACAGCGTTCCGTGAAGAGATGGCGCGCTGTCATTTCTATTATTTTGAGCCACGAGAACTCATGCGAGAAGCTAATGCTATCGCCGAAGTAGAACGGTTGGGTTCACGCGGCGAGCAGCTGGCCGCTTTTTATCACACCCTTAAGCAAAAATCGCCGCAGCAATTCAACGCTCTCAAGTTGGCGGCGCGGCAATTATTGCCGCGATTACAGGACATCGAAATTCAGCGGACTGAGAGAGCCGAACTTTTTCTTCTCATTCACGAAGATGGGGCCGCCTATTCAAATCGTTTAATTTCAGAAGGCACATTGCGGGTGCTTGGATTGCTCGCCGCTTTATCGCCGTCGTCGGGTTCAACCACAGTAGGTTATGAGGAGCCCGAGAACGGGGTGCATCCACGGCGTCTGCGTCTAATCGCTGAGCTAATCAAAAACGCATCTAAGGGTGATGCCCAAATATTGATCAATACCCACTCGCCGGTCCTGCCGGCATACTTCGAGGATTCTCAGCTCCTGATTTGCCAGAGAGAGAGCGGGAGCACTTCGTTCGTTCCATTTGCGTGCGTCGATGGTGAGCTGTTTCGCGGACGAGATATCGAACGTAATTTAGAAGAACGCATCGTTAGGGGCGACTATGGCGGCTAAAAAACAGATATTCTTCTTTCTCGAAGATGCGGCGCAGGAAGCGATCATGCCGCCGTTATTTGCACGCATGGTGCGCGACGCGGGCATTGGAGTTGACCGTTTCGAGTTCAGGGTGCTCAGCGCGCGCGGTGGTGATTCCATTCGTGCGTTTGAACAGTTCCTCATTGAAATTGTTGGTAGTTCTCATCTGGCACCCAGTGCTCTGGTTGTAGGCTCCGATGGTAACTGCAAAGGACATTTGGTGCGCCGCCAACAGCTCCAAGCTATAGCTGATGCTCATCCATCGACTTCAAACGTAATCACGGCTGTGCCTGACCCACACGTGGAGCGTTGGTATATGCTCGATCCGGCTGCATTGGCGAAAGTTGTCGGATGTTCGGTGGTCGCGGCAGCGCCTGCCTACAAATGCGCTAAAGATCATTACAAGCAGCTGCTACGTGATGCATTTCGTGGTAGCGGAGTGACGCCCCTGCTTGGCGGTGCCGAATATGGCCCTGAATTTGCCGACGCTCTAAATTTATATGCTGCGGGTAAGGCCGACGCTGGACTTGGGGACTATATCGCTCAAGTGAAGGCTTGGATTAAGTCAGAATTCGCGCACTAAAAGCCGGCCAATTTTAGCATTAGTATGTCTGGGTTGGCTTCGTCCTTTACCTTTCACATCGTGCATAGGCATTGGCTAATCGGGGCTAGATTCGCGCTAAAGCGTAGGTAAAAATTCAGGAGTTAATTTTCATTTAGTTTCACCTAGTCATTGGGGCGCGGGGCAGCGTTGATGGGGGCGCCATGAAATTCACATCTTGGAGGGCGTTGGGGATCTTGATGACGGTGCTGCCGGTGGCGGCCTGGGCGGCGAATCCGGCGCTCGCCGGGCGCTGGCGGCTCGATCCGAAGCGCAGCACGGCGCTCGATGGCTGGACCGCGTGGGACCTCGTGGTGTCGTTGGACGGCACGAAAATCAGTCTCGGGCACGACATGGCGTGGCGGGCGACAAAGTTTTTCGCGACCAACGCGGTGGACACGGCGCAGCCGACACAGGCGAAGGATTTCTTCCGCGTGGAACAGCGGCACATGGCGCTTTACGCGGTGCGCGGCGCGATGACGCCGGTGAAAGCGGAGTGGCTCGATGGCGAGCGCACGCTGCGCATCGAGGCGGCGGTGCCGGTCGAGAGTTCGCAGGGCACGGGGCCGATGCGGATTTACCAGGAGTTGCGCCTGATCGAGGGCGACCGCGAGCTGCTGCTCATCGAGCTGCACAGCACGCGCGGCAAACCTTGCCTTTATCGTTTCACCAAAGTTACCGGGGAGAAATAAGCCATGCGACGTCTCATCACTGCTCTGGTTTGTGTTATCGTTTTCACCGTCGGCCTGCGGGCGGACGAAGCCGCTGCGGTTGCCGAGCCGGCACCGCGCGCGGCGTGGGTCATGCACTTCGACGGCGACTGGCTCGTCACGAAGGGCCTGCCCGAAAAAGTGCTGCTCATCAGTTTGCAGGGGCTCGCGAATCGCGCGGCGCCGCAGCTCTACGTGGTGCATCCGAAGGATTTTCAATGGGAGATCACGGAGCCGCTGTTTGAATTTTATCAACGCAAGCACGGCGTCGCATTCACCGAGGTGAAAACGGCGGGGGACGCGCTCACGCTTTTCGCCAAACATGCGAAGGGGTATGTGATTTGGGAGCCGTCGGTCAGCGCTTCGATGAACGTGGCGTTCACGATCGCGGGACTCGAAGACGCGGTCGTCGTGACGGCGGAGCAAGTCCCGCTCGTGGAGAAACACGGCCTCAAGAAAATCGACGACCTGCGCGGTCGCTACACCGGCCAGACGGATGCGCAGATCTATACGGACGCCTACCAGCGCTACTGGGCGCGTTGCACGCATGACTCGCTCATGCTGATGGGCGGGCATCGCGGCGCGGTGCGGATGCCGGGTATGGCGGACTGGGGCGTGCGGCAGAAAATGTTTTTCCACGATCTCTCGGCAAATCCGATTCACGCGGAGGAAGTCGCGCTGGAGAAAAAACTGTTTTCAGAGATGACGCCGCTCGGCACCGTCTTCGGCTGGCACGCCTACGGCAAAGACACCGAGGAGCAGCACACGACGTTGCTCTCGAGTTACGGCCTGCGCATGGAGGGCCTGCACAATCTGCCGAATCTCAGCTTCAACTGTCAGTTCACGTTCACGCCGGGCTTCAAATTTAAGAACAACAACCACGTCGCGCTCGACGCGAAGCTGACGGCGGAAAAGAAGGTCTATCTGGCCTTCGTGCAGTCGGACAGCATCGGCATCGGCGTGTGGACGAAGCCCGGCCGCGGGAAGCTGCCCTTCGGCTGGCAGGTGACGATGAACTGGACGAAGTTCTCACCGGCGGCGCTGGAGTATTTTCACGAGAGCGCGACGAAGAACGACACCTTCATCGGCGGGCTTTCGGGTCCGGGCTACATGTATCCGAACCATATCCCGGCGGATAAATTCGACCTGTTGATGGACGACGCGCGGAAGCTGATGGCGACGCTCGATGAGCACATCATGGAGATCATGGACAACTCCGCGGCCGATGGAAACGTGGGCAACGCCGACCTCACCAAGGAAACGGTTGATCGTTACTACAAGGCGTTCCCGAACGTGATCGGCTTCATCAATGGCTACGGTCCGGCTCGCACGCGCGACCTCCGCGACAAGCGCGCGATGATTTCCTACGACTATTACATCGACCCGCGCCGGCCTCGTGAAGAAGTGGCGGCGGATCTTAATGAGATGATCGCGATCAACGCCAAGCGGCCGTATTTCCTGCTCGTGCACGTGCGCGAGTCGAACGACGTAAACAGCCTCGTTGAAATCACCAAGCAGCTCGATGGCCCGTTGGAGATCGTGCCCGTGGACGTGTTTTTGAAACTCGCCGCGAGCAACCAGACTTACACGACGCGCTATCAAGACCCGGCGGACCCGAAGCACTTTAAGGGCCTCTGACCACACCACTGGGCTGATGCGGCTAAAGCGTGTGAAGCCCTCCGAGCAGCTCCGCCAGGGGAGGTTGCGGCGGGCCCGCCGGGCCCGTCGCAGCGCCGCTGCCGACCACGACGCGACCGGAGGTCGCGTCGCTACCTTTGGAAAAGTGCATGACGCGCTAGGCTAGGGGAGAGCCGTGCGCTCCCCGCGCGGCCTTCCTTCAGCGCAAGACTCGATGCAATGGGTGGGCGGCCGCCGGGATTTTGCGAAACGCGCTTTGCGCCTGACGGCGCGCGCGGCGGTTGCGCTCCACCTGCGGAACGTGGCTCCGCTGAAGTTTTGTTTGGTTTCGCGCGGCGCGGTTGGTCAGTGTGCCGGCATGGCTAATTTTCACGCACGTCACTCCGATAAGCGCCCGACGTCGGGGCCGGCGGGGCAGGCGAAGCCGTTGAGTGCGTTTGTGGGTCGGCCGGGTGCGACGTCGCCCGCGCGAACGGTCGTCAAAGATGCACGCGGGCCGCGAAAAGAGCCGGTTCGCGAGGAGCTCAAAATCTGCGGGCTGGCGGCGGTGAAGGCGCGGTTCGAGCGCGATCCGGGTTCGATCCTGCGGCTGTTTTTCGACGAGCCCACGAGTCGGAAGGTGGGCGCGATGAGCAAGGCGCTGGCGCTGGCGAAGAAAATTTATCGCTGCGTGCCGCCGGCGGATTTGGAGAAAATCTCGGGCTCGATTCATCACGGCGGGATCGTCGCGGTGGTGGCGACGCCGATGTTGCGCATCCCGAACACGGATCATTTGCGGGCGTGGGCGAAGGCGCGGGAGACGGTGCTGGTGCTTGATCGGATCGGCAATGCGCACAACCTCGGCGCGATCGCGCGGACGGCGGCTTTTTTTGGAGTGCTGCGCATCGTGATCGCGGACGACGCGACGGCGTCGCGGCCGACCGAGGCGGCGCACCGCGTCGCGGAAGGCGGGCTCGAGCATGTGGACTTGTGGCAGAGCAAGAATATCGCGGCTTTGGCGAGGGATTTGGCGGCGGCAGGCTACGAAGTGATCGGCGCGGCCACGCGCGGCGGCCGACCCGAGGCGGCGGCGGGCGCGGGCGAGCCGGTGGCGTTGGTCATGGGCAATGAGGAGAGCGGTCTCGCGCCGGCGGTGGCGGCGGCGTGCACGCGGCTCGTGACGATCCCGGGGACGGGCAAAGTCGAGTCGCTGAATGTTTCCGTGGCGGCGGCGATTTTGCTCTGGGAGTGCTGCGTGCGGAAGGGGTGAC
>JACMRG010000175.1 GCA_014376585.1 Opitutaceae bacterium | reverse complement strand
TGTGATTCTTCGGTCTTGGGCAAAAACCACTTCGTTGGCGCGATGTGAACAAGCGCCGCGTCGAGGTTCACGGCCTGCCATTCCAGCATGTCGGCTTCGCCGCGTCGCAAGCCTGCGGTGATGCAGAGCAAAAAGGCCGTCAAGCTGTCGCCGGTGAGGTCTTTCAAGGCTTCGGCGTAGAGCTTGCGCGGGTCGGCGCTGGTCTTAAATCGACGTGTCGAGGAGCCAATCGGCAAGGTGACAAGCGGCAGGGGCGAAGGAAGGCGGATTTTATCGCCGATGGCCTTGGCAAATGACGGGGCGAAAAAGGCGCGGGCGTTGCGAATCACGGCGGCGGCGGTGTTGCGCTTGCTGATACGGGCGCGCTCGTCCGTGCAATCGGCCACGTAGGCCTTCCGCCATGCTTCGACGCGCAAATCGCTTAAAATGCCAAGGGAAGCGCCCTCTACGCGGTCGCGCCATGCCTTCGCCTCGGGGCTTTTGTGGTAAAAAACCGACCCGACCGGATTCATGCCAAGCAAGCCGGCCACGAGGCGGCGAAGGCTGACTTCGTATTGCGCGAGGGTCGACGCGCGGACCGTCGAGACGGCTTTGGCCTCGGTTAGCAGTTCGCCAACGGTTGCCGAGCGTGCGGCCTTCGGTGCGGCCTTCGGGCGAAACTCTGCGACTGCGACGGCGAGCCCCTTGGCTTTGATTTGTAGATAGAGATCGCGTGCAGCGGTCGCAGCGGACCCGCGATTGCTTGTGTTCAGGCAAACCCATTGCTCGGCGTCGCCTTCAAAAAAGCGTCCGTAAAATTCGGGAGTCGGCTTGCCGCGTATCACGCGCTGCTTCACGCGCGTTTTCCAGTAGGCCTGCGAATCCTTACCGGCGCGGGCCGCAAGTTTGTCTTCGGCCTCATCCTGCCCGATTTTCTGGATCGGGAAGGGGATTGCGCCGGGTGTCTCTCCGGGGGTGTGTCCGGTTCTGTGTCCGGTTTGTGACCGGTTTTTGTTGTTCTCAACGCTCTTTAGGACTTCGCTAGTGTTCGTTTTCATGTTTCTTAAATCTCAGTTAAGCAGAGTTAAATGCAATCGTTTACGGAAGACTAGAGAAGTTAAGCGAAGCGGCAAGACAAAGATTGTGATTCTTGGGGTCGCGGGTTCGAATCCCGTTGGCCGCCCCACTCTGAAAAGAGTGCTGTAGAGGCGCTAAGGCAGGAAAATCCGTAAGAACAGGCCTAAGAACAAAGTCGCTGAGAACACGCCTGAGAACAGATTATCCGCGATGTGGTAGAATGAGAACGGACAGCGAGTCGTCTATTTCTGGTGCTTTGCACAAAAAACTTCCGTGACAGTCTAAAAATGCTTTCGTCGGCCTTATGGTAGAACGAATTAATATCACCCTCGATAGTGGCATATACGAGAAAGCAAAAATAATGATGAAAGAGGAAGATCGTGACAACTTCTCCGGTTATCTAGCCGAGCTTGTGCGCCAAAAATGGAAGCAAAGAGCAGCTTCAATCTCCGAAAGCTCTGCACGAAAAAAGCCCCGTGCGAACATGGAGAAGAATTTAGATTCTTAGTCCGCTTTTGTTGTCCGCGACATTCCATTTAATCTCTGTTTATGAAGATTCATTTTATCGCCGCTGCTGTGTTCGGTGCGGCCTTTTTGTTTCCGCCCTGTGATCGAGTTCTTCCCGCTGAGGCCGGACAGAGGTTTGGGGACAGGGTAACTGCAGGTGAGCCAGAGCGTCGCTTCGCGGTAGGTTTCACATTTCTAAGCGAAGTTGGTGGTCCCATTCAGATCAGGTATCCGCAGTGGCTGTTACAGCTGGGAGTTTTGGCAGTTGGATTTTACCTTCTTCGCGAACGCAGTCCTAAATAGGGCTTCAACGCGCAGAAGGAGCAGTGTCGTATTGGGCGGCTTGCTAGCTTACTTTGGGTAGTTTTATCTGTCGGTCTTCCCATGCCGCGCTTGCGTCTCGTCACGTTTAACATCGCCCATGGGCGCGGGCTTACGCCCATTCAGGGATTTACCTCGGCGCGGAAATTGCGGCTGAATCTAAGGAAAATCTCGGCTTTGTTGGGGCGGCTCGCGCCGGATGTCGTGGCGATGCAGGAGGTGGATGAGTGTTCGCGGTGGTCCGGGAATTTCGACCATCTCGATTATCTGCGCGTCCATGGTAGCTTTCCGCACTCGGTTTTTGGCATCAATAACCGGCGGACGGGGCTTTTCAATTTGTGCTACGGGAATGCGCTGCTCTCGAGGCATACGATCACGTATGCGGAGACGGTGGTGTTTGGGCGGGGCTCGGTCGGGGAGAAGGGGTTTTTGTTTGCCGAGATCGACATCGGCGGGTGCTGCGTGCCGGTGGTGAACCTTCATCTGCATTTCGGTTCACGAGCGCAGCGGTTGCGGCAGATCGACCGGTTGCTGGCGTGGTTGCGCGATCAACATCGGCTGCGCGGGAAGGGTTGGACGGTGGCGCCGATTGTATGCGGGGATTTTAACACGCCGAGCACGGGTGATGACGCGACGGCGTCGTTGTTTAGCCATCTGCTGGACTACGGGGACTATGAGTTGCACCCGTTGCTGATGCCGACGTTTCCCTCGCCGATGCCGCGGCGGGCGCTGGACTTCGTCTTTTTGCCGGCGGGGTGTAAGCTCGTGAGTTGCGAGGTGGTGAAGTCGATGCTTTCCGATCACCGGCCGGTGTTCGTCGAGGTGGAAATCGGATGAACGCGGGAGGCGTGGGAGCGTGGGCGAAGATGCCCGCGAAACACGCGAAAACCGCGAAAATCCCGCGAAGGCATGGGCGAGGAAAACGGGCGGGACTGCACTCCTTACACCGAGGGGGGCTGGTTGGGCGCGTGGAAATTTCGCTTTGCGCCGTTGGCGGGATTTTGCGGCGATAGCGGTTCACATGTCCCGCATCGCCCAAGCTTTTTCCCGTGCCCGTGAGCAAAACCGCGCGGCGTTCGTCGCCTACCTCTGCGCCGGCGACCCCGATTTCGACACCTCGCTCGCGGCGTGCCGGGCGCTGATCGACAACGGCGTAGATGTCCTGGAGTTGGGCGTGCCGTTTTCCGATCCGCTGGCGGACGGGCTCACGAACCAGCTCGCGGCACAGCGGGCGCTCGAAGGCGGGATGACGGCGGCGCGGGTGTTTGAGCTGGTGCGGAAGATCCGCGAGTTGAGCGAGGCGCCGGTGGTTTTCTACACCTACTACAATCTGGTTTTTTCCAATGGCACCGACGCTTACGTGAAAGCGGCAAAAACGGCGGGCGTGGACGGCATGCTGATCCTCGATCTGCCACCCGAGGAAGGGGCGGAGTTTGCGGCGGCGGCCAAGGCTCACGGAGTCGAAACGGTGGGCATCGTGGCGCCGACGACGCCGGAAGCGCGGATCGCGAAGATCGCGGCGGCGGCAACGGGTTTTATCTACTACGTGTCGCGCGAGGGCGTGACGGGCGTGCGTGATCAGGTGGCGGTGGGCATTCCGGAGGCGGTGGCGCGGATTCGCGCGCACACGAAGCTGCCGGTCGCGGTGGGCTTCGGCATTGGCACGCGCGCCCAAGTGGCGGAAGTCGCGGCGCATGCCGATGGCGTGATCGTCGGCAGTGTTTTGGTCAACGTGATCAAAGCGAACTTGGGGACGCGCGGGCAGATCGCGCCGGCGCTGGCGGCGAAGGCGGCGGACTTGGCGGCGGGGACGCGGCGTTGATCGGGTAAGAATCGAAGTCGGATGGTGGTTCATCCGGTGGCGGCGCCGGGGGAGACCGGTGCCGGGGCGTAAATAAATTTGCCCTCGGGCGAAGGAGACCGTGCGCTCCGTGGCGATGCGTAAGATTCTAATGATTGATGACGACCGGTTGCAGTTCCGAATCACGCAGGCGCATTTCAGGAATTTCCAGTCGGAGATTTACGAGTTGGAGTGGGCGGCGACTTATGAAGACGGACTGCCCCGTTTGCTGGCGGGCGGCTACACCGCGTGCCTGTTGGATTATCAGCTCGGGCCGCGTGATGGGTTGCAGCTCATCCGGGAAGCCATCGCGGCGGGATGTCGGACGCCCATTGTTTTTTTGACCGCGGATTCCTCGTCGCAGGTGGACATCGAGGCGATGAATGCCGGCGCGCTGGATTATCTGGTGAAGGGCGAGATCACCCCGCGTTCGCTCGAGCGTTCGCTGCGGTATGCGCTGAAACTGGGTGAGACGCTGGAGGCGCTGCGGCAACTGGCCACGCGCGATCAGCTCACGGGCCTGCTGAACCGGCGGGAACTGGACCGTATCTTGACGGAAGAAGGGGAAAGGGCGCAGCGGTTTGGCCAACCGCTGGCGCTGGT
>JACMRG010000174.1 GCA_014376585.1 Opitutaceae bacterium | reverse complement strand
TCCCAGTGCCTGTCACTCAGGACGAACCTTATCGCTTGTTTCACAACATTATGTGAACATATCATCAGCCTCGTTGCAAGCACTCAGTATCGGAATTTAAAATACTTCTCGCCCAGTTTATTTCGAAGACACGGCCTAGGTTGTCGTGTGGGCATCGATGGGCAGCGCGTCGAAAAGCGGCAGGTTTTCCGTCAGCCAAGCCTCGTAGGTTTTGCGGTGCCGTGAGGCCATAATCCCAAAGCGATACTCGCCCAACGCGATTACGGGCAGTGAGAGATGGGCGGTGTCGCCCAGCTTCGCCGTGAGCGCGGTGTCGCCGTCGGCCAACGCGGAAAGCGCATTGGTATCGAGGATCACTTCCAGTCCTCCGGATTGATTTTGGAGAACTCGCCCCGGATGGTTTTCTCGATGCGCCGGTTCTCGGTGCGGAGATGTTTGAGCCCGCCGACGGCACGGGTCCAGGCGGGCGGCGCGGCGGAGCCGGCGGTCGGGCCGCGCAGTTTCTCGACGAGAGCGTCATTCACGAAGCTGCGCACCGTCTTGCCCTGTTGGGCGGCGGTCACCTTGAGCTGCCGGTAGAGCGGGTCGGGAATTTCCAGCGTGGTCTTCATCGCGGCCACAAAGCCATATTTATGGCCGGCGTCAAACGGGTCGCCATCGGACTTGGCCGAGCGCGGAGCGCGCTGCCCACCTGTGAAGCTCGCCTCAGCCCAGCAGATTCTTGAGCGCCGCGAGGTATTTTTCCTGCGTGCGCAGGATGACATCGGCGGGGAGATGCGGTGCGGGCGGTTGCTGATTCCATTTCAGGGCGAGCAGGTGGTCGCGGACAAATTGTTTGTCGTAGCTCGGCGGGGAGCAATCGACGCGATATTCGTCGGCGGGCCAGTAGCGGGAGGAGTCGGGGGTGAGGAGTTCGTCGATGAGAACGAGGTTGCCGGCGGCGTCGGTGCCGAATTCGAATTTGGTGTCGGCCAAGATCATGCCGGCGGCGCGCGCGCGTTCGTGACCGAGTTGGTAGAGCGCGAGGCTGGTAGCCTTCACTTTTTCGTAGAGCGCGGCGCCGACGCGGGCGGCGGCTTCGGCGTCGTTGATCGGCTCGTCGTGCTCGCCCTTGGGGGCTTTGGTCGTGGGCGTGAAAATCGGGGCCGGCAGGCGCTCGGCCTGGCGAAGGCCGGCGGGGAGTTTGATGCCGCAGACTCCGCCGGTTTTCTGGTAACTGCCCCAGCCGCTGCCGATGAGGTAGCCGCGTGTCACGCACTCGATGGTGAGCGGTGTGAGTTTGCGCACGATCATGCTGCGGAGTTGGAGATCGCGGTCGTGCAGGCCGCGGCGGAGGAACTCGCCGGGCTGGTCGGGCAGGAGGTGGTTCGTGATGAGTTTCTCGGTCTGCTCAAACCACCAGTTGCTCATCTGCGTGAGCACGATGCCCTTTCCGGGAATGCCGTCGGGCAGAATCACATCGAAGGCGGAGAGGCGGTCGCTCGCGACCAGGAGGAGGGCGTCACCGAGGTCGAAGATTTCGCGGACCTTGCCGGAGGCGAGGAGAGGGAAGGGCACGCCATCGAAACGGGTGACGGCCTTGGACGGGAGAGCGGCGGCGATGGCGGAGAATTGCATGAGCGCGGCATCACAGAGGCGGGGAGCAGCGGTGAAAACAAGCCTCGGTTCGGCGGCGATATCGGGGGCCGGTGCGCTCCGCAGTTGTGCCCGGGCATGGGACTCACCATGGTCTGCGCCCATGAAAACGTCCCGCGGGCTGGTGGGTTATTTCGCGACCGTGGGGTTGTTGCTGGGGCTGACGCTCCGTGCCGCGGTGCCACCCCAGCCGACGCCGCTGCCACCGGTGGCGTCGCTCGCTGAATTGCAGGCGAAAATAGAGGAGCACGTGACGCAGCCGAAGTTCGCCGGCGCGGCGTGGGGCGTGAAGATCGTCTCGCTCGACACGGGGCGCACGCTCTACGAGCACGCGGCCAATCGTCGGCTGAGCCCGGCTTCCAACAGCAAACTCTACACGGGAGCGTTCGCGCTCGATCAACTCGGCGCCGACTACCGCATGCGCACGCCGATCCTCGCATCGGTGGCGGTGGATGGGGCTGGCGAACTCAAGGGCAACCTGATCGTGAGCGGGCGTGGCGATCCGAGCTGGGACCCGCGGCGCCTGAAACAGGATTTCATGACGGTGTTGGCGCCGTTCGTCGCCGTGGTGAAAAAAGCCGGGGTGCGTCGGATCGCGGGCGACGTGGTGGCGGATGCGACCTACTTCCGTTCGACGCCGCAGGGCGGGGGTTGGACGGCAGACGACATGAACGATTACTACGGCGCCGAAATCTCGGCGATCACCTTCGATGACAACTATGTCGATCTTCGCGTCGTGCCCGGCGCCGCGGTGGGTGCGCCGTGTGTGATTGAAATGGCACAGCTGTATTCCGGCCTGACGCTGGAAAATCGCACGCGGACCGTCGGCGCGGGCGGGGCGCGGAGCATCAGCGTGCTGCGCGTGCCCGGCGAGACGACGGTGCAGGTTTTTGGGGAACTGCCGCTCGGCGGAAAAGAAGAACTGACCGAGGCCACCGTGCCGCGGCCGGCGCGGTGGTTTGCGGCGGGACTGAAGGCGGCGCTGGAGCGCGCGGGTATTGCCGTGGGCGGCGCGCGGGGCGTGCGTTGGCCAGAGGCGTCGCCGACGGCGGCGGGCGATGTGAAGCTGGGCGAAGTCGTTTCCACGCCGCTGCGCGAATTTTTGCCCGTCATGATGAAGCAGTCGCAGAATCTGCAGGCCGATCTGATCTTCGCGCACCTGGGCGAGTCGCGGCGCGTCCCCACGACCCCGGCATGGACACGGACTGAGGATCTCGCGGTGGCGGGTTTGAAAGAGTTTTTGGGGCGCCACGCGCTCAGGCCGGAGGATGTGATTTTCGATGAAGGCTCGGGACTTTCGCGCAACAACCTCACGACGGCGGCGGCGACGGTGGCGTTGCTGCAATTCATGGCGACGCATCGCGACGCCGCGGTGTTTGCGGATTCCCTGCCGGTCGCGGGCGTCGATGGCACGCTGCGCCGGCGGATGAAAGGCACGCCCGCCGAGGGCAAGATCCACGCGAAGACCGGCACACTGCGGTGGGCGACGGCGCTTTCGGGCTATGTGAACTCCACGTCGGGCGAGCGGCTGGCGTTTAGCCTGATGCTCAATCGTTACCAGGCGGCGCCGAAGCGCGCGGCGAGTCAGGAACTCGACGAGATCGCCGCGCTGCTCGCGCGTTATTCCGGTCCGAAGTAAGACGCCGCCCGCCACCCGCATGAGCAATCCCGCCCCCACCCAGCGCCTCGTTTCCCTCGACGCCTTTCGCGGCGCGACGATCGCCGGTATGCTGCTCGTCAACAATCCCGGCTCGTGGAGCCATCTCTACGCGCCGCTGGAGCACGCGCCGTGGCACGGTTGGACGCCAACGGATATGATTTTTCCGAGCTTTCTGTGGATCATGGGAGTCGCCATGACGCTCTCCTTCGCGCGGCGCGTGGAAGCGGGCGATGATCGGGGTGAGCGGTTTCGTCACGTGATGCGGCGCTCGGCGATTATTTTTGGACTCGGTCTGCTGCTCGTCGCGTTTCCATTTGGGCTGCTGCCGACGCACCACTTTTCGCTCGCGAAGATGCGCATCCCCGGGGTGCTGCAACGCATCGCGGTGTGCTACCTTTGCGCGGGCGCGATCTGTCTGTGGGCGGGTAAGCGCGGGCAGATTGCGTGGGCGGCGGGCCTGCTCGCGGGCTATGCGCTGCTGCTGAAATTCGTGCCGGTGCCGGGCTATGGGGCGGGTCACATCGGCGAGGCGGTGGGCAACCTCGCGTGGTGGATCGATTCGCATGTGCTCGCGGGCCACACGTGGAGCGGTGCGCCGGCGCCGGGCTTCGATCCGGAAGGAATCATTTCCACGTTGCCGGCGATCGCTTCGACGCTGCTCGGGGCGCTGGCGGGGCAGATTTTGCGGGAACCGGTTTCGGGCGACGCGAAGGCAATGCGACTACTCGGGAGCGGCGTGGCTTTGCTGGCGGCGGGCGCGCTGCTGCACCTGTGGTTGCCCATTAACAAAAATCTTTGGACCAGCTCGTTCGCGCTCTTCATGGCGGGCTGGGCGGGCGTCTTGCTGGCGGCGTTTTACTGGCTGATCGATGTGCGCGGCTGGAAGCGTTGGGCCGCGCCGTTCGTGATCTACGGCATGAATGCGATCGTGATCTTCGTGCTGGCGGGACTCGTCGCGAAGTCACTCGGCTTGATCGCGTGGCACACGGCCGAAGGGAAAACCGTGACCTTGAAAAACTGGATCTACGCGACCGGCTTCACGCCCTACGCCAGCCCGATCAACGCCTCGCTGGGGTTTGCGATCGCGTATGTGGTGCTGTTCTTCGGCGTGGGCTGGGCGCTGTGGCGGAAGCGGTGGTTTTTGAAGATCTGAGGTCGGCGAGGTGAGGAACCGAGCGAGGTGGCCATGGCCCTGCGGGCGCCCGACCACCGGCCGGTCGTCCCGGCGGAGGCGGGGCCGGCCTTCAAAACGCCGCCGATTTCAGCAGGTCTTCGGGCGCGTAACGCTTGAAGGCCTCGATGGCTTCGTATTCGGCGAGGCCGAGGGCGTTGTAGGCTTGGGCGAGGCGGCGGCTGCGGTCCTCGGTGCGTTGCCAGAATTCGCGACGATCCTCGCCGAGGAAGAGCGCTTGGTCCTTTTGCGTCTCGTGGCGGAAAATGGCGCGGCGGCGGCGCAACACTTCCTGCGGGCTGAGCGGCACGGCGAGGTCGATCTCGTCGAGCGGCCAGTCGGCCCAGGCGCCGCGGTAAAGCCAGAGTTCGGAGGCGGCGAGCCAGGGAGCCTGCGCGGTGGAGGCCTCGGCGAGGGCGTCGCGCAAGACGTGCAGACAGAGCCGATGGGTGCCGTGCGGGTCATCGAGATCGCCGGCGGCATAGATCAGGTGCGGCTGCAGCTGAGCGAGCACGCCGCCCATGATGCGCACGTCGGTGGGGCCGTAGCTGCGGCTGCGCGGAGCCGCGCTGTAGAGCGGGAGATCGAGAAAATGAAGCTGTTTTTCCGGCACGCCGCAGACGCGGGCGGCGGAGATCGCTTCGTGGCGGCGCATGAGGCCTTTCCAACGGAGGAGGTCGGCCGTTTCGGCCAACGGCGCGCCCTCGCTCAGCCCGGCGGCCAGGGATTGCAGGCGGGCGGTTTGCGCAGAGTCGGCGAGACCGCTGTCGCGCACGAAGGCGAGCAAACGCCACACGGCTTCGTCGGAGACGGCCCCGGCGCCGGAGACCTCGTAGGCGATGTGGACCTCGTGGCCCTGATCCACGAGTCGGCAGAGCGTGCCGCCCATCGAGATCACGTCGTCGTCGGGATGCGGCGAAAGCAGGAGCACGCGTTTCGGGAAAACCTCGGCCGAGCTCGCGCGCAACGGCCGCACGGGCGGATCGCCGGGCTTGGATTTTTGCGGATTACGTCCGCCGGGCCAGCCGGTGATGGTGTGTTGCATCTGGTAAAAGCCCACGAGGTTGGTCTCGTAGGCGGAGCCGTGGATGCGGAGCAGGTCTTGCAGGCCGGCCTCGTTGTAATCGTCGTCGGTGAGCTTGAGGATGGGCTTCTGGCGGAGTTGCGAGAGCCAGAGGATGGCGCGGCGCGTCATGCGCTCGTCCCACGCGAGGCCCTGCTCCTCCAGTGAGCCGATGAGCCACGGGGTGCGGTTGCGGGTGAGGGCGCCGGCGGCGGCGACATCGAGCACGAAGAGCGCGGCGGGATGCTCTTGGAGGAACGAAGCGGAGACGTGGGCGTTGACCTCGCCCTCGATGGCGGTGCGCACGATCTCGGCCTTGTGCTGGCCCCACGCCATGAGGACAACGCGGCGGGCATCGAGGATGGAACGCACACCCATGGTGAGCGCGTGACGCGGGGTGGCGTCGATGCCGCCGAAATCGCCCGCGGCGTCGCGACGGGTGAGCGGGTCGAGCGTGACGAGACGCGTGAGTGAGTGGCGGGGGCTGCCGGGCTCGTTGAAACCGATGTGGCCCGTGCGGCCGATGCCGAGAATTTGGAAATCGATGCCGCCGGCGGCGCGAATCGCGGCCTCATAAGCGGCGCAGTGCGTGTCCACTTCGCCCTTGGCAACGGTGCCCGACGGCAGGTGCGTGCGCGCCGGATCAAGATCAACGTGATCAAAGAGGTGCCGGCGCATAAACGACCGGTAACTTTGCACGTGGTCGGGCGGGAGCGGGTAATACTCGTCGAGGTTGAACGTGGTGACGTTCGCAAAACTCAGGCCTTCCTCACGGTGCAGGCGGACCAATTCCGCGTAGAGGCTCACGGGCGTGGAGCCGGTCGCGAGGCCGAGCACGACGCCGCGTTTCTCCGCCTGCCGCTGGCGGATCAGGCTCGCGATCTCGGCGGCCACGGCGCGCGAGGCGTCGAGACTCCCCGGGAAAACGGCGATGGCGGCTTGTTCGTAACGACTGCGGGCGAGCAAGTGGGTCGAGATCATGGGGGAAAAAGGAGGCGAGAGAGGCGGGCGGCGGGAGGGACGGAAAGAGAAAGGTGAGAGGGAGGGAATCGGAGCAGAGCCATAATAGGGCTGGCGGGGTCCGGCTCAAATGGCAAAAATGACGATGTTTTTAACGATTATGCCAGCCACCCCCACCACCGATCTCACGCAACTGGTCGCCCGTTTGCCGCAACCCCTGCACCAGTTGCAAGGCCGCTCCGCCAAGGCGCTCATGCTGCCGGATAACATCGTGTGCTTTCAACGCCGCGCCGCCGCCGACCTCAACAAGCCCCGCCGCGGCCGGGCGCTGCATCACCGGTTCGTGCTGATCTGCGCGCTGCGCACGGCGGTGACGGTGTGCGTGGACGATCGGTCCATCCGGCTGAAGTCGGGGGAGGGCCTGCTGGTGTTCCCGTTCCAGTTTCACCACTATGCCGAACCGCAGCAGACCGCGCTATCGTGGTTGTTTGTGACCTTCGAACTCGCAGCGCCCGAGGCGCTCGCGCCGTTGCGTTACCAGCCGTTTCAACTGACGCCGCAATTGCGAACGCTGGCGGCCGAACTCGTGGCCGCCTACGAGACGGAGCGCACGGCAGACCTCTCCGTCCTACTGCTCGCGTTGTTGCTGGAGCGCCTGCGCCGGATCAAGCCGGCCTCGCATCCCGCCGAGGCCGACGCGCCCGCGCAGCCCGGCCTCATGCTGCGGGTGAACCAGCTCGCGCAGCGCAACGGAGAGCCGCTCGGGCTCGGGGAGATGGCGCGCACGCTCGGCATCAGCCCGAGCCACCTGCGCGCGCGCTTTCGCGCCTCGTGCGGTGTGAGCATCGGCCGGCACTTGCGGCAGCTGCGCCTGGAGCAGGCGTGCGGGCTCCTGCGGCTCGGGCCGCAGCGCGTCTCCGAGATCGCCGAGCAATGCGGGTTCGCCTCGATCTACAGCTTCAGTCGCGCCTTCCGCCTCGCCTATGGTGTTTCCCCGCTCGCCTACCGGCACAGCGGTCGTGCCGCGCCGGTGAGCCGGCGTGGTCGGCGGACGGCAAAACCGGGCTTCTGATCGCGCGCCGCCGCCAAAGCGGCGCTGTTGTGGGCGTTTTGTCATTGGCAGAAATGATGGATTTTTTAACAAAAATGCCAGTCGCGGATTCGCCTTCACTCTGAACAGGGCGGCACCGTCGCCGCAGGCGGGAGTTTTTCCTTGGACCCGCCCGCCCCCGGCTTAGGCCTTGCTCAGCTTACTTAACCAGCGACGACAGGTTCCCCCGTTCTGTCGCCAGAGCCAGACAACCAACACCTCCCGATGAGCCACCAAACTGTCAGTCCTTCCCTCCGTCCATCCGTCCGCCTGCTGCGGATCGTCGCCAGCGCGTTTGTCATTCTCGGCTTTGTTGGCTTCACGGCGCACGCCGCCGACGCCGCGACCGGCAGCCTCACCGGCTCAATTGCCAGTGCCGGCACGAAAAACGCCCTTCAAGGCGCCGCCGTGACCCTGCCCGCGCTCAACCGCACGGAACTCACCGACAGCGCCGGCGTGTATGTTTTTCAAAACGTCCCGGCTGGTCCGCAGGAGCTCGTGGTCGGCTACTCGGGCTTCACCGAAACCCGCGAGCGCATCGTGATCTCCCCCGGCCAGACCGCCCGCCTCGACGTCGCGCTAAAATCAGCCGATGTCGTTTCCATGGCCGCGTTCACCGTTGAGACGCAAAAGGAAGGCCAGGCCCTCTCCATCTCCGAACAGCGTAACTCGCCTAACGTCAAAACCGCCGTCGCCCTCGACGAATGGGGCATTTTGCCTTCCCAGAATGTCGGCGAACTCCTCACCCGCCTGCCCGGCATCTCGTTCATCACCGATGACGATAATCTTATTCTGAACGTCACCATCCGCGGCCAGGTCGCCGCAAACGGCCAGAGCGCCACCCGCCTCGTCTTGGACGGCATGTCCGCCACTGGCGTCGGCGGCAACGGCCGCACCGCCACTCTCCACTCCTTCTCCGCTTCAAGCTTCGAGGCGCTCGAGGTCATCAACGGCCAGACGCCTGATAAGCGCGCCGACGGCTTTGGCGCCCAGATTAACCTGAAGTCCCGCTCCCCGCTCGCGATGCAGGAGCGCCGCCGTTTCAACTACAGCTACAGCAATAACTACGCGCCCACCCAGCCCGAGCGCGCTACTTCCTATTCCAAGCACCCCTTCAGCTACTCCGGTTCCGCCGGCTACACCGAGGTCTTCGACGCATTCGGCGGCACCCGCAATCTCGGCATCGCCGTCAACGCCTCCAACCAGCAGGTCACCCGTCAGTTCAACCAGGACCTCCTCGGATACGAAAACACGGTCAACCCCAACGCCGCCCTCCGTGACTACGATCGTCGCGACGGCACCAACCACCGCTTCATCACCGGCCTGAGCCTCCGCGCCGACTACCGCCTCGCCAAACACACCACCGTCTCCGCCCGCTATCTCTACAACGCCGGCAGCGAGCCCTTCTTCAACGAGAACTTCATCAACCCGTTCGTCTCCGGCAACCAGACCTATCCGGCGCTTGCTCCAGGCGTGCCCGTCACCCTCATCGGTGCCCAAAGCGCCTTCGACGCCACGAACAACCCCAACGGCGCCTGGCTCCCCGTCACCAACCCCAACCGCACGGAGATTCGTCCTGTCGGCAACGCCCAGATGAATATCCGCACTTGGGCTCTATCCTTCGTTTCCAAGAACCCCACCGCCACCCTCGTCTTCGAGCACGATCTCGGTAAGCTCAAAATCGACCATGCGTGGCGCCAGAGTTCCACCAAGTGGGATTCCAACGCTGGCCGCGAGCGCCAAGGTGGCCAGCTCTCCATCCGCACCAACCAGCCCATCGGCTTCGTCCTCGACAAGACCGACAACAACGACCGCGTCTTCACTCAGACCGCCGGGGCCAGCGTCTATGACGCCGCCAGCTACACGCCATTCATCACCGCGTTCGCCAACGCCACCGCCACCACTACCACCAACGCCACCACCGGTGCCACTACCATCAGCACCATCCAGCCCGTCAACCAGACTTCCAGTAGCTTCGTAAAACACAGCACCCTCACCGAAACCGACGAATGGTCTGGCACCGTTAACGCCACTTATAATTTTGAGACCGCCGTCCCCTTTGTGCTCAAGGCCGGCTTTGACACCGTCAACCGCAAGGTCAACAACCGCCAAGTCCTCCCGCGCCGCTGGTATCAGCAGCCCGGCACCGTGCTTACCGGTGCCCTCACCCCCATCACCGCGTTCGAGGAACAGCACGGTGGTCAACGCCCCCCCGTTTTCGACGTCGTCAACATCAACAACACCCTCGGTAATTCCGCCCTCTGGTATGAGGACGTGAATTTCACCGCCACCAGCCAATTTACCAGTCTTCGCATTATGAAGGAGACGGTGGACGCCGGCTACATTCAGGCCGTCACCAAGCTCGGCCGGCTCAATATCCTCGGCGGTGTCCGCTTCGAGAAGACCAAGGTATCCACCTTGACCTATCTTCGCGCCCGCTCGACACCGCTTGCCACCGAGCCCGACCCCTTCAAGCGCGCGATCCTCGACTACAATGCTCAGGCGACCAAGGGCGGCAGCGACAAGAGCTTCCCCAGTCTCCATCTCGCCTACGATCTCACCGCCAATTTCAAGCTCCGTGCCAGCTACTCTACCAGCTACCTGCGGCCCGACCTCCTTCAGCTCGTGCCCGCTTTCACCTTCAGCGACACACTCCAGACCGTGACGATCGGCAACCCCGACCTGCGCCCCGAAATGGCCGAGAACGTCGACATCAAGCTCGAGTATTATTCCAAGACCGGCGGCATCGCCTCTATCGGCGTCTTCCGCCGCTGGAACAAGGACCGCATCTCCACCACCTCGCCCTCCTCCGGCATTACTATCCCCAACACCCCCGACAACGGCTTCGACGGCCTCTATGGCGGCTACACCATCCTCCGCCCGGTCAATAACGGCACGGCGGTCTTCCAGGGCCTCGAGTTTGATTTCCGCCAGCGCCTCAGCTTCCTTCCCGGCTACCTCAAGGGTCTGACTGCTCGCGGCAATATCTCCCTCCTCTCGGCCAAGCAGCGCGTGATCACCCAGTTCGAGGCCGTCACCGGCCGCGCCCTCAACACCTACAAAGCCACCACCAAGGAGATTCCCTTCGTCGTCCCCGTCACCGCCAACTTCGGCCTCCTCTACGCCTACCAGAAATTCGGGGCCTCCTTCGATCTGAACTTCACCGACGAATACGCCACCAATCAGTCCTACCCGATCAACAACGGCGTGGCCTTCACCAACGCCAACGGAAACATCTTCCGCGATTCCCTGCTCACCATGGCCGTCGGTGTCAGCTATCGCATCCGCCCCTACGCTCAGGTCTTCCTCAACGTAAACAACATCGCAGCTCAAGGCCCGCGGATCTACACCTACCAGTCCGACCGTCTCCGCCAGGACATCCGCCAAAACATGTCCCTCAGCGTCGGCGTCGCCGGCCAGTTCTAAACGCCGCTCGCGCCTCTCCACCCTCGCGGGGGCGGTCCTCACGGATCGCCCCCATTTTTATTTTTCCCATGTCTTTCCCTCTCCCGCTCATTTTCCTCGCGCTCGCGGCCTCGCGCCTCCTCGCCGCCGAGGTTCCGTCCACCTCCCTCTCCGTCGATCCCATCGCTCCGCTCCTCGCCAAGCCCCTCTACCAATTCACCGAGGCGGAAACCGGCCGCTACATCACTTACCTCCAAACCGCAGAGCCCGATCTGCGCAAACGCATCGTCCACCTCGCGCGCAAAAATATCGGCCAGCCCTACGAAATTTACCTTCTCGGCGAGATGCCGTTCGAGACTTACGATCCGCAGCCCATCTACTGTCTCGGCAAGAGCGACTGCCTCGTTTTCACCGAGCACGTTTACGCGATGGCGCTCAGCCGCGACTGGCCCGGCTTCATGCGCATGCTCCAACGCATCCGCTACCGCGACGGCCATCTCGGCGTCGCCACGCGCAACCACTACACCGAAGCCGATTGGAACCTCTCCAACCGCTGGCTCGTCCACGATCTCACCGCCGAACTCGCCGGCCCCAAAGCCGTGCCCTTCGAGGAAAAAATCGACCGCTCCAAATTCCTCCTCGGCCGCTACGGCCTCAAGACCGATCTCCCCGTCGAGAACTTCCGCGACGCCTACATTCCGCTCGATGCGCTTGAGTCAGCCCTGCCGCACCTCCGCGACGGTGATTTTGTGAATGTCGTCCGCGGCTCGATCACCCCGGGCAGCCACCCGAACGCGGAAATCTACGGCGGGAACGCCTGGGTCGGCCACACCGGCCTCATCGCCCACGGCCCCGATGGCAGAGTTCACCTCATCCACTCTTCTGAACCCGTGGTCCGCGAGGAACCCCTGGCGGACTTCATCGCGCGCTCCTTAAAAAACGCCGCCGCGCCCGGCGCCAAGCAACGCCTCGTCGGCTTCAAATTCCTCCGTCTCGAAAAAGATCCGCTGGCCAATCTCCGCCAAATCGACGGCGCCGACGCCCCGCGCGTGACGCTCCCCAACGGCGCCGGCTTCTGATTCCGCCGTTGTAGAACCGACCGGTGGTCGGTTATCGGAAACCCGAGCCCGACCACCGGTCGGGCCTACAGCGGCCACCGACTACCGTCCATCACCTCTCTTCCCTTTCGCATGACCATCGCCCCCGTCCCTCCCTCCATCGCCGCGCTGCCCGCCCGCACGCCCGAGCTTGGCGCGCTCCTCGAGCGCTGGTGCAACATCAACTCCGGTTCCGGCCACCTCGCCGGCCTCACGCGCATGTGCGAAACCCTGCGCGCCGATTTCTCGGCCGCGTTTCCCGCCGCGACCATCGAGGACATCGCCACCGATGCTCCCGGGTTCAACCCCCCCGGCACGCGTGCGCTTAGCATTCGTCTTCGGCCCGGAGCGCCGTCGCAGGTGATCCTCTGCGGCCACTACGACACCGTGTATGAAGCCGACGACGCGTTTCAAACCTGCCGCTGGCTCGACGCCACCACTCTCAACGGCCCCGGCACCTCCGATATGAAGGGCGGCCTCGTCACGATTCTCGCCGCGCTCCAAGCCTTCGAGTCCACGCCCCACGCCGCCCAGCTCGGCTGGGAAATCCTGCTCACGCCCGACGAAGAAACCGGTTCGCACGGCACCGCCGATCTCTTTCGCGCCGCCTCACGCCGCCATCAGTTCGGTTTCGTCTTCGAGCCCGGCCGCCCCAACGGCAACATCATCCATTCCCGCAAGGGCACCGGCGGCATCACCGCCACCTGCCACGGCCGCGCCGCGCACGCCGCCAAAGTCCCCAACGACGGCCGCAGCGCCATCCTCGCGCTCGCCGAGTTCCTGCTCGAGGTGGCGAAAATCCCGTCCGAAATGGCCGACGTGATGGTCAACGTCGGCAACATCCGCGGCGGCACGCCCGCGACCAACGTCGTCCCGCACTTCGCCGAATCCGAGATCGATATCCGCATCACGAAAGTCTCCGACGGCGCGCCCCTCCTCGCGCGTTTCCACGCCATCGCCGACCGCTTCAACACTCGCGACGGCATCAAGCTCCTGCTCAAAGGCGGCTTCAACCGGCCCCCGAAAGAGTGCCTGCCCGCCGAAGAAGCGGCGTTCCCCGAGTGGCAACGTGCCGCCCGCGATGTCGGCGTGCCGGCCTTCACCTGGGTGCATGGTGGCGGCGCGTCGGATGGAAATTTTCTCTCCGCCGGCGGCCTGCCGACCCTCGACGGCATCGGTCCCATCGGCGACAATCTCCACAGCAACCGCGAGTTCTGCCGCGTCGAAACGATCGCGCCGCGCGCACAGATCGTGGCGCTCTTTTTGCACCGCGTCGCCGCCGGCGAGATCACGCTGCCGCCGGAGGCGGTGTCCCGAATGTAGAACCGATCGGTGGTCGGTTTCAAACGACGTGCGTCGGTTTCAGGAAGCGGTTTTGGACCGCCCGACCGACGGTCGGGCCTACAACATTACCCCGGAAAAAACACCCCGCCCAGCACCGCGGCGTGTTTCGCACCCGTCACCTGCGGACAATTTCCCGGCAGCCCCAGCACGCGTTGCCTCGCGAGCCACGCAAACGCCAGCGCCTCGACCCAATCGCCCGCGACCCCGAGCGCATCGGTCACATCGACGCGGCAGCCGGGCAACCCCCCGCGCAGCGCGCGCATGAGCGCCGCATTATGCGCCCCGCCGCCACAGATAAAAACGTCGGGCTGCACGAGCGACGGCAACGCCTTGATCGCATCGGTGATGCTGTAAGCCGTGAGCGCCACGAGCGTCGCCTGCACATCGGCATCGCCCGGCGCGGTCGATAGCGCCGCGAGGTGTCGCCCGAGCCACGGCATCGAGAAGTGTTCGGGCCCGGTGCTTTTCGGCGCAGGCTTGGCGAAATAAGGCTCCGCCAAAAACGCGCGCGACAACTCCGGCACCACGCGCCCACGGGCCGCGAGTGCGCCATCGCGGTCCAGCGGCGCGTTGAGCACTCGACGCGCCCAGCCATCGAGCAGCGTGTTGCCCGGTCCGGTGTCGAAACCCAGAATCGGATCGGCCGGATTGGCCGGCAACGCCGTGAGATTGGCGATGCCGCCGATGTTCACGACCACGCGGTCTTTGTCGCGACTCCGGAAAATGGCTTCGTGAAACGCCGGCACGAGCGGCGCCCCCTGTCCGCCCAGTGCCACGTCCTTTCGCCGAAAATCCGCGACCACCGCGATGCCGGTCTCGGCCGCGATCACGTTGGGGTCGCCGATCTGGAGGGTGAACGCGGGATCAAACCCCGGCCGGTGCCGGATCGTCTGCCCGTGACTACCGATGGCCCCCACGTCTTTTGCGGGGACTCCGGCCTTGGCCAACAACTCGTTTACCGCCTGTGCGAAGAGTCGCCCGAGCGTCACATCGGCCCGGCCCAGCCGGTCGATTTCGTTTTCACCCGGGACGCAGAGTGCGAGCAGCTCATCCTTCAGCTTCGCGGGGAACGGGAGCGAGTGCGTCGCCATCAACTCCGGCTGTGAACCAAAGCGCACGAGCGCCGCGTCGATGCCGTCCACGCTGGTGCCGGAAAGGGTGCCGACAAAAAGTCCGGCAGCCGGGTCAGGGGAGAGGGGCGCGCGACGATTTTCCACGGGAAAAAACTAAATGAGCTGTTGAATCCACCGCGGCAACGCGGGATTCTTCTAGCACCGATGTTGAACACGGAAACACCCAGCGGCCGGCACCCCGATCTCGATCTTTATGCGACCCCGGATCTGGTCCGCGCCTTCACCGAAGACCAGGTCCACGCCGCGCAGGTCGTCCATGCGGCCGCACCGCAGATCGCCCGCGCCGTCGATGCGGCCGCCCCCCGCATCGCCGCCGGCGGTCGTCTGATTTACGCCGGTGCCGGCACTTCGGGCCGGCTCGGTCTGCTCGATAGCGTAGAACTCTGGCCCACGTTTACCTGGCCGAAAGATCGCGTCGTCGCCCTGCTCGCCGGCGGACATCAGGCGCTGTTCGAGGCCGTCGAAGGCGCTGAGGATAATCACGCGCAGGGTGCGGCCGATCTGCGTGCGGTGAATCTGACTAAGAACGATGTTCTCATCGGCCTCGCGGCTTCCGGTGCCACGCCCTACGTGCTGGGTGCGCTTGAGGCGGGTCGCACCGCCGGGGTGCTCACCATCGGTGCCGCCAACAATCCCGATTCCCCCGTCGTCGCCGCGGCCGAGATCGGCATCACCCTCGACACGGGCAGCGAAACGATTTCCGGCAGCACGCGCCTCAAGGCCGGCACGGCGCAGAAAATTTTCCTGAACACGCTCTCGAGCGCGATCATGATCCGGCTGCACAAAGTTTACGGTAACCTCATGGTCGATGTGATGCCGACCAACGCGAAACTCTACCGCCGAGCCATCGCGCTCACGGTGCGCGCCACGGGCGCGGGCGACGTCGAGGCGAAGAGCGTGCTGGAGCGGTGCGGCTACAAAGTGAAAACGGCCATCGTCGCCTTGCGGCTTAAGACCGATGTGGCCGCAGCGCAGGCGGCGCTCGACGCGGTCGCGGGTGATACGCGACGAGCGGTGGCGAATTCGTGAGACGTGCTATGACCATACGCCCGTCAAGCGCTTGCTCCAAAGGTGGCGTCGGGACCTCCGGGCCCGACGGGCTTCAAGCGGACTTGCCCGCAGGCCGCGCCCCGAGGTCGCGGCACTACCACGGGACCACGATCACGTTCACTCGCGTCGGGTGCGTGCTTGCGCTGGTGCTTCTCTTCGCCGGCTGCGTGAGCTTCCCGCCGGCGGCCCCCCGTGAATTCCGCGCCGCGTGGGTCGCGACGGTCGCCAACATCGACTGGCCCAGCAAACCCGGTCTACCGGTGGAGCGGCAGCGCGCCGAGGCCCTCGCGATCCTTGAGCGCGCCCGGACGCTAAAGCTCAACGCGATCATCCTCCAGGTGCGGCCGGCGGCAGATGCGTTGTATGCGTCGAGCCTGGAGCCGTGGTCGGAGTTTCTCACCGGCCAACAGGGCCGGGCGCCGGAGCCGTTCTACGATCCGCTGCAGTTTTGGGTCACCGAGGCGCACCGCCGCGGCCTTGAATTGCACGCGTGGTTCAATCCCTACCGTGCCCGGCACAGCGCGGCGAAGTCGCCGCCCGCCGCAAACCATATTTCCAAAACCAATCCCGAGGCGGTAAAAACCTATGGCGCGTTCGAGTGGATGGATCCGGGCGAGCCCTTTGCGGCGCGCCGCACGCTCGAGGTCATCAGCGAGGTCGTGCGCAACTACGACGTCGATGGCGTGCACATCGACGATTATTTTTACCCGTATCCGATCCCGGCGCCGCCGGCGGGAACGCCGGCCGGCTCTATTCCGCTGGGCTCAAAACAGCCGCCGCCCGAGGTGGACTTCCCCGACGAGCCGGCCTGGCAACGCTACCTCGCGGTGCGCGGAAAATTATCCCGCGCCGACTGGCGCCGGCAAAACGTCGATTACTTGGTCGAGGACATCTATCGCGCGATTCACCGGATCAAGCCCTGGGTGCGCTTCGGCGTGAGCCCGTTTGGTATCGGCCGGCCCGATCGTCGGCCCAAGGGCATCGCGGGTTTTAGCCAATACGACAAACTCTACGCCGATGCCGAACTCTGGCTGCAAAAGGGCTGGCTCGATTACTTCGCGCCGCAGCTCTACTGGCCAAAGGAAAAGAAAGCGCAGGACTACGCGACGCTGCTCGATTACTGGGTGTCGCAAAACACCGCGCACCGCCACCTTTGGCCCGGCCTCTTCACGAGTTCGATCAACGACACGCCGAAGTCGTGGGCGCCGGAAGAGATCACGCACCAGATCGATCTCACCCGCGCCAATCCACGCGCCGACGGCCACATTCATTACAGCATGATCGCTCTCATGCAGGACCGCCACGGCATCAGTGGGAAGCTGGCCGCCGGCCCCTATG
>JACMRG010000173.1 GCA_014376585.1 Opitutaceae bacterium | reverse complement strand
TGCTCTGGATGGCGGGCGGCATGGCGCACACGGAGACCTTCGATCCGAAACGCTACACGCCCTATCGCGCGGGCATGGATCCGAACGAAGTGCTCAGCACCTTCCCCTCGATTCCGACCAATGTAGATGGCGTAAATTTTTCGGCGGGGCTGGAAAATCTCGCGCAGGTGATGGACCGCGGGACGTTGATCCGCGGCATGCAGGCGGCGGATCTCGGGTTTATTTTGCATTCGCGGCACCAGTTCAACTGGCACACCGGCTACGTGCCCCCGCAAACCGTGGCCGCGCCGCATCTCGGCGCGTGGATCGCCCGCACGCTCGGGCCGCTCGATGCGGCGATGCCGGCGTTCATCAATGTCGGCCAGCGTTTTGATCTCGGCGAGGGCGAGGAGCTGAAGGCGTTTACGACCGCGGGTTTTTTAGGGAGCGAGTATGGTCCGTTCAATGTCGCGTTTCCCGAGCAGGCGGCGGATGCCGTGCGTCCGCCGGCGGGCATGAGTCCGGGGCGCTTTGCGGACCGCGATAAATTTTACCGGGAACTGCTCGCCGCGAGTCCCATCGGCCGGGAGGGCAGCGGCTACCAGAAAGATTCCCTCCTGCGCTCGATGGACAACGCACACCGCCTGCTGAGTTCGCCGGCGGCGAAGGCTTTTGACCTTTCGCTGGAGCCGCTGGAGCGGACGCGGAAGTATTTCCCGGCGTTCGAGCCGGGGACGCGTTTCGACTCGCCGGGCGACGCGAACAAGGCGCGTTTCGGCGCGAAATACGAGGAGAGCATGATCGGGCGCTTTGGTCTCGGCTGCCTGCTGGCGCGCCGGCTGTGCGAATCGGGCGCGCGGTTCATCGAGGTCACGACGGAATACATTCCGTTTCTCAATTGGGACACGCACGAGAACGGCCATTCACGCCTCATCGGGATGAAGCAGATGATTGATGCGCCCATCGCCCAGCTTGTGCGCGATCTGGAAGAGCGCGGCATGCTCGACCGGACGCTCATCGTGATTGCGAGCGAGTTCAGCCGCGACATGATGCTCGAGGGCAAACCGGAGAAAGTGGTGAGGGATCAGGTGGCTGTGCCGACGGTGATCAACGATCCGAAATTTTACGGCATGCACCGGCATTTCACGGCGGCGGGGAGTGTGTTGATGTTTGGCGGCGGCTTGAAGCGTGGTTACGTCCATGGCGTGACGGCAGACGAGCGTCCCTGCAAAACGACCAAGGATCCGGTCACCATTTCCGATCTGCACGCGACGATCTACCGCGCGATGGGCATTCCGCCGAACCATGGGTATGATGTGGAGAAACGACCGTTTTATGTGACGAGCGATGGCAAGGGGCAGGCGGTGCGAGATTTGTTCGCGTGAGGTGGAGGAAATTTTCTCCGATGGGCGTGACAGCGGGCTTGCCGGGCGACTTGAGAAGGCCACGCTCCGGGGAACCCCAAGGCGTCAAATCTCTGCCGTCTTAACCCCCAGGAAATATGAATACCCCGCTATCCGCGCTTTTGGAGCGCAAGGGCCCCGTGCTCCACACCGTCGCTTCGTCTCTGTCCATTGCAGAGACCGTTGCTGAAATGAACCGTAACCGGATCGGCTGCATCGTAGTGCTCGAGGGTGAGCAACTCGCCGGCATCTTCACCGAGCGCGACGTGCTGCGGCGGGTCGTCGGTGCGGACGTGAACCCCGCCGCGATGCGGGTGTGCGATGTGATGACGAAGCAGGTGCTCACCATCGGGCCGGATAATACCGTGGAAGACGCGATGGTGATTTTTGCGGAGAAGCGTTGCCGGCATCTGCCGGTCGTGCGCGGTGATCGGTTGATCGGGCTAATTTCAATCGGCGATGTTTCGCGCTGGCTGGCGGATCTCCACCGCGACGAGGCGCAGCATCTAAAAAATTACATCGCCGGCGGCTTTTCGGCGTAAGGCGAAAGAAGCGCCGGACGGTTTGACCCCGCCCGTCGGTTCGGCATTTTGGAGCCGCCATGAAAAACAACCTCATTCTCCTTTGCCTGGCGTTGTCCGGCGGCACCGCCGCCTCTGCCAAAGTCGTTTCCCAACCCGTGGCCTACGAGCATGCGGGGGTAAAGCTCGAGGGTTACCTCGCCTACGACGACGCCAAGGTTTCGGCGGAGAAGCCAGCCCCCGGCGTATTGGTGGTGCCCGAGTGGTGGGGCCTGACGGATTACGCGAAGAACCGCGCGGTGCAGCTGGCCAAGCTCGGTTATGTGGCCTTCGCAACGGATATGTATGGCGCGGGCGTCACGACGGAAGATCCGAAGAAGGCAACCGAGCTCTCGGCGCAATTCTACGGCAAACCCCTTATGGCTGAGCGCGCGCAGGCGGGGCTCGACCAGCTCCTCGCGACGAAGCTCGTCGATCCGAAGCGCGTGGCGTCCATCGGCTATTGCTTTGGCGGCGCGGTGAGTCAGGCGCTGGCCTACAGCGGTGCGCCGCTCGCGGGCATCGTGAGTTTTCACGGTTCGCTAATTCCAGCGACGGCCGAGACGGCGGCGGCGAACAAGGCCAAGTTTCTTATCTGCCACGGCGGCGCGGATCCGTTCGTCACGCGCGAGCAGACCGGTGATTTTATGAAAAGCCTGGAGGCCACCAAGATCGACTATCAGTTCATCAGTTACGCGGGCGCGGTCCACGCTTTCACCAATCCCGGCGCGGACACTTTGGCGGCGAAGGCGGGGCTCACCGGGGTCGCTTACAACGCGGCGGCGGACAAGCGTTCGTGGTCACACATGCGCACGTTCTTCAACGAGATCTTTGCAGTTAAGAAGTCATGAGCGGCGCGCGTGCCCGGATGGTGCGGCTGGCGCTGGCGGGCCTTGGGTTCGGCTGGGCGCAGGTGATGTTTGCGGGGTCGGGCAACGCGGCGTGGAAGGAACTCGACCAACTCGCGCAGTCCACGGCCAAGCTCGATCCGCGCCGAGGCAAGGAGGTGGCGCAAGACCTCTACAATCTGCTCATGCTGATCCGATTTCGTGCGGAGGATTTTGTGCGCCTGTATCCGAACGATGCGCATCGTTGGGACGCCGAGGTGCTGCGGCTGCGGGTGACGGAGCAGATCGAGCCGCAGGACGGTCACGACGTGGATTGGGCGGCGCAACAGGCGGGTTATGCGGCGGTGCTGGCCGCGCCGGGAGCCGGTCGCGAGGCCAAGCTCTCGGCCCAGGTCGGTGCTCTGAGCGCGCGCGCGATCCAGCTTCGGCGCGGGGGCCCGCCCACGGAGGTCGCGGCGCTGGCGGGTGAGGTGGATGCGTTGCTGGCCAAGAATCGAAACGATATCCGGCTGGCGGCGTTGAATCTCCAGCTCGCGCTGCTACTGGCCAAGGCCGAGCCGGTGCGGGCGGAGGCGATGTTGGAACGCGTGACGAAGTCGCCCGAGGCGGCACTCGCAGGCAAGGCCGAGAGTATGCTGCACGTGGTGCGGTCGTGGCGGGAGCCGCTGGCGTTGAAGTTCAAGGGGCTCGACGGCGCGCCGGTCGATCTGGCGACGCTGCGCGGCAAGGTGGTGTTGCTCGATTTCTGGGCGACGTGGTGTCCGCCGTGCCGCGCGGAGACGCCGAGCATCGTGGCGACTTACCGGAGGTTGCATGAGCGCGGTTTTGAAATCGTCGGGATCTCGCTGGATGACGACAAGGGCAAGCTCCTCGCCTATCAGAAAGAGCATGGGATGACCTGGCCGCAGCAGTATGATGGCGGAGGCTGGAACAGTGCGTTGGCGCAGCGTTTCGGGATTCACTCGATCCCCGCGATGTGGCTCGTGGATCAGCAGGGACGCATCGTGGACATCGAGGCGAGGGACGATCTGACGAGTAAGGTCGAGCGCCTGCTCAGTTCGAAGTGAAGCGGCGAGCCCGGTTGATCGCGGCGGGGTGCGTGGTGGCGGGACTGGGGGTGAGTTGGGCGGGTTGCGTGATGACCAACGTCGTGACGGTGCCGGTGAAACTCGCGGCGACGACCGTCGTGGCCGTGGGCGAAACCGCGGGCACCGTCGTCAAGACCACGGGCCGGGTCGCGGCGAGTGCGGTGCGCGCGACGGGCGCGGTGGCGGATGGCGGGATCAGCGCGGCGGGGAAGCTGGCGCGGGCGGGGATGGTGACGTTTGTCGATGTGGCGACGGGGAGCGTGGTGCGCGTGCCGTGGCGGCAGGGGCTGACGCTCGCGGGTGGCGCGCAGGCTGCGCGGGTGCGGGTGGCGGCGCGGGCGATCCAGGTGATCCGGGCGGGCCAGCTCGCGTATGCGGTGAAAAACGCGGGCACCGGGCCGCTGCCGCTGGCGGCGGGTGATGTGGTGCGCATCGGCGCGGGCGGATAAGCGCGGCGGCGGCTTGCCACGCCGGAGGGATTGCGTTTGTCCGCGCACATGGACCTCGCCACCGCCCGCATTCACATCCCCGCCGCGCTTGAGCGCATGCGCGCCGTTTATGGCGCAATCGTCTTCGACGAGTGGGCGTTGCTGTCGCTCGCGGCAAAGCACGGCGGCGTGCTGGCCTACGGGGGGCCACGGGCGGAGAGTTTTGGGCTGCGGCTGACGGCGGATGCGGGACCGTTGCGCAACGCGGCGACGATGGAACCGGTGGAGGTGGGCGATTTGATTTTTGCGCTGGAGGCCAAGGACACGCGCTACGACGCGCTGTTGCGGGTGGGCGAGGCGAGTTACCCCGTGTGCAACCACACGCAGAAGACGATGCTGGAAATCCGCGCCGAAACGGGCTGGCTCAAGGCGCAGGCGGGGTTATTTTGAACTCGACGAAAAATTTCGCGTCGATCCGCTGGTGGCCGGGTGACGGCCCAGGTTAAGGCGAAGAGACCCGTGCCCACAAACCACGCGTAGCCGGCCAGCAACGGCCAGCCGAGCCAGCGGGGGAGCTCACCGGCGGTGATAATCGCGAGGCCGTGCACGACCAAAGCACCGATCACGATGCCGAGGCCGAGCGGGAAAATCGGCGGCACGGGCAGCGGTTGCACGAGCGCGCCGAGGCCGAGGCGGAGCGGGATGCAGATGTGGCCGTCGCCGACCTGCGAAGCGTAAACGATGTCCGCGCGACGACGGGCGGCGTAGAAGAAGGCGAGGATGGCGTTGGGCAGGACCATGAGCCAACCGCTCAACCAGCCGAGAGATTGGGGGCCGAAGGGAGTGTCCTTCTGAGCGGCGAGCCACGCCACGAGCCAGTCGAGGCTCACGTAAACGGCGTAGGCGCCGGCGAGGAGGATGATGACGTCGAGATAGAAAAATGCCCCGAAGGAACGGCGCTGGGTGATGTTATTTTTGAGGACGTCGAAGACCTGGAAGCACTGCCAGGAAAGGAAGAGCCCGATCAGCACGAGGCCATCGCTGGCGTCCAGCCGGCCGTCGTCGGCGAGGGCCCAGGTGACGCCGGCGAAGAACAGCCCGGCGACGAGGGAGAGCGGGAGGGAGAGGCGATTGAGGCGCTGTTCGGTGTCGGCGGTGGGCGCGGCGCGAGCGGAGGATTTGCGGCGCGGGTTTTTTTGGCCGAGCTTTTTTCGCCGTGGAGATTGAGGCCCCAGAACAGTGCTGGGAGGGCGAGGAGGACGGTGAGGTTGGTGACGTTGTTGACGAGACAGTTGGTGAGAATCGCAGTGGGCGGCTCCTTGCGCGCGGCGACGATGACGACGAAGAGGAGGTTTCCGAGGCCGGAGCAGTAGGGCATCACCAGCGTGCCGACGGCGGTGCCTTCGAGACCTTGGCGGAGCAGCGCCTCGAAGCCCAGAGCATGACGAGAGATGCGGCGAGAAATAGCGCGAGGTAGAGCCACGGGCCGGCGAGGCCGAGCGCCTCGATGGGCTCGGTAAACGGGTTCACGCGCGGGGCGCGGCGAAGCCGAGGGCGTAGCGGCCGGCACGGCGAAGCAGGCGGAGCTGCGCGCCGAAAGTGAGCATGAGCTGGCGGGTGGTGAGCGTGGTCGCACGCGGGCCGGCGGCGACGACGCGACCCGCGCGAAGGAGGAGGGCGTGCGTAAAACACGGCAGGATTTCCTCGACGTGGTGGGTGACGAGGATGAGCGCGGGGGTGTTTTTGCGGCGGGCGAGTTTTTCGAGGAAGCGCAGGAAATCTTCGCGCGCGACGGGATCGAGGCCGGCGCAGGGCTCGTCGAGAATGAGCAGACGAGGGCGGGCCATGAGGGCGCGGGCGATCAAGATGCGCTGGCGCTCACCTTGGGAAAGGAACTCCCATTCGCGGTCAACGAGGCTCGTCGCGCCGAGGAGGCGCAGGAGTTTTTTGGCGGCGGCGAGGTCGCCGCGGGTCGGCGTGAGCCAGAGGTCGAGCTGGGCGTAACGACCGCTGACGACGGTCTCAATGGCGGGCTCGGCGGGGGGGACGCTGGCTTGGAGGGCGCTGGTGACGATGCCGATCTTGAGGCGGAGGTCACGCCAGTCGGTCTCGCCGTAGCGCTCGCCGAGGAGGCGAATGTCGCCGGCGCTGGGGGAGAGGTAGCCGAGCAGGGATTTGAGAAGGGTGGTCTTGCCGCAGCCGTTGGCGCCGAGGATGGCCCAGTGCTCGCCGCGCTGCACGCGCCAGTCGAGGCCGTGGAGGATGATGTTGTCGCCGCGGGCGACGCGCAGGCCGGAGACATCGAGAATCGGAGGCATGTCTGGGCAGAATGGAATTCGCGTCGGGGCGGCGTCAACCGCCGGGCGGCAGGCCGGCGTGGAGGCAGGGGTTGCGCGAGGGGGGGCGAGGACTCAACGTTGGGAGATGCGTTTTTTCATTCGTCTCGTCTGCACGCTGGCGCTGGTGGCCGTGGCGCAGGCGCGACCGTTCATGGTGATGGTTTATAACGTGGAGAATCTGCACGATGTGGACGGCGTCGCGCAGTTCGAAGACTACCAGCCGGCGCGCTACTCGAAGGCGCACGCACTGACGAAGCTGACTAACATCGCGAAGGTCGTGGCAGAGTTTGAAGGCGGGCGCGGGCCGGATGTGATTCTTTTCCAGGAAATCGAGGTGGATTTCACACCGGGGAAATCGACGCCCGACTACGAGCGGATCCTCACGCGCTACGCCGGGGTGAAAATCGAAGAGATGCTGGGGGCCAAGTTTACGCCGGAGATCGGCGATTTGCCGGCGGAGGCGCTGTTGCTGAAGACTTTGGCGGACCGCGGACTCACGGGTTACCATGTGGCCACGCCGGACGTGGTGACGGCGGCGGGCACGGCGCGGAAGCTGGAGCAGAAGTGCGTCGTGTTTACGCGGTTCCCGGTAAAGCACGTGCGCGCGCACGCGACGGAGAATGCGCGGGCGATCCTTGAGGTGTTGGTAGAGGTCGATGGAGCGCCGCTTTATCTTTTCGACAATCACTGGAAATCGGGCGCGGGCGATGCTGAGACGGAGAAGACGCGCGTCGAAAACGCGCGGACACTGCGCACGCGGCTGACGGAGATCTTGAGGGCCGATCCAAACGCAGACGTGATTCTGGGGGGCGATTTTAATTCCCAATACAATCAGAGTCGCCGCTATGCGAGGACGATGAAGGAGACGGGGCTCAACGACATTCTGGGCTCGCAGGGCAACGAGCTGGCAGTGCGCGGCACGACGCGCGATCTCTATAATCTCTGGTATGAACTCCCGGCGGGGCAGCGCGGCAGCGATACCTTCCGCGGCGAGTGGGGGACGCTGATGCAGATAATGATCAGCCGCGGACTCTACGACTATCGCGGCGTGCAATACGTGGACAACTCGTTCGGGGTCGCGAAAATCGCGGGGCTCAATGCCGACGCGAAGGGACTGCCGTTGCGCTGGTCGGGCGACGGCGCGGCGGGATCGGGCTTCTCGGATCATTTTCCGATCTATGCGAAATTCATCACGGTGCCGGACGGCCGGGCGGATCGCTATCTCCCGCTGCGCAACGCCTCGGCCGAGCCGGCAGCGGTGGCCGCCACGAAGATCGATTACGCGAAGGTCGATTTGGAAAAAACGGCGCTGACCCTCGCGCAGATCCCAGCAGACGCGAGCATCCGCTCCGATGCTTACAAAGGAAAAATTTTCCGAGTGGATGGCAAAGTGGCGAAAGCCAAGCGGCTCGGCGTAGATTTTATCGGCGAGACTTACGCCGTGTGGAGCTACGACGAGGCGCTGCGCACGAAGCTGCGCGCGGCGCACAAGGCCGGCGACACGATCCGTTTTTACGGTGAGCTGAACCAGTATCGCGAGCGCTGGCAGTTCATCATCCACGACGCGAGCTGGGTGAAATGAGCGCGATGACCGTTTACACCTACGCGAATTGTGACACCTGCCGGCATGCGACGAAATGGTTGCGCGCGCAGGGTCTGGCGTTTGCCGAGAAGTCCATCCGGGAAACGCCCCCGAGCCTTGCGGAGTTGCGGGTGATGCTGGCCGCGCAGGGCGGAGAGCTGCGTAAATTATTTAACACCTCGGGGGTTGATTACCGCGCGCAGGGGCTGGGCGCGAAACTCCCGGCGATGACCGAGGCGGCGGCGTTCAAGCTGCTTGCGGGCAACGGGAATCTGGTAAAGCGGCCGTTTCTGCTGCGCGCCGACGGCGTGGGTTTGGTGGGATTTAACGAGGCGACTTGGTCTGCCGCGCTCCTTTCGAAATGAGCACGAGCGGGCCGGCGGTGATTGAGCTGCGACTGCGGGAACTGGCGCAGTTGTTCAACTCGCTCGATCCTTCGCCGTTTTTAGAACGCGACCTCGATGCGGATGCCGAGGAATTTATCGCCAGCTGGGCGGTGGAGATTCCGATGCACCGCGAATTGTCGCTGGTGATCCATCTCGCAACTCCGCCGACCACGGGTAGCGACGCGGAAGAGGCCGTGCAGGCGTATTTCCGGCACCGAGCCGAACACAAACAACGCGAGTTTACGCAATTATTGCGCCGGGGCCGGGTCAGTCTGCTGGTGGGCGTGCTGTTTCTGGTCGCGTGTCTGTCGGTGGCGGGCCTGTTGCCCCGTTTGCTGCATGCAAGTGTGGCCAGCGTCATCAAAGAGAGCCTGACCATCATCGGCTGGGTCGCGTTGTGGCGGCCGTTGGAGATTTATCTCTACGACTGGTGGCCGGTGCGGTCGGAGCGGCGCAATTTGCAGCGGCTTGCACGAATGCAGGTAAAGGTCATAGTTCCGCAGATACCGTTATGAATCCGCTCCAAACCACCGTTCGCTGGCTCTCCACGAACACGCTTTTTCCCGTCAGCCGCCTCGATGCGCGCGCCGAGGCCATGGTCTGCGTCTCCGCCCTGGCCGCCGCTGAAGAAGCCGCCGCGATGGCGGCGACGCGCCACCTCGTGCAATCGCGCGACGGCGCGAAAGACGCCGCGCTGCGGTCTTACAATCATCGCCGCAGTCTGGTCCATTACGTGTGCGACAACGCGGCGAAGGTGTGAGCCGGGCGGGAGCGGGGATTTTTCGTAACTTTTGGGCGGCCGCGGGGTTTTTGGAGCACACTTCCCATGAAAACACCCTATCGCTTTTTCTGCCGCAGCCTGTTTCTCGCCGTCGGTTTAGCTCTGTCGCCCGCTCAGGCGAAGATCGAACGTATCGTTGAAAAATCGTTTACGGTCACGCCGGGCGGCACGTTGCGGATCGAGACGGACGGGGGCGCCATCCGGGTGCAGACCTCGACCGATTCGGTCGTCAAAATCACGGCCAGGCAGAAAATCCGCGCGAACAGCGAATCTGAAGCGGATGAACTTTTGAAGAAGCTGGAGCTCAATTTCGAGGCCCAGGGTTCCGATGTGACGGCCACCGCCAAATATGAACGTCCGACGATGGGTGTGCGCTGGGGTAATCGGCCGGTAGAAGTTGATTTCGTGGTGACGGTGCCGGCGCGCTATTCGGCAAATTTGAAAACCTCCGGCGGCGACATCGTGATCGGTGACCTCGACGGCAAGGTGAATGCCCGCACCTCGGGAGGTGATGTGAGGCTCGGTAAAATTTCCGGCGAAATCGCGGCCAATACCTCGGGTGGCAACGTCAGTCTCACCGAAGGCGGAGCGAGCGTGGAATTGGGCACTTCAGGCGGCGATATCACCATCGGTCGCGTGGTCGGGCCGACGCTGGCACACACCTCGGGTGGTAACATCAAGGCCGCGCAGGTTGAGAACACGTTCGAAGCGAAGACCAGCGGCGGCAATGTGTCCGCGGGTTTCGTCGGCGGGCTGCGCGGGGATTGTTTTCTCAGCACCTCGGGCGGCCAGGTGAGGACGACGGTGGAGCCCACGACGGGTTTTCGCCTCGATGCTTCGACGAGCGGCGGCGATGTCGAAGCGGCAGGTTTCACGATCACGATTGAGAAGGGCGGCGTGGGCAAAAGCCGGTTGGTGGGCGCCGTGAACGGCGGGGGCCCGGTGCTGAAGCTTCGTTCGAGCGGCGGCGATATCGTGGTGAGCAAACGCTGAATCGCGACTCGCCGGGGGGAGGGTGGGCGCAGGAAGGACGGGAGCTGTCGGTTCGTAATTGCACTCACGAGCCGAGTCTTGTGGGAAGCCCAGTCGGCCGGATACTCGGGAACGTCGTATGTTTTCCCGCCGGTCGATCCCTTTGTTTCTAACACTCGCACTCGTGGCGGTCCGGCCGGCGGTGGCGGTGGAGCGGACGGTAAAGCGGAGTTTCCCGGTGCAGCCCGGCGCCACGCTGAAAGTCGATAGCTATCGTGGCGGGATCATTGTCGAAGAGACGGAAGAGAGCGCGGTGCGTGTGGAAGTGCGGGTCGAAGTCGCCACGGAGGACGAGGCGCAGGCCAATCAGAGTCTCGGGGCGCTAAAATTGGAAATGGAACTCGTGGGTAACGAAGTGCGGGTGCGGGCGTGGAATCCGCGCGAATCCCGGGCGTTATTCGTTTGGGAGGAGAAGCGGCAGATCGAGCTGACGTTTCGTGTTTTTGTCCCGCGTTCGAGCAGCTTGGATCTCTCGACGTTGGACGGTGGAGTCACGGTGGGAAATCTCACCGGACGGGTCGTGGCCTACACCCGAGCGGGCACGATTTCCTGCCGCAAAATCGACGGCACCATCAAGGCCACGGTTGATACGGGGGACATTGTGGTGTCGCGGTGCACGGGCGCGGTGGATTTGCGCGTGCAGCGTGGAAATATCCGGACGGGCACGATTTTTGGCCGCGCAGACGTGAGCAGTGACAGCGGCGATATCGAGGTGTTGAGCGCGTTGGGCGGGGTGACAGCGAGGACCTCGGCCGGAGATGTGGCGGTGGGCTTTCAAAAGAAATTTGCCGGTGAATCGAAAATCGAGGCGAGCGGTGGGAGTATTTTCGTGAAGGTGGACCCGATGGCGGCGCTGACGCTGGACGCCACGACGAGTTGGGGACGCGTGCAGACGACACTACCCTTCGCGGTGGAGGCGGGAGGCGCGGGCAAAAGCAAATTTACGGGCAAGCTCAACGGAGGCGGCCCCGCGGTGCGATTACACGCGGCGGGCGGGCAGGTGAAACTGGACGCTTACAAGCAGTTCCTCGATTTGAACGAAGAGAGCTGAGGCGAAATTACACGACACGTGGCCGGTAGAACTTACGCTCGACGCCATAATAGACGGCGCAGGTGGCCGCGAGAGACGCGGCGAGGGTTAGCGTGAGTTGGAGTGCGTAGGAACGTAAGTCCGCGCTGAGTAGCGCCCACGTGACGAGCATGATGATGGGGGTGTGCACGGCGTAGAGCGCGTAGCTCAACTGGCCGGTCAGGCGGAGGGCGCGGATCGGGCGGCTCGCGCCGACGGAGGGGATGCGCTCTTCGCGGCGCAGCACCCAGCTGATGCCGAGCATACAGACGAGGCCCCAGGCCGCCTGTTTGACGAGGGTGAGTCCGTAAAACGGAGGGATCAGTTTGGCGGCGAGAAAGCAGGCCCAAGCCAGGCCGAGTTGGGCGCCGGTGGCGCGCCAGCCGCGGGCGACGAACAGGTGAGCGGCCAGCGCCCCCGCATACCAAAAAATGCCCAGCATGAAGACGCTGTTGAACACCCAATAGGCGGTGACCCAAGGGAGCAGCGCGATGGCGAATCCGTGCAGTGCAAGAAAGGTGAGACCCAAGCCGCGCCAAGCCCCGCGTGCGGCGAAGCGGTGGATGAGCGGATAGAGGGCATACATGACCATCTCGACAGCCACGGTATTGAGGAGGTAGTTGCCGGCAAAAATCTCTTCGGGGAAAAGTCCGGCGATGCCGACGAAGCGCACCGCGATATGGCGCCACGGGCTTTCGGCGTGGAGGGCGACCAATGCGTCGGGGGCGGGATGCAGGGTCTGCGCGGCGACGAAGGCGAGGCCGAGCAGGCAGGCGACCCAGTAAACGGGCATGATGCGCCGAAAACGGTTGCGGAAATAGTCGCCCCACGCGGGCGTGGTCGTCTGGCCGTGATGTCGCCGCCATTCATACGGGTAATGAATGCAGAAGCCGCTCAGGACGAAAAAGCCGAGCACGGCCGGATGGTGTCCGCCGGTGGGCCACGTGAGGCCGCGGGTCGCGTCGTGGATGGTGTCGAGGGTGGCGTGGAGGCCACGCTCAAAGACGCCCCGGGGCACGAAGTTTGACCACAGGTGCCAATGGCTGAGGAAAACAATCAGCGCGCAGCAACCGCGCAGGACGTCGAGGGACCAGAAGCGCGGGGGGCGAGCGACGGGTGCGGGGTCCATGGCGGACGAGGGTTTGTGCGGCGGACCGGGAAGCAAGGCTGGTTTCGCAGTGCGGGATTGCATTTGAGAAACGGGTGAAGAGCGCTGAGCTGTCGCGGAGAAAACCATGACCTTGATCGACACGCACACGCATCTTGAATCGTTCGTCCAGCAGGGCGATCTACCTGCGGCGCTCGCGCGGGCGGCGGAGGCGGGGGTGACGGCGATGATCGCCATCGGCACATCGACGGAAGATTGGGGGCTTTACCGGGATTTGGGCGGAACGCATGCGGGGCAGGTGCGGTTTACCGTGGGATTGCATCCGTGCGCGGTGGCGGCGGGTTGGGAAAAAGAGGTGGCGCAGATCGAGGGGTTCTGGAACGGGGCCGGGGTGAAGCCGGTGGCGCTGGGCGAGTGCGGGTTGGATCGGTTTCATTTGCCGAAGGATGATCCGGCGCAGGCGGCGGAGATTTTCGCGTGGCAGCGGGCGGCGTTCAAAGCGCAGCTTGAGGTCGCGCGTCGGTTGGAGTGTCCGCTGGTGGTGCACTCGCGCGGAGCATTTCAAGAATGCGTGGAGATGATCGATGAGAGTGGCGTGGCGTGGGAGCGGGTGGTGTTTCACTGCTTCACCGAGGGAGTCGCGGAAATAACCGAACTCATGCGGCGCGGCGGCTACGGATCGTTCACCGGCGTGCTGACTTACAAGTCGGCGGAGAACGTGCGGGCGGCGGCGCTGGCGCAGGGGTTGGGGCGGTTGATGCTCGAAACGGACGCGCCTTATCTGACGCCAATGCCGCACCGCGGAAAGCCGAACGAACCGGCTTTTTTGCGGCATACGGCGGAGTTTGCGGCGGGGGTGTTTGGGGTGAGCGTGGCGGAGATCGCGGAGGCTTCGACGCGGAACGCCCGGGCGTTTTTCGGAATTTAAATCGAGGAGGAGTGGCCCACGGAATACACGGAAGACGGAAAAACGAAGCGGGGGATGGCCTCTCCAAACACAGCAGCGACCTTAAGGTCGGAGGGAAGAGGGCGGAGGGGGGCGACGGGTGGAAGTCGGGGCGGACGGAAAATAAAAAAGGCGGCCGGGTAGGGCCGCCTCGGCGAGGGCTGAGTGCGAGATTCGCCTAAAGTCAGGCTTCGTCGAATTTCTTCACGAAGAGGGCGTCGAGCTCGGCCAGCATCAGGGGGGCATCGTCGCCGGTGGCGATGAATTTGACTTTAGAGCCTTTGCAGGCGGCCAGCATCATGAGGCCCATGATGCTCTTGCCGTTGACCTGCTCCTCGTCCTTTTCGACGAAGACCTCCGCTTTGAATTTATTGGTAATGCGGACAATCATGGCGGCTGGCCGGGCGTGAATGCCCATCTTGTTCTGCACGACGAGCTCCTTGGTGAGGGGCTGGGCAGCAGTGGGTGTGGCGTCGCTTTTATTCATGGATGAGTGTCGGGAAGGACCGGATAAGCTCTGCTAGGTTGCCTCGGCTTGCAACCCCAAAGCCGGCCGCTACCGTGTCATGCGATGCCGAAAATCGCGCTGATCGTCCCCTGCCGACTCGAATCTACCCGTTTCCCGCGCAAGCTTTTGCATAAGATCAAGGGCAAGCCGTTGTTGCTGTGGGTCGCGGAGCGCATTGCCCGCGAAGCGCCGGAGTTACCGCTCTATTTCGCAGTGGATGACGAGCTTTTGAGCGAATGTGTAATTGCGCAGGGGTTTAAGGCGATTATGACGCGGGTGGACCATGCGAGCGGCACGGATCGGATCGAAGAGGCCAATCGCAGCATCGGCGCAGAGCATATTATCAACGTGCAGGCGGATGAGCCGCTCGTCTCCGCGCGGCAGATCCGGGCGTTGGTGGACCTGATCGCGGGGCCGGCGGACATGGCGACCTTGGCGACGCGGTTTACAACGGCGGCGGACTTCGTAAATCCGAATCAGGTTAAGGTCGTTTTGGCGCCGGCGGCGCGGCGGGCGCTGTATTTTTCGCGGTCGATGATCCCGTATGCGCGCGAGTTGGCGGGGAAGGTCGATGATGCGTGGGTGCGGGCGAATCCGTGTTTCCGGCATCTCGGGCTTTATGCCTACAAGGCGGAACTGTTGGAGCAATTTGCCAAGCTGCCGGTCGGCCGGCTGGAGCAGATTGAAAAATTGGAGCAACTGCGGGTGCTCGAAAACGGCTATAGCATCGCGTGTGATCTGACCGCGGACCCGACCATCGGCGTCGATACGCCGGAAGACGGGGAGAAATTTGAACGGTGGTTGGGGTGATCGGTGATTTTGGTCATTTCGCCCCGGTGAAGAAACTCAAACTCTTGTGCGCGCTGTGGTTTGGATGGGTGAGTGTCGGGTTGACGGGCTGCGTGAGTGACCTGTTGGCGCGGAAAATCGTGACGGCACCAAACCGGCAAGGCGCGCCGTGGCCGGCCAAGGGGTCGGAGGCGGTGGAGCGTTTTGACCAGACATACGCGCAACAATGGCGGGTCCCGGCGGGCGCGCCGGCGGTCGAGCTGGCGGTGGCGGTGGTGGAGCCGGGGGATTATGCGTTTCGTTATGGAGCGATGATCGAGACGCGGAAGGATGGAAGGCGGGTGCCGAAATACTCGGCGGACTGGAAACCCCGCTCGGCGGATGCTCCGGTGGTCGCGGCGCGGGGAACGATCGTGATTTTGCACGGGTTTTTGGTGACGAGGGAAACGATGATGCACTGGGCGCTGTTTTTGGCGCAGCAGGGATTCCGGGCCGTGCTGGTGGACCTGCGCGGGCACGGGCAATCGACGGGCGAGTGGATCACGTTTGGCGCGAATGAAGCCGGAGATTTGGTGAAGGTGATGGATGAGCTCCAGCATCGCGACCTCGCGCCGGCGGGCGTCGGCGTGCTGGGTTCGTCGTATGGCGCGGTGATGGCGCTGCACTGGGCGGCGCGCGATGCAAGGGTGAAGGCGGTGGTGGCGCTGGAGCCGTTCAGTGATCCGCGAGAGGCGGTGACGGAATTCGCTCACGGGTTTCCGCCGTTTAAGCAGCAGATCGGGGGGGTGGGCGCGGAGACGTTTGCGACGGCGCTACAGCGGGCGGCGGGGTTGGGGGGCTTTGCGTGGAGCGAAGTGAATGTATTGGAATCGGTGCGGCGGCTGCGGTGGCCGGTGCTGTTTTTCCACGGCGCGGACGATACGTGGATTGCGCCGGAGCATAGTCGCAGACTCCTGGCCGTGGCGACGGCGGGGAGTCGGCTGGTCGTCGTGCCGGGAGACAATCACGAGACGCTCAGCGCGCGGCTCGATCCCATTTCTTATGATGTGCTCGAGTGGTTCGAGCAGCACGGAGCGGCGAGTGCCGCGGCGATGGCGACGACAATTCTATGATGACGACGAATGTGCGGGGCTTGATTGGGGTGGCCGGTTTCGCGGGTGTGCTGGGGAGCGCATCTCTGGTCGCGGCGGAATACCCGGCCCGCGAGTATATCGCAGCCAAGGGGTGGACGGTCGGTTTTGCGCCGGGTGATCGCGCCGTGGCCACGGGCGTGGTGGCGCACTTGGATGTCTTTGAGAAAAAGCTGGTCGCAATCGAGGCGATCAAGTCGGAATTGAGTGTCGCCGAGCTGGAACGGCGGACAGGGGAGCTCGCAAAGTTGGCGGCGGCCATTGGTAGGTTGCCGGCGCGGGAGGACGATTTTCGACGGGAGCTGGAGCGGGTAATTGTCCGGATAAAGGAGTTGAACGGGGCGCTGCGCGAGGCGTTGTTCATGCGCAAGATCGAACTCTGGCAGACGGCGGAGGTGAGGGAACGGCTCGGGGCGGGCGAGCAGTTGGCGGGTTTCAAATGGGACGCGAAGGAGCAACGGCCCGCGATGCAGATTAACTTTAACGCGCAGTTCGAGGCGAGCGACTATCGCGTCACGAAGACGTTGGAGATGCCGCCGGCGATTTCTCTGCGATTGGACGGCAAGGGCGATACGAAGGCACAGATGGCGGCGGCGGTGAAAAGTTTCGATGTCTGGGCAAAGATCGCGCGAGATATGGACGGGGGGATGGGTGCGCTGGCGGTGCGCATGGCGTTGCCGATGGCTTTCGAAACGGTCTTGAAAAAAGAATGCGTGGATGAGGCGTCGTCGCGGTGGATTCGCGCAGGGCTCACGGGGTGGTTGTGGCGGGAGCTGGTAGTGCGGAGCGTGCCGGCGAAGGCGGCGGGGAAGTATGCGGTGTTGGTGGCGCAGCTGCCGGTGCCGCGACCGGGGATGAAACCGGTTAACTTGGAAGTGTGGCCGGAAAAAGACCAAGGCGACTTCCCGCTGCTGGCGCGTCAGGTATTTATTAACATCGCCGAGTCGGATGGGGCGGAGTCGCTGGAACGACTCTTGACGGCATTCTGGGAATTGCCGAGGGAGCAGCGGACGACGGCGAATCTGCGGCGACTTTATCGCGAGCAGATGAAAACTGGGATCGAGGCGCGGGCGCCGTTGCGGAGTCTCGGCGCGGCGGTGAACTGATCGAGTCGCGAGCTTGCTGGAGAAGCGAAGCGCACGAGGGGCGCGACGCGCCGGGACGAGGGGGATGAGGGCGGGTCGGAGACCGCGCCTTACGTTTTAGATTTTCCCGGCCTTGCGGGCTTCGACCATCTTGTAGAAATCGTTGAAGAGCGGATCGGCGTCATTTGGGCCGGGGGCGGCCTCGGGGTGGTATTGGACGCTGAAAACGGGGAGCTTCGTGTGGCGCAGGCCTTCGACAGTGTGGTCGTTGAGGTTGAGCTCGGTGACTTTCGCGCCGTGTTTTTCGAGGCTGGAGGGATCGGTGGCGAAGCCGTGATTCTGCGCGGTGATGGAGACTTTGCCCGTCTCCAAATTTTTCACGGGCTGGTTGCCGCCGCGGTGGCCGAACTTGAGCTTGAAGGTCGTGCCGCCGAGGGCGTGGGTGAGCATTTGGTGACCGAGGCAGATGCCAAAGATCGGGTAGTCGGGGATGAGCTTCGTCACCGTCTGGTGAACGTAGCCGAGGGCGGCGGGATCGCCGGGGCCGTTGGAGAGGAAGACGGCGTCCGCGTTGTGCTCGCGAACTTGTTCGGCGGTGGCGGTGGCGGGGAAAACCTGGACGTCGAAACCGTGGCGCACGAGCTTGCGGAAGATGGTGTGCTTCGCGCCGAAATCGAAGGCGGCGACTTTGAAGCGTTTCGGGGGCGCGGCGGGGGCGTTGAACGTGGTGCCGACGGGGAGGTAAGCGGCGTTGTAGTTGGCCGCGTCGTGGGCGCCCCAGATGTAGGGGGCATTGCAGGTGACGTTTTTCACGTAGTCGCTGCCAGCCATGTCTTGCCAGGCGCGGGCGCGGGCGACGGCTTCTTCGTCGGAGAGCGGGAGGGTGCTGAGGCAGCTCTTCATCGCGCCGTCCACCCGAAGTTTTTTAGTGAGCGCGCGGGTGTCGATCTCGGCGAGACCGGGGATGCCGTGCTTCGAGAGGTAGGCGTCGAGGGAGATCTCGCTGCGCCAGTTGGAGACGACGGGGGAGAGTTCGCGGATGACGAAGCCGGCGCACTTCGGGCCGGAAGATTCTTCGTCGGCGGGAGCGAGACCGTAGTTGCCGACTTGAACGGCGGTCATCGTGACAATCTGGCCGAAGTAGGAGGGATCGGTGATGATCTCCTGGTAGGCGGTCATCGACGTGTTGAAGACGCATTCGCCGGCGATCGTGGTGGCGGCGCCAAACGCACGGCCGCGGAACACGCTGCCATCTTCAAGAGCAAGGACTCCGGGTTTGAATGTGGACATTAAAGCCGAACGAAAAGACGTCGCGGTGCGGGTGCCAAGGGTTTTTGTGCGCACGGGAGGCACTTACCCGAAAAATTACGCGGGCGCTGAACCGGTGCGAGTTGCGCCGGTCATTTGACACCACTGATTAGGGGCCTAATCGTCCCGTTCCACTAACACCTAGATGTCCTACACCGAAGACCGCTCTGCTTGGTATGAAGGCCAAGGCCTCTGGCAGCATATCCCCGCAAGCGACTGGAACGACTGGGTTTGGCAGCTTAAAAATCGCCTGACGAGTGTCACGCAGCTTGAAGAGCACATGACGCTCACGGCCGATGAAAAAGCGGGCTGTCTCTTTGCGAGCCAGAAGCTCGCCCTCGCGATCACACCCTATTTTTTCAACCTGATCGACCGCGACGATGCGAATTGCCCGATCCGCAAGCAGGTGATCCCGCGCGGTGGCGAGGCGGTTGTCAGCGAAGAGGAGATGCTGGATTCGCTGGGAGAGGACGCGCATTCACCGGTGCCCGGTCTCGTGCACCGCTACCCGGATCGGGTGTTGTTTCTCGTGACGGACCGGTGTGCGGCCTACTGTCGTTATTGCACGCGGAGCCGTTTGGTCTCCAACGCGCAGGACTACAATTTTCACCCGGAACACGAGCAGGGTTTGAAATATATCGAGGCGCATCCCGAGATTCGCGATGTGCTGCTGTCGGGCGGTGATCCGCTGCTGCTCGCCGATAAAAAGCTCGATTACCTCCTCGGCCGGTTGCGCGCGATCAAGCATGTGGAGTTCATTCGCCTCGGCTCGCGCATCCCCGTTTTCCTGCCGCAGCGCATCACGCCCGAGCTGTGCGAGATTTTCAAAAAGCACGGCCCGATCTGGCTGAGCATCCATACGAATCACCCGAAGGAAGCCACCGCCGAGCTGCGCGCGGCGTGCGAGCGCCTTTCGTTTGCCGGCGTGCCGTTGGGCAACCAGAGCGTGCTGCTCAAGGGCATCAACGACGATGCCGACGTGATGAAGGCGCTTGTGCACCGGCTGCTGCGGATGCGCGTGCGACCCTATTACATTTACCAGATGGATCTGATCACGGGCGGAGGCCACTTCAAAGTCGATGTGCGCACAGGTATCGAGATCATCCGCGCGCTCCGTGGTCACACGACCGGTTACGCGGTGCCGCAATACGTGATCGATGCGCCCGGAGGCGGCGGCAAGGTGCCGGTGAATCCCGACTACGTCGAAAAAATCACCGACACCGAAGTGGTCTTCCGCAACTACGAGGGCCAGCGGTTCCGCTATCCGCTCACGAATACGCCGATCCCGGCGACGGCCGAGGGCGAGTTGGCGGAGGTGTCGGGCCGCGAGGCGCCGCTCCTCGACTGAGGCGGAGCCGCGCCGTCGTGAGCGGTGCAGACCGCCTCATTTAAGGGAGAAGGTCGCGGAGACCGTCGCGGTGATGGTTTTTTCGAGCGAGGTGGCGTCGTTGTTACCCTCCCAACTGGTGGCGGTGGAGTAGAGCGGATTGATTTGGATGATGCCCATGCGGGCGGACCGGAGTTCTTTGACGCCCCGGTTGCCTTGCGTGGCGATTTGTTCGGCACGGCTGCGGGCATCTTTTGTCGCTTCGGCCATCATCTCGACCTTGGCCTGACCGGCCTTCGTGTAGAGGAACTGGGTGCTTTCGGCGACGAGCGCGACATCTTGCTCCAGCAGTTGCGCGGCTTCACGGCTGAGTCGTGGCGTGGCTTCCACATCGGTGGAGCGCACCTCGACCGCTTGGGTGAGTTGGTAGCCGATGCGGCGAGTCACAGTTTCTTCGTCGTCGTTTTTAGCGCGGGTGGTGATCTCGCGAATCTGCACGGGCAACAGCTCGAAATTTTCCGCGTTTTTGGCGCGCAGGAAGCGCTCGACCTTGGCGAGGTCGGCTTTGAGGCGGTCGTTGGCGGCGAGGAGTGTATCGGCTTCGACGGCGAAGCGTGCGCGCCAGATTACGAGATCGGAACGCACGTTTTTGCGTGCGGAACCGGTCACATCGATGAGTTGCGACTCATGTAGGTGAACCCAGGTGCGGGCCATGATGAGCGAGGAAAAAGCGAGGCCGGCGGCGAGGAAAAGCCCAGCGAGCAGGCCGAAGAGATGGGGACGAGAAGAAGTGGTCATGAGACGTGGAAAAGTGGGTGGGGAAATTCCTCGGATTTCGCACCTAACGAGTCGATTGAAAGTCGTTCACATATTTTTAGTCACTTATAGTTAGTGTTTTATATCTTTTATGTGCTGCCTTAAAATAATACCCATTTTTTTTGAGCGTTCTGTAGATTCGCGCATCTATCTCCCCGTAGTCAGCACTGTGCTGGTAACACAGTGAGTGTTAGTAGTTCTTACGGTTTGTTTGGTGTTAGGTCACAGGGGCCGCCTCTTTTTGAGGCGGCCTTTGTGCTTTATAGGTTTCGCGAAGGGCCGTTTCGCCGGCTTCCGAAACTTCGAAAAATATTTTAGATAATTTTGAGCGATCTGCGTTCCGGCGCATCTATCCCCACGTAGTCAACACCGTTCTGGTAAGACGGTGAGTGTTAGTAGTTCTTACGGTTTGCTTGGTGTTAGGTTATATAAGCCGCCCCTTTATCGGGGCGGCTTCTGTTTTTTCCCGGTATGACGCGGGGCACGCGAAAAGAAAACCTTGCTTCGTCGCAGCGCGCGCGCTCTCTCCGGCCTTGCCTGTAGGGGTGCCTTCCGCGGAAGGCTGAGATTGCGGCGCGATTCGGCCGCTCGACCCTTCGAACCTGAACGGATCATGCCGACGAAGGAAACAGCAGGCGCGGATTGCGCCTTTTTCGAGGGCGCCACTCGCGCCCCTTTTTTCGGGAGTCAGTTCAGGACGGGCCTCATCACACCATGAAGCATCCGATCCCAACGCTCCTCCTCACTGCCGTGATCATAGTCGCGCTCACCGCCGCTCGCGCGCAAACCGTGCCCGCCGTAGTTCCGGTCGTCACGTTGAACGCCGTCCGCGTGACGGCCGATCTCTGGGAATCGCCCCTCGCGCGTCTCTCAGCCAGCGTCACCGTTTATGACGATGCGGCCCTTCGCGCCGGTTCGGTTCATCACTTTGGCGATCTCGTGGACCAGATCCCAAATCTTACGTGGAGCGGCGGCACCTCACGTCCGCGTTATCTCCAGATCCGCGGTGTCGGTGAGAATTCCCAATACGAGGGCGAGACGCCCGACTCCGCCGTGCGCTTCCTCGTGGACGATCTCGATTTCACGGGACTAGGCACGCTCGGTGGCACTTTCGACATGAAGCAAATCGAGGTGCTGCGCGGCCCGCAAGCCGGTGCATTTGGTGCCAATGCCGCGGGCGGTGTTGTTCGCCTTGTGACCAATGCGCCCACGCCGTTTTGGACCGGCCGCGTCGAGACCAGTATTGGCGAAGATGCGCTGCGCGAAGGCGGCTTTGCCATCGGCGGTCCGCTCATCGCGGCGAAGCCGGAGCAATTCATGGCGCGCCTCGCGATTTATCAGCACAACAGCGGTGGCTTCCGTCGCAACGTCACCCTCAACCGCGACACCAATGCCCGCGACGAGTTCACCGCGCGCCTGCGCCTCACCGCCAATCTTTCGCCCCTGTGGCGCTGGGAGGGCACGGTGTTATTTTCCGATGTGAACAACGGCTTCGACGAATACATGCTCGATAACAACGGTCGCCGCACCTTCAGCGGACAGCCCGGCCGCGATGAGCAGCGTTCCACGGCGGGCAGTCTGCGCGGCACCTACGCCGGTCTCGCCGGAGCGCGGCTCACGACCGTCACCGGCGGCAGCCGCGTGAAATCCATCTACAGCTACGACGACGACTGGACCGCGGCCTCGTATCAGGGTTTCAGTGACCTCCGCCGCACCCGCACCGTTTTCAACGAGGAACTCCGCCTCGACTCCGCGCTCACCCGCGCCGCGCTCGGCTGGATCGACCGTTGGACGCTCGGCGCCTATTTCTCCAAGACCGACGAGGACAGTGCCTACACCGACACCGATCCGGGCAACATCCGCGGACTCACCGCCACCTACCGCGCCAAAAACCTCTCGCTTTACGGCCAGATCGCGCACGATTTCTCCGCGCACACGCGCCTCATCGTCGGCCTGCGCACCGAGCGCGTCGATCTCGACGGTCGTGGCACCAAAACGCGTTACCGCACGAGCCGCGGCACCTACGATCCCGTGATCACGTTCGTGCCGTCCTTCGATGACACGGTCTTCGGCGGCAAACTCACCCTCGAGCAAGATATCGCCGCCGACATCCTCGGCTTCGCCTCCACGACGCGCGGTTACAAGGCCGGCGGCATCAACATCGACGCCCGCATCAGCCCGCCCGCCGACCCGCTGACCTACGGCACCGAGACGCTCTGGAACTACGAGGTCGGCCTGCGCGGCAACTGGCTCGAGCACCGGCTCACGGGTGAAGTGACCGCGTTCTACCTCGACCGTGCTGACACGCAGGTGCGCGACTCCGCGGGTTTCGGCGGCAGCTACCGTTTCTTCACGGCCAACGGCCGCACGGCGCACATTTCCGGCCTTGAGGCCTCGGTGGCCTACGCGGTCACGAAGGAATGGGCCCTCCGCGGCACGCTCGCGCACATGGAGTCGGCCCTCGATCCCTTCAAGCTGACCAACGGCAGCACGGGCGGCGGTCGTCGCCTCGCGAATACGCCCCGCTACGGCTACACGCTCGGCACGGACTATCGTCCGGCTGCGAACGGCTTCTTCGCTCATGCCGAACTTGTCGGCCGCGCGCTACAGTTCGACTCCAACAACCAGGACGAGGCCCGCCGCGCGTTCCACATTTACAACGCCGGCCTCGGCTACGCGTGGCGCGAGTGGACGTTTACGCTCTGGGGCAAAAATCTCCTCAACGAGCGCTACGAGAAACGCGTGTTCTTCTTCGGCAACGAAGATCCCAACTACGTCGAGACGCGCTACGAAGACCGCGCCGACCCACGCCAACTCGGTGTGAGCGCCGCGTATCGTTTCTGAACGTAGCGTAAGTCTAGCGAGCCTGCCTGCGCAGGCGCGGGTTGACCTCGTTCGAAGGAACGCATTGGCCTGACGGCGCTCCATCGCGCATCCATGGCCCGCCGCTCCAATTCCTCCGCTATCCCCCGTTCGTTTCGTCGCACCCGCGCCTTCATCGTCGCCAATCTGCTCCTCTGGGGCGTCATCGGCGGTTGGTATGTTTTTCAACCGGAGCCGCGGCAGCGCGAGGTGTCGCGGTTGGTCACAAACCTCTTTGATGCGCGCAAGCAGATCAGTGCCTTCGACGTCGGCTGGGATCTCTGGCAGCTTTATTACGGCGAAGATTTCGTCCGCGCTTCGTCGCCGGGCGATCATACTTATTTCTACGGCGGCGCGCCGCAATCGACGACGGGTGCGGCCGGCCCGGTGCGCGTTTTGACCAACTCCGGCTACGTGGTCGGCTACAGCGACGCGCTCGGCAACCCGCTTTGGGCCGCCTACCACCTGCGCGATTTGGCATGGAAAGAACCCGCGCCGCGCCCGGAGGAATTTCACCCCGACAAACGCACGGTCGCGCGCATCGATCCCGCCGACTACACGCGCAGCGGTTACGATCGCGGTCACATGGCACCGAACTACGGCATCGCCACGCGCTTCGGCCGGGAGGCGCAGGAGGAGACGTTTTTGATGTCCAACATCAGCCCGCAAAAACACGCGCTCAACGCCGGTCTTTGGAAAACCCTCGAGCAACGCATCGCCACGAATTACCCCGGCCGCTTCGGCGAAATCTGGGTGCTGGCCGGCCCGGTGTTTGCCGCGCAGCCCGAGCGGTTGAAACACCGCGTCGCCGTGCCCACAGCGTTTTTCATGATCATCCTCGACGAGAGCGAAGGACGGTTGCGGGCCGAGGCGTTCCTCATGCCGCAGGACGCCGCCGGCACCGAACTCGCGGCCTATCTCACGAGTATCGACGAGATCGAGCGCCGCACCGGACTCGATTTCCTGAGTGCATTGCCCGACGCCACCCAGGCCGCGCTCGAATCCCGCCGGGCCGAGCGGGCGTGGTGACCGTTCGCCGGGAGTTGCCTTGATGCCGGAGGCCGTCGCTCCGTCGTTCCGGCTGGAGTGCGCGTGATTGGCTCGGGGCAATAAAAGCTACCGAGCCCCGGCAACGGGCCCATCTCGCTTTCGGTGCGCGTCTCATCAGCGAATTTTTCGACGATCCGAACGATTTCACTCCGGTGCGCACCCCCACGCCGCCGCCAAGTCAGCTGATCGGGACGACCCTGAGCTGTGATTTCTGAACGGCTGCGCCGTCATCCGCCGGCTTGCACGGCGGGATGCGCGCCGTTCAACTCCCGACCCCATGATCGGACTACACGACGGCGCGGGTGCGCGCGCCAAAAAAAAGAAAGCCCCGGAGAAGGTGTTCTCACTGCACCTCACGGTCGTGGGTAGTGAACCGCGCGTGTGGCGCCGGCTGCTCGTGCGCGAGTCGATGTGGCTCTCACGTCTGCACGACAGCATTCAAGTCGCCTTCGACTGGTTCGATTACCAGACCCACGCCTTCAACCTGGACGACCTTCGTTTTGGCAATCCGCTCAAGCGTGACGAGCTGATCATTGAGGATGATCGCGACGTATCGCTCGCCGACCTCGATCTGGAGCATCGCGCGCGTTTCACCTACGGCTATCATTTTTCCGACGGCTGGCAGGTCGAGATCACGGTGGAGAAGCTGCTCCCCGTCGAAAAAGGCCTGCGCTATCCGCATTGCGTCGCCGGCGAACGGGCCGGCCCGCCCGAGGATTGCGGCGGGTTGGAGGCGTTTCACGACATGTTGGCCTGCCTCAAAGAGACCGATACCGAACTCGGCCGGGAATGGCGTGAGTGGATCGGCCCCGACTACGATCCGGCGGCCTGCGATGTGGCCAAGATCAACCAGTCGCTGCGGCGGTTGAATAAGTAGGCGGAGCGGAAAGCGGCTGCTTCTGAGGTGGGCCTGGCTCACCGGGCGTCGTCTTTTATCTTCAGGCCAAGTCTCAGGGAGGCCTTGGCCGCGCGGGGCGCACGGCCCACTTCGATCCCAGCGGGAAAGTGGACGGGTCTCGGGCCCCTCGTGCCCTTTTTACGACTATTGGAAGCCCAACCCGCCCTTGACCGGCCTATCTGGGGGCACGCCAATTGCCGTGTCAGATGCAGAGTTCTTTGTGCGTTTCGTGGTCAGGCCGGGGGTCGTTGCGGCTAAGCGCCGTTAAGACTCCATCTGCCTATGAAACAAAAAACCAGATACGTCTATGTGCCGAGCGTCGTCTCAGGCGTCGCGTTTGTTACCAGCTACGAACTCGCCGAGTTCGGGTTAGGAGCCAATGCCGATTTGCCGGAGGCTCAACCGTTCGAGACCCTACACGAAGTGAACCGCAACTGGACTCAGTCGGCGGTGCGCCTCCTCGAGGTGTTTCGTCGTCTGGTCCGTCAGCCACTGTGGCGCAAGGCCCTCAAGCCAAGTGTCGCGGCCTAAATGGAGTAAACCACGCCGGGGTGGAGAAGTCATTCTCCACCCCGGCTTTTTTGTGCCCTAATTCAACGATGCGCGGCGCGCTATCGCTATGGCAGAATATAAACTTCGATTAACACCTGGCCGCTTTCGTTCGGATCGAGTGCCGAGGCTTGGGCGACGTAGGAGCCAAGCCCAAGGCGGATGATGACGGCCGCGTCTTTTGACGCCCTCGGGTAAAGCGAAGGCTCCCACGACGGCGGAAGTCCGGCGAATGCCTTCGGCGGCGCCCGACGTCCAATCGTCATTAGTTATTTGAAGGCCGGACAACACGGGATCGCGCAAAAAATTGCCCACCCCGAACGGTGCAAGCCCGGGCCCGACGGCGCGGACGAGCACTATACGATTTCCGTTCCATTGATCACGAAGCCCGTGAGAGCGGAACCGCCGGGCTGCACGAACGAGCGGTTGGAGCAGTTGACCAACGGAGAAGGTCGGCCGCGCGCAGCGAGCCGGAAGGTTCGGCTGGTCACGGCAGTCGGAACGGTGTTGGGCGCTGGATTGAATGACGGATCAAAAAATGCGCCGCGTTCGCCGCCCGCCGGATCGAACCGCAGGATGCCCGCATGCGAAAAGCCACCGGCGTTTGTGAAGCTCAGCTCGGCTGTTTGCTCATCGATCTTGCGGTAGGTGAACCGACGTTGGGTTGGCGCGACAAACGGCGGGTTAAAAGCTCCGCTCCGCTCGCTGTTGTTGAAGCGAGCGTAGATATATTGAAACGTGCCGTCGGCAGAAAAGACGGATGCTGACTCCTCGAAAGTAGGGAAACAGCCCAAGGAATAATTTCCATGCTCGTAGTAGATATATCCCTCAAGGCTCGCCGGTGCGGCGCCAAAAGTCCCAGGCGCTAAGATGAGACCCAGCAAAAATAAGCGCACCGAATCTACGAGCGGGTTATCAACTGTTACGGCAGGATATAGACTTCAATCAATGCCTGCCCCGTGTCTGCGGGATCAACTGCGGATACTTGCGCCACATAGGCACCTGGCGCCAAAGTCATGATGACGACGGCGTCTTTTGATGCGGCCGACAGCGGAAACGCGCCCACGGTATCGCTGGTGCGTTTGATGGAATCGGCGTTCTCGGAGGACCAATCGTCGTTGCTGGCGACGGTGGTCGTATTGCTAGAGCGCACGACCGAAACGGTGGGATTGCGAAGGAAATTAGTGATCCCAAAAGGCGCCAAGCCAGGTCCCACGGCCCGCACCAACACCGCGCGCGCGGTGTTGCCGGTGATAACAAACCCCGTGAACGCCAAGTTGCCCTCGGCGATAAATGAGCGATTAGAGCAATTTACCAGCGCTGGGGCGTCGATGGGCCGGGCGAGCCGGAAGCTTGCGCTGGAGATCGCGCTGCCGCCGACGGTGCCTTCGGTATCGGATGTGAAACGTAGCGTGCGGGTGCCATTGGCAGATGAGTTGCTCAAAATCAGCTCGGCTTGAGTCTCGTCGAGCTTGCGGTAGGTGAAAGTCCCGCTATTGGGCGAGGAGAGCTGGGTCGGCCGCCCGGCCCCAAGGCTGAATGAATTGTAGATGCCTGAATAAGAACCATCCGTTGAATGGGTCTCGGCGAAACTATAGGTGGTGCGAGCGTTAGTGCGGCCGCTTTCATAGTAAATATATCCGTCAATTTTATCGGGAACGCCGCCAAAGCAGCACGAGGTGCCGGCGAGAAAAGCGAAGAGAAGAATTCGGGCGCGCATAGGAGTGGTTTGCCGAGGGAGACAATCCACACGCCACAACCCGCTAGCGGATGTGTGTATTTCCCTGCCCTTGCTTTCTGCGCTCCGCAATCAGGACTTGGGTAACGCTGCGAGCACGGCGGTTGCGATGGTCGTCGCGGTGGCCTCGGGGTCGCTGCCTTGCACGGGGTAGGTGCCGCTCCAAAGATCTTCCCCTGAGTTCACTGCGAAGAGACTCACGGTGATTTTGGAAATTTCTCCCTTGGATGAAAACTGCGTGACGACGATATGAGACGAACCCCGCTCACGGGCGCGCGCGAGCTGCGCGGCTTTGTCGGCGGGTGCGGGTTGGACGGCGTCCATGCCGACGCGGCGGTCGAGGGCGACGGCCACTTTCACGAAGAACGCGCTGAAAACGGCGGCGGCGAATTTTTCGTTCCCGGGATTCGCGAAGGCCGCGAAGGGAATCAGATCAAGCGTCAGTGCGGTGGCTTGCGGGAGAGGCGCGATGCCTTCGGGCGGATGGAAATTCTTGGCGGCGCTTTCAGCGAGCGCGGCGCCGAGTTCGCTGATCCCGCGGGTGAGTCCATCGGGATTTTGTTTCGCTGAAGCGCGGAGTCGGGCCGCGGTGTCTTTGAGGGCGGCGAGCGTCTCCGCATTTTTCGTTGATGGACTCTCGGGACGGTCGGCTGTGGCGGGCTCGTCGGATTTTTGGCCGGCGGCAGCGGGCGTGGCGCGGCGACGCGTGGCAGCAGGTTCCCCGCTGTCGTGCGAGCAGCGGGAGATAAACGAAACGAAGAACCAGATGATGAGGAGGACGCGCACCCACTTGGGCAGGCGTTTGACGACGAGTCTGACAACGGTGAATCCCCACCAGATAATATCGGCGAAATATTTGAGATTCTGACCCTTGCCTGCTGGTGAAGCGGGGAAGGGTGGCATCGGCAGCGGACCATCAGCCGCCGGTTGGGAATCGACGTGGGGAGGACGGGCGGCCCGGGCAGGGGTGGGGCGGGGGCCGGTCGCGGCGGCGGGTGCGACGTGCTCCCCATGTGCGAGCCGTTGGGCGAGCGTCGTCAGCGCGGATGTGGCTGCGCCGCCGGGAAGCTTGAGCCACTGCACGGTGAGGAATTTTTCGGGGACGCGCGCACCGCCTTCGGGAGTGCGGTCGATCACGACGGGGATGAGAAACATGACATCGTCGGCCATGTCGTGGCTGCGGTCCACGGCGAGGCGCCATTCGCGTCGAAAATAGCCTTCGCGGCGCGCCTCGGTTTGCGCCGAGATCACGGGCATAAAGTAAGTGCATTCGCGAATCTGGCGGCGGATTTTCTGGTCCCAAGCATCGCCGCCGCCGAGTTCGTTTTCATCATACCACACGTCGAGACCGGCGGTTTCGAGGGCGTCGCGGAGGAGGCGGGCGGCGGCACGGTTTTCCGAGGCGTAGCTGATGAAAATGGACGGCCGCGGCAGGAGGGGCGGAAGATCTGCGTTGGCGGCGGCGCTGGACATGGATCGGGAGGCAGGAAGCACGCCGTGCGCCGTGCGGGGCGTCAAGTGCGACGCAGGGCGGCTTAGGGGAGTTCGTAAACCTCGATGAGGGCGACGCCGTTGGTCGAATTCTTTCCCGAGACCGTGGCGGTATAACCGCCGGGGGGCAGCTCGAAAGCAATGGCGGCGTCCTTGCTGCAGTCGCTGACGAAGGGGAATGCGCCGACGGACGCATAGGCAGCTTCCAAGGCAGCGGTGCCGCGCCAGTCGTCGCTGCTCGCGACAACGTTGTCTACGCCGAGGGGGCGCACTTCCAGCACGGCGAGGCGCGTGGCGGCGAGGCTGCCGGCGGGGGCGGTGAGGGCGCGGTTGGCGCCGCTGAGGTCGCGGGCGGTGGCACCGGAAGATTCGTCGAGGGGCCAGGTTGCGACGAGGCCGGTGCGGTCGGTCGGGAGCGCGAGGGAGGCGTCGGCGGAAATTTGCGCGGTGGTGCGCGTGGTGGACCAGGTGCGGACTTGGCGGGCGAGGCCGGGGAAGCCGGAAAAGTTGGCGGTGCCGTTGGCGAGGTAGGCGATGCCGACGCCGAAGGGGACGGAGAGCGCGGAGAGAGGCGCGCCGGTGGCGGTGCCGGTGGCGACGACGGTGCCGTTGATCAGGGGGCGGGTGGAGGTGCCGTTTTCCAAAACAGCGGCGACATGAGTCCAAGTGCGGAGTGGAAAGGCGGTGGGGGCGGTGAGGTCGCGC
>JACMRG010000172.1 GCA_014376585.1 Opitutaceae bacterium | reverse complement strand
TTCGGGTATTCCTCGTTGCGGTCGCGGAGGGCGACGATCTCGTGCTGCCGGTAGTGGGCGTTGGAGTCGAAGGAGTCCTTGGCGTCGAGGGCGAGGACTTCGCCGGTGGGCGTGGTGATGAGGGGGTTGACCTCGATCATCGCGGCGTCGGTTTCCCAGAACATCGTGTAGAGGCTGCGGATGAGCTTGGCGGCGTTCTTGGCTTCAGCGCCGGCGAGGCCGAGCTTGGCGATGAGGTCGCGGACTTGGAAATCGGCGAGGCCGTAGGCGGGATCGACGAGAATCTTGAAGAGTTTCTCGGGCGTGTCGTGGGCGACGGTCTCGATGTCCATGCCGCCTTCGGTGGAGGCGACGATCACGGGCTTGGAGGTCGCGCGGTCGAGGAGGATGGCGAGGTAGTATTCCTTCTTAATATCGCTCGCGACGGTGAAGTAGATCGTCTGGACCTTGCGGCCGGCGGGGCCGGTCTGGGCGGTGACGAGGGTGTTGCCGAGCATCTTGCCTGCGATCTCGCGGGCGTCGGCTTTGGTTTTGCAGAATTTGACGCTGCCTTTGAAGCCGTCGGTAAACGTGCCTTTGCCGCGACCGCCGGCGTGGATTTGGGATTTCACCATGGTCGGTCCCTCGGGGAGAGCGGAGAGGGCGGTGATGAAGGCCTCGGGAGTCGTGGCGGTGGTGCCTTTGGGCACCGCGACACCGAATTTTTCGAAGAGGGCCTTGGCCTGATACTCGTGGATGTTCATTTTAAAATAGAAAGGGGGACAAAGGTGTGGCAGAGCGGAGCGGGCGGTGGCACGCACAAAAACGGGGCGACCCGGGGTCAGCATGGCTTGCAAGCGGGGGCGCGCGCGGGATTGCGTTTGGCTAATGCGGCGGCACGTTCGGCCGCGCCATGGAATCGCACGAAGTCATCCGGGAAGTCCTCAAGAAAACCAGCGCGAAGCAGGTCGCGGCCGATCTGCAGCTCTCGCTGTCGTTGATCTACAAGTGGGCGGAGTTGCCCGAGGGCGACGCCGGCAGCGGCGCGAACAATCCGCTGGACCGGGTGGGGCAGCTCATCCGCAGCACGCAGGACACGCGCATCGCGCAGTGGGTGGCGGAGCAGGCCGGGGGTTTTTACATCCGCAATCCGGACAATCTGCCGCCCAATCAGCCGCTGATTCCGATGACGAACGGCATCGTGCAGGAATTTGCCGACATGCTCGCGACGATCGCGATCTCCTCGGCGGACAGCGTGATCACGAAGGATGAGGCGAAGAAAATCCGCGCGCGCTGGGAAGAGTTGAAGAGCGTGACCGAGGGATTTGTGCGCGCGGCGGAAGCGGGGGCGTTTGGCCCGCCGAAGACCGAGGCGAAGGACGGGGACAAGGACGGGGCAAAGAAGTAGGCGGGGCGGGCCCGCCCGTTACCCATGCCCGTCCAACATCGCATCTTCACGACGCCCGTCACGAACGTCTATCCCCACTACCTCGCCAAGGCGGAGAAGAAAGGGCGGACGAAAGCGGAAGTGGATGCCGTGATCTGCTGGCTGACCGGCTACACGCAAAAGCAGTTGGAAGCCCAATTGAAGCAGCAGACGGATTTCGAAACCTTTTTCCGCGATGCGCCGAAGCCGAATCCCAACCGGAAGCTGATCACCGGAACGATCTGCGGCGTCCGGATCGAGGAAATCGCAGAGCCGACGATGCGGAAAATCCGCTATCTGGACAAACTCGTCGACGAACTGGCCAAGGGGAAGGCGCTGGAGAAGGTTTTGCGGGGGTGAGACACTTGCGCTGCTTTTGGGTGCACGTCTAGCTTTCCGTCGCCGACCGAGTCCGCGAGAGTTTCTGGCAGATAGAATGCGGCTGTTCTGAGGCCTGCTGTTATTTCTCGGACGAGGTGTCGTTTGTTTTATGTGCCTCGTCTGTATCCCCCAGTGGTCTCATCAGATCAGTCAAGAGTCATGACGTGCCCTCTTCAGTAGGCCATAGACGGATCGGGGAAAGACTCCCTGCCGCCGCACGATTCCAGTAGCGTTTGCGCTGGCGATGGAAAAAGTTCCGAGCAAGCTTTCTCAATGGCCACGGCAGAACAGGTGCTTGCATTACTCAGCAGTCACGCATCAGGCGACGATTCACGCTTCGCCTCGGTAGCGATGCAGATTGCCGCGGGCGAAGTCCAGAAGGGCCGCCGTGATCTCGCGGAGGAAATTAAGCGGCTGATCGACGAGTCGCGAAAGGAAAGGCGGGAGGGCGCTGCGGTGCATGTCGCTACTCCGCAAGGTGAACTCGCTGCGCTCTTGGCGATTTCGCACCCAGAGACTCGGTTGGGTCACATGGTGTTGGAGCCAGAACTTTCCCGTCGGCTCAATCGTATCCTCAAAGAGCAAAGTGAACTCGAAGTTCTGCGTTCGCATGCGCTCCATCCTAGGAGAAAAATCCTGCTAATGGGCCCGCCTGGCAGTGGAAAGACCATGGCCGCTGCCGCCCTAGCTGGCGAACTAGCGTTACCACTTTGTGTCGTCCGGCTTGAAAGCCTACTCACAAAATACATGGGAGAAACCACCGCCAAATTGCGGCTGGTTTTCGACGCGGTCGAACGCACGCGCGCTGTATATCTCTTCGATGAATTCGATTCACTCGGCTACGAACGGAGCGTGGGGCACGACGTCGGCGAGATGCGGCGCGTGCTGAACAGCTTCCTCGTCTTTCTGGAAGGTGTGCGGGGCCAAAGCCTAATAGTGGCGGCGACTAATCATGGGTCGATGCTTGATCGGGCGCTGTTTCGGCGATTCGACGACGTGCTGGAATTTACCCTGCCGGATATGGAGCGCCGCGCCGAAGCCTATTCACGTCGGCTGGCAGCCTTCACGCCTTCTGCGCGGCTGATCGCGACCATCTCACGGGATTCAGCCCGACTGAGCTACGGGGAAATCGTTCGCGTCTGCGACGATGCGATCAAGGACTCGTTACTCTCGGAGCGTCGTGGTGTGTCGCTGGATGATCTGCGGAACGTGCTCAAGGAAAGGCTGCCCGCGGTCCGGCGTCCGAGGAAGCAGCGTTAGGGCGCAGTCTCCTGATGCCCTCCCATTTTATCGTCACCGCTCGAGGGCAGCGCTTCCCCTACAGTTATCCAGGCACGGTCGTTACTAATCCGACACCACGTCCGCCGCGTAACCGTGCCGCGCACGGAGCAGCCCTGCGTGATTCCTTCCAAGCGATTCAAGAGGAACTGCGTCCCGAGTGGGAGGCGCGTGATCGGTCCGCCGATTTCGGTGTTCATTTGGAGTTTGCCGGCGACCTCGGCTACGCGTTGGAGACGGATAAGTTGGACCTTCGAACCTCGGGCATCGAACTTGTTAATACGCGCGATGTCGTGGTCGCTGGTGACGAGAGTATTGCCGCACGCACTTGCAGGTATGCGACCGTGTTCGTTCCCTACGACAAGCTGCCGTTGTTCATTCGAAAAACCGATGCATACCTGACACGCAATGGAATCTACCGTGATCGGGAAACCGGAGTCGAGCGCGACACCGGGCCACGCAACGCCGCTCTGATCGAAAGCATCAGCGAGGTTCGCCGCGCGGTGGTGTCGTCCTTCTGGACCGAGTCCGAGCCGTTTCCCGATCCCGATACACCGAGGTGGTGGGAAGTGTGGTTGCGCGTCGGTAGTCCTCGCGACAATCGCGGAGCTATCCTCCAGTGCTTTATCACGGAAGCCGACTGTTTGGGTTTACGGTGTAAGGGCACACCTCTCGAACTGCCAGAACAGGTCGTGCTGCTGGTTTTCGGCTCGGCCCATCGGTTCGCCGAATCGGCGGACTTGCTGTCATGTCTCGCAGAATTGCGCCTACCCGCCACGACTGCCGCATTTTTTGCCGAGCTTGGTAACCGCGATGCCCAGCGGTGGGTGCAAGCCTTCGCGCCGCTGATGCGGCCAGCCGGTGCAGGGGCACCCGCCGTCTGTCTGTTGGATACGGGCGTGAACCGGGACCATCCTTTGCTTACATCTGCCTTGCCGCTAGAGCACTGCGACACCGTCGTGCCAGGCGTCCATGCCGACAACGATGGCCATGGAACGATGATGGCTGGTTTAGCTCTGCTCGGTGACCTCACGGAGTCGCTGCAAGGCAACCAGCCGGTCCAACTCGAGCACGGGCTTGAGTCGGTCAAGGTGTTGCCGGACCCACCCCGTGCCAACGAGCCCGAAACTTGGGGTTCCTTGACAAAGGAAGCAGTTTATCGCGCCGCCATTTTCGCGCCGAATCGGGCCCGCGTCGTGAATCTCACGATTGCGGCGCTAGAAGGAAGGAACGGCGGCAAGCCGAGCGCATGGTCGACCGCGCTAGATCAAATCGCTGCCGGCGTTGGTGGGAACGGGCTGCCCAAACAGCTCGTCGTCACTTCGGCCGGAAATGCGACCCGCGAAGAGCCGAATGCACCTTTAGCCTATCCTCGCTCGAACCGAGGCCTTGCCATCCACAATCCAGGACAAGCATGGAATGCACTGACAGTCGGCGCGTGCACCGACAAGGTGCGTCTAACTCAGCCGGGGATCGGCGATCCCATCGCCCCGCGCGGCGGACTCGCCCCTTGTAGCGCGACCTCGATTATATGGGACAGCCAATGGCCGATCAAACCCGAGATCGTTTGCGAGGGCGGCAATTGCGTGCGGTCGCCTGCAAACACCGCCGATTTACCGGACGACCTGCAACTGGTCACGACTGGGCGTAATTTTCTGTTCCAGCCCCTCGTCCTCACTGGCGATACCAGTGCTGCTACCTCGCTAGCGTCACGGATGTGTGCGCGCCTTCAGGCACGCTATCCCGACGCTTGGCCAGAAACGATCCGCGCGCTCATGGTTCATTTCGCAGAGTGGAAGCCAGCGATGCTAGATAATCGCGACCCTTGGCGCCTTTCCGAAGCCCAGCGTCGTGACGTTCTCCGGCAGGTAGGTTATGGCGTTCCGAATTTCGACCGCGCCGCTGCCAGTGGAACCCACCGAGTCACGCTCCTCATCCAAGACGAACTGCAGCCGTTTCATTTGCACGACGGATCAATCCGCACTCATGACTTCAAGCGACATGAGCTGCCGTGGCCTACGGAAATCCTGCAAGGGTTGTTGAACACTCAGGTCACGCTACGAACGACGTTATCCTATTTCATCGAACCCAATCCGGGGCCGCGCGATGTTGACGACCGGTTTCGCTACGGCAGTGCCGGGCTGCGTTTTGACCTACAACGGGCCGGTGAAAGTCCGACGGCCTTCGCTCGTCGGACTAGTCGCGGAGTGGAGCGTGCGCCGACTGATCCGGCCGCGAATGCCGCCGAAACTGGCCAATGGCTGATCGGGCGGCTTGGCGAACGCGGTTCTCTGCATCACGATCTCTGGCGTGGGACCGCGGCTGACCTAGCTGCTCGAGCCGCCCTGCACGTTTATCCTGTTACCGGCTGGTGGCGCTACCGCAAGCATCTCAACCGTTCAGAATCGCGTTTGCGCTATGCTCTCGTGGTGACCATTGAGACCCCGCCCGAAACGCCGGAGATTTATACCCCGATTAGCCAATTGATCGCTGTGGCGAACCGGACCCCGGTCGCCATTGATTTGGGGCAGTAGGGCGAAATTTTAAATAAAATGGATTTAGTCGGGAAAGATTTATTGTGAGCTGGAGGAAGGGCTATGGGTGAACTCATGGCCGTTTCTTCAGAGAACGCGTAGCCTTCGCTATTCCTTTGCGCCGCCGTCGTAGCGGGTGGCGTGGCCGGCGGAGAGCAGGGCGTTGTTGAGGAAGGGGGCGCTGCCGTTGGAAGCGAGTTGAGAGTTGAGGGTTGAACGTTGAGAGACCGAGGCGTTGAGCGCAGAGCCTAAGGACGCGGCTGAAAAGGCCCGCTAAAGGTGGGAGCGGCTCTACGAGCCGCGCTGAGCTGCAGTGGCGAATCGCTCTGGAATTCAGGCCGGCTCAGAGAGCCAGCCCCACCTTTTTAGACGCCCTCCAAGCTCCAAACTCACTTCGCCTTCGCTCGGGTGGGCTCGGTGGCGGGGACTTCGGGGAATTTCTTGATCAACGCTTGATCGAACGTGCTCACCTCGCAGTGGTGGTGGTGCGCGTAGGCGCAGAGCAGGGCGTCGCCGAAATCGGCGTGCTTGGCGCGATACCATTGAATGCCATCCAGCACCCAGCGGGCGTCCGGGCAGGTCACGCCGTTGAGGCTCAGCAGCGACAGCAATTTGGGCGCGATGGTATCGGGGGTGCCATCGTAGTAGGTTTCCAGCACGTAAACCGTCTCCTGCAGGATGGGCGTGGGGATGATCAGGTGGACGCGGCCGGCGGAGGCGGCGCGAAACAGCTCGGTCGCGGCGGGCGATTGCACGGGATCGTCGCCCGTGAGGTAGCGGACGATCACGTTGGCGTCGAGGGCGACGGGCTTCATATTATCGGCCCGGGCGCAGGGCGTTGCGTCCGGCTTGGGCGATCGCGGCCTTGGCCGCCTTTCTCATCTTTTCGATGCTGACCGGCACCCGGCCGGTGCCCAGCGAGCCCGCGAGGGAATCCACGTCGTGGAGTGGCTCGAGAATGAGCCGGGTGCCCTCCACCGTCTGGCTCAGGATCATGCCGGGGCGAAGGTTGAGGGCGCGCACGGCCTCGGCGGCCAGGGTCGTCTGAAAGGCGGGAGAAATCGTGGTCTGCGCCGAGATCCGGCGGGCGTATGGTCGCTTTCTTTGGAGAATAGGCATGGCCAAAGGTTCATGCCTTTAACCAATGATTCAAGCTTGAACCCGGGATTGGGTGAGCCGAGCGCGAAGCCGCGGCGGTTGCGTCGCCTTTATTCCTCCTTCGCGCCGCCGTCGTAGCGGGCGGAGAGGAGGGCATTGTTCAGGAAGATCGGCGCAGTAGCGGGGGGCGTTGACCCCGGACCGGGCTCAACGAGCCCGGCTACATCTTTCGACGGCACGATAAATACATCCGCGAGGTAGCGGTCGTATTTGTCGGGCTTGGTGGTGCTGATGATCACTTCGTCGCCGGGGCGAAGGAGGTTTTCGACGAAGGCTTTGGCGGCGCGGCCGGCGGCGGTGGCCACCTCGGGGCAGTCGAGTCCGCGGAGGCGCAGTTTTAGCCGGTGCGTGAAGCCGGGCGCGAGGATGAGGGCGACGAGCAGGGTGTCGCCGTCGGTGATGGTGCGCACGGTGGCGGTGTAGGTGAAGAGTTGGGCCTTCGTCGCGGCGTCCACTTTGCGGATGCCGGCGTCGCTGAGCCGCACGATGTCGCCCGGCTGAAGTTTGGAGGCGGAGGTGAGTTCGCGGTAGAAGCGAAAGCCGAGATCGACGGCGAGCTCGTTGCCGAGGTCGATGATCGGGTGCAGGCCGGGCGTGCCGCGGCGGGGGG
>JACMRG010000171.1 GCA_014376585.1 Opitutaceae bacterium | reverse complement strand
TCCCCTGCGCCCCTCCCTTAATTTTTATCCCGCCAAGTTCAAAAAACCTCGAAAAAACCTCGCCCTCCTCACCTTTCAACCACCACAAAAAGTGTCACCCATCACCCCGGACAAAGTGTCACCTATCACCGGATCGCACCGTCAAACTGTGCAAGGGGAGTCAAAGGGGTCAAACTTTGCAGTTTGCACACGCGGGTGGTTGCGCTCGGGGATTGAAACTTCGCGCAGGGGCGACAGTGAACGGTATAAATGTGAGAACGATTAAATGAGCAAAAAACATATAAGATTCTTGAGACAATTTATAGGGTTGTCGGGATGCGCGGTGGCTTTGCTAAGCCTTGTGCATGCGTTGCACTGGACAAGCGTGGAGGCGGTGCTGCGACCGCTGGCGGATGGGGCGATGCCGGTCGCGAGCTATGGGTTTCGCAATGATGCCTCCGCGCCAGTTATGATCACGCAGGCGGTGCCGAGCTGCGATTGCACGACGGTTGAGCTGACGAAGAAAACCTATGCGCCCGGCGAAAGCGGGGTGCTGGTGGCGCGGTTTGATCCTACGGGACGGAGCGGAGACGGTGAGCCGCACGATCAATGTCACGACCGACGAGCCCGGCGGAACGCCCCAGATCCTCAAGCTCACGGCGGAATTGCCCGAGGTGCTGACCCTCACGCCGCATGATCTGCGGTGGGCGGGGGGCGAGGCTCGGGTGTCCAAAACGCTCGATGTGCTGGTGAACGCGCCCGGCGGCGTGGAACTGGCGGCGGCGTGGGCGAATCACCCGGATTTTAAGGTGGAGCTGGTGACGGTGACGCCGCGCACGCACTACCGGGTGAAGGTGACGCCGCCGGACGGTGCCAAGCCTCAGCAGGCGGTGATTCTCCTGCGCGCGGCCGGGCCGGTGCCGACGGGGACGGGGCTCACGTTTTATGCGCGGGTGAAGTGAACGGCATTTCGTCGCCGGACGGCGTGGCGGACCAAAGGTTGAGGATGATACCAACGGCTCCGAATTTTTAGACTTTGGGCCGTTTGAGGTAGAGCCGCGACCTTCGGGCGCGGCCGACCGGCAAACCCCTCCCGAACCCGTCGCGCCCGGCGGTCACGACGCCACCCGAAAAAGTCCAAATCATACCAGCCGCCGGTATGAGGGGTTCGGCGGCGGCGGCGGTGAGGGAAACGGAAAGGGCGAAGAGGCGGCGAAGAGTGGCGGAGCAGGGGAATTCTTGAGCAAGAATTGGGCGGCGAGGGGCCGAACGAGAGCGAGAATTTCCGGGCGGGGCGTAGCGAGCGGAAACGCGGGCCGCGGCAATCTGCGCCGGAGGGCGGGCGCGGGATGGGCGGCGCAGGCGCCCTATGCGGGGTTCACCCCGGATGGCCCCCGGGCCGCGGAATTGGGCGTTGCGTCGCGGTCCGCGGCTCGGGAAACATTTTCCGCGTTAGCTTACCCCATCCCGTTCCCGCTTAATCCCCGCTGCGGCTCAGTGAGTTTTCCCATGCCCCCGGTTCTGCCGCGGTTTTGTTTTCTACCCCCTGCTCCCCATGAACAAAAATTGGCTTACTCCCCGTCTGTTCGCTTCGACCCGTTGCACGTGGTCAGGCTTCAAGTTATCGGCCCTCCTCGGTGTGTTCCTACTGGCCCCGATGCTGGGGCGCGCCGCCGAGGCGACTGGCACCATTTCCGGCGCCATCAGCAACGCCGCGACGCGCAACACGCTCCAGGGCGCCGCCGTGGCGGTGCCGGTGCTGAGCATGAGCGTGCTCACCGACAACACCGGGCGCTTCGTGATCTCAAATGTGCCGCCCGGCACTTATGAGCTCGAGGTGACCTACATCGGGCTCGATAGCTCCCGGCGGACGGTGACGGTCAGCGGCGGCGAGCGGGCGGTGCAGGATTTCGAGCTTACGAATGCCGTTTACAAGCTCAGCTCGTTCAAGGTCACCGGCGAACGTGAGGGCAATGCGGCGATGATCACGGAGAAAAAGAATGCCGACAACGTGAAGGACGTGATCGCGATGGATGCGTTCGGCTACCTGCCCAACATGAGCGCGGGCGAAGTCGTGATGCGGCTGCCGGGCGTGGCGGGCAGCCCGACGGACGAGGGTCTCGCCTACCGTTTCAATATCCGCGGCATGGATCCCACGCTCAACAACGTCACGGTGGACGGCGGCTCGCTCACCACGCTCGGCACCAACCGCAGCTTCGAGCTCCAGTCGATCACCGGCGCGATGTTCGAAGGCATGGAGCTGATCAAGGGGCAGACGCCCGACAAGGGGGCCGACTCGCTCGGCGGCACGATCAATTTCAAGACGCGCTCCACCTTCAGCATGAAGGAAGACAGCCGCACCACCTACAATTTCAGCGCGCGGATGGCGCCGCCGTTCTTCGAGCAGGCGCCGCTCCGCAAAGAACATCGCTCGCACCCGATCCTCAACCTGACCCACCAACAGGTCTTCAGCGTGTTGGGCGGGTCGCGCAACCTCGGCACCTCGGTGAACATCTTCTACTCGGAAAACGCCGTCGGCGGCTTCGAGACGGTCTTCGACCGCACCAGCATCAGCAACGGACCCGCGCCGGTTTTCAACTACCAGACGTGGGACAACGCCAACAACCGCAAGCAGCAGAGCATCGCGCTGAGGACCGACTACAAGTGGTCGCCGACGACGAAGTTCTCGCTCTCCGTGACCGAGAACGATAATTTCGAGCGCCTCCGCCGCCGCGTGCGCGTGTCGGCCGCGGCCTCCGGCAACAGCAACACCCAGGTGCCGAGCGACACCACCGGCATCGTCCCCGGTGCGTTCACCAACCAGCTCACCGTGGTGCGCGCCATCCCGAGCACGTCCGCCGCCGGCACGAACACGAACAACATCGATGTGCAGATGGACGGCCCGTTGAACTACTACGTGCGCATGGGTCGCGTCGATTTCACGGGCGAGCACACCTATCAGAACCTCAACATCGAATACACCGCAGGCATCGCGCGCACGACGCTCAACACCGGCCAAGGCCGGGGCGGCCAGCTCAACATGCGGCTCTTCGACCCGGCGGCGCAGATCGCCGGCCGCCCCGTGTTCTTCGGCGGCGCCGGCTGGATCCTCGACCAGCGCGAGGACGAACTTCACCCCAAGTTTATGCAGAACGGCGGCCCCGATTTCAACGACTCCAACAACTACCTCCCGCGCGCCACCGACGGCCTCACCCAAGCGCGCAACGAGCAGGACCAGTTGCTGAAACAGTTCCGTTTGGACCTGCGCTACAAACTGCCTTTTGTCACCGCCCCCACCACGTTGAAAGCGGGCTTCCACTGGCGCTCCCTCCAGCTGGACCAATGGGGCAAGGATCGGCACCGCTGGGTGCCCAAGGCCACCGCCGCCTACGACCCCGCCGTCCGTTTTACCCCCGATGCGAGCTACGTGAGTTATGACCGGGTGAAAACCGGGCGCCGGATTCCGATCTGGCAGGCCGAGGGGATCACGAAAGACGGCCGCCCCGCCGACCCCGCGTTGTGGAACGAAGACCTCTACTTCAACGAGAGCCAGAAATTCATCGGCACCAACGGAGTCACCGAATGGATTCCCGCCACCTACTTCATGGCGCAGGGCCGGCTCGGTCGGGCCGGTTTGCTGGCGCGGACTGGTTACCTCGCCGGCGTGCGCTTCGAACAGGTGCGCACGGAGAGTTTCGGCTGGGTGCGCTCCCGCGTCCTTAGCACCACGGCCCAGCAGGTCGCCGACCCAGTGGGTTCCGCCGAGCGCGACTACGGCGTCAATTACCGCAACCTGCCCGGCAAGTTCACGCAAAAATTTCCAAGCGTGCACGGCTTCCACGACCTGACGCCCAATCTGAAAGCACGGGCGAGCTGGTCCACCGGCTACGGGCGCGCCCCGCTGGGCAGCCTGCTACCAGGTGAAACTCCGGACCTCACGAACCAGATCCTCGTGGTGAACAATGCCGGCCTGAAGCCCCAGCAGGCATCGAACTGGGATACCACGCTCGAGTATTACTTCGAGCCTGTGGGCAGCCTCACCTTTGGCTGGTTTCACAAAACCATCCGGGACTACATCGTCGCGAATCTGGACCGCGGCGTCCTCGCCGCCGGCGCGGACAACGGCTACAACGGCCAGTATGAAGGCTTCACGGAGCGCACGACGCAGAATGCCGGCACGGTTTACGTGCAGGGCTGGGAGTTTGCCTACAACCAGCAGTTCACCTTCCTGCCCGGCGCGCTCAAGGGCCTGTCCGCCTCGTTCAACTACAGCTGGACGAGCCAGCACGGCGTGGGTAGCGCCGTCGCCCCCGGCGGGACTCCGGTGCTGGGCCGCCCGCCCACGGCGACCACCCCCGCCGTCTATTTCGGACGGCGCGACATCGCGAACTTCATCCCCTCGGTCGCGAACGCCTCCCTCAGCTGGCGCTACCAGAAGTTCAACACCAGCCTGCTTTATAATTTCACGGGCGAGCATCCGACCTCGATCAGTCTCCTGGCGCCGGCGCTGAACCAATACCGCTACTCGATGAAGACGTTGAACGTTTCCGCCGGCTACCAGCATCGCCCCAACCTCGGCTTCAGCGTCAACATCTCCAACGTCCTGAACGAGCCGCAGCGCTGGTATCTCGGCTTCAAGGACCGCACGCGCCGCACGATCATCAACTTCGTCACGGTGACGGCGGGGGTGAACGGTCGCTTCTGAGCGGCGGCCCCGGCCCGCGCCCTCCGGCCCGACCGCCCGACGGCGGTCGGGTTTTTTTATCCGCGCCCGGATCGGACCGTGGCGGCCGGACAAAGCCCGCGGGTTGATTGGCGCGGGCGGACGGTCGTCCGGGAGCCTGCGCGGGGAGACGGAGCGATTCCCAAGAGCTCGTGCCACGAGGTCGGCTCGTGGCGCTCACCGGAGCGGGGAGCGCCCGCCGAAAGAGGAAGGGAGGGCCAGCGAGGCGGTGGGGTGGGCCCTCCCTACACAGGTGTTTATACCGACAGCTCCTGATTTTTTGACTTTTGCGATTTGAGGTAGCGCCGTGCCCTCGGGGTGCGACTGCACGAGCAAACCCTCCAATCCCGTCGCGCGCGGAGGTCACGACGCTACCTTGCAAAGTCCAAATGATATCGGCCGTTGGTATTAGAACTGCACGCTGGCGCTAAGTTTCCAGGTGAGGGGGGCGCCGACGCCGACGCGGCCGCTGCTGTAGTGTTTGTCGAGGACGTTGTTCACGTTGAGCGCGAAGTTGACCGGGGTGCGGCCGATTTCGTGCCGGTAGGTGACGAGTGCATCGACGAGGTAGAACGACGGGTAGCGGAAGCCGAAGTCGAGTTCCTGCTGCGGGAACTGGCTGGTTTCGTAGCTGAAGCCGGCGCCGAGGCCGAGGCCTTTCCAGGTGCCTTCGCGGAAGGTGTATTTGTTGAACACGGAGAACTGCCACTCGGGGACGCCGGCGAGTTCCTTGTGGTTCTGGTCGCGGGTGTCGCCGGCGATGCCGCTGTCATAGGTGCCGCCGCGGACTTTGTTGATCGTGCTGGGGTCGGCGTTGACGATGGTGCGGGTGAAGGACCACGTGGCGGATGCGAGGATCTGGTAGTTGGGAAGCGGGGTGTAGATGAAATCGGACTCAAGGCCTTCCACGCGCTGGAGGCCGGAGGGGCGCTGGAAGCCGGAGCCGATGCTGCTGAGGTCGAAGCCGGCCGCCTGAAGGTCGGTCTCGCGCTTGGTGTCGCGCACCAGGATGTCTTTCCGGTCAACGCGGAAGAGGCTGACGGTGCCGCTGAGGAGGTTGTTGAGGTAGTCCGTTTTCAGACCGACGTCGTAGCCCTTGCCCTGCTCGACGGGGAGGCCTTCGCCGCCGCTGGTGGCTTTGGTGACGGGGTTGGTCACGACGGGATTTTTGGCGCCCTCGAAACCGGCGGCGGGCACTTGGAAGGATTTGTTGTAGCTGGCGAAGAGGACGACACCGGACGCGACGCGGTAGTTGGCGCCGACCATCGGGGTGGTGTGGGAGGTTTTAACGGTGGTGCCCTTGTCGCCCTTTTCGTTGTAGGCGATGCTCTCGGTGGTGGAGTGGCGGAGGCCGGCCATGACGTGGAGTTTTTCGTCGAAGTAGGCGCCCTGGTAATTGAGGGCCTCGCCCTGATCGAGGCGGCGGTTGCCGGCGAAGTAGGACGCGGCGCCGAGCTGGTCGGAGTATTTCCACTTCAATTTTTTGAGATCGGGAATCTGGCCGTAGTTGAGGGTCTTCACGTCGAGCGGATACCAGCCGAAGGAGGGGGAGGCGAAGTTGACGGTGAACGGATCGATGAAGCGCGCGTAGGGCATGGGCTGCGCGGGATTGAAGAACTGGGACCAGCCGGGGATGATGCCGGCGGCCTCGACGGCGGCGATGTTCACGAGGGGAAACGCGCGGTAATAGCGGTCGCGGCTCTGGTCGAAGGACGCGACGAAAGTGTGCTTGGCCTTGAACAGTTCGAAGTCGTAGGTGAGGTCGGCCTGGTAGGTGTGGCGCTTGTTGCGGTTTTCCTGGTTACCGCCCTGAAGGTAGGGATTGTTGGGGCGGTCGAAGACCATAAACCACGGGACGTTCAGGAAGCCGTAGTTGAGCGAGGAGATGGAATTGTTGGCGGGTAGGGTGGGGCCGGTGGCGCCGAATGCGGGGTCGCCGCGGTTGCTGAGCTGGATGGGGCCGTAGGGAGTCTGGCCGGGATCGCCGTTGATGAAGAAGCCCTGCTCGGCCTGGGAGCGGAGGTGGTTGTAGGCGACGCGGAGGTTGAGGTGCTCGGCGAGTTTCCACTTGGCTTGGAGGTCGAAAGCGGTGTCGCGGCCTTCCTCGAAGGAGCCGTGGCCGTTTTTGTTGAACGAGTAGCCGCGCGGGAACCACGGGGAATCGTAGGCGGCGGGCAACTTGCCGGTGGTGGCGAAGACGCGTTTGCGCCAGTCGTCCTTGGTCTCGGCGGCGGGCGAGGCGCCGCTGACCTTGGCGGCCTCGTAGGCGCGGTTGTAAACCATGCCGTAGGCGCCGGTGCCGCGGTAGTAGTTGTTGGTGTGTTCGAGGGCGGCGTAGAGCTCGAGGGAGGCAAGGGGACGGTAGATGACGTTGGCGAGAACGAAGTCTTTTTTCTGGGTCTTCTCATCGAGCCAGGATTCGGCGTCCACTTTGCTGGCGATGATGCGGGCGGCGAGTTTACCGCCGAGCGCGGTGCCCTGGGTGTCGATCAGACCCTTGTAGTAGGCGTGGTCGCCGAGCGTGGTCTCGACGCGGGTGGCGTGCGTGAACTGGGGCTTCTTGGTCGTGTAGTTGATGATGCCGCCGGGGGCGGTGCGACCGAAGAAGACGGCGTTGGGGCCTTTCACGATTTCGATCTGCTCGATGCCATCGATGTCGAAATTATAGTAGCGGAGAAAGCCGTCGCGGAAGAGGGAGTTGGGGCTGAAGCCGCGGATGCGGAGGGAGGGGCGGAATTCGTTGCCGGCATCGGAGGTGACGCCCGACGTGTAGCGGAAGGCGTCCTGGATGTTGTCCACGCCGAGGTCTTTCAGGAAATCCGCGCCGATGACCTGGATGTTGAGCGGCGTGTCGATGATGGGCATGCCGATGCGGGTGGCGGTGATGGCGTTGGTGCGGCGGTAGCCGTAGTCCTTCGAGGTATCGACGGTGAAGGGCGAGAGGACGACGGCCTCGTCCTTTAGGGGCAGGGGGTTGGCGGCGGAGGGCGGTGGCGTTTGCGCCGAGGAGACGGCGGCGGGAAAGGCGAGGAACGCGGTGGAGAGCCGCGCGGGGAACGTTTTTTTCATGGGGACTAGGGTGGTGGTTGGGTTGGGGTTCGATGGGGGCGGCGCCGCGGATGCGGTCCGATTGACCATCAAAGCTCCGGAGCGTTCGTCCTCGACGACGACCAGCCCGGTATCGGCGACGAGACGACGCAGCGCCTCCCGCACGGTGTAATCGCCCCCGACTGCATTGGTCGTGATGCCGCGGACGGCATCGACCAAGAAAACCACCTGGCGGCCCGATTCGTCGGCAAAACGCTTCAGCGTGCCGACGGCATCCCCGCGCGGAATATCGTAGTGCTTGCGCGCGGATTCACCGGCTTGGGCGGACGCGGACGCGCACGCCAGGAAGCAGACGGACACAGCCGCGGCCGGACCGGTGGGGATAAGGGGTTTCATCAACAGGAGCAGTGGGAGCGCCCCTGAGACGAAGCAGCGGATGAAACGGGTTATCCGTGCGCGCATATTTTTTCCGCCGGCCCCGGCACCGCGTCAGCGTTTCGCGCGCAGGACCACGGTCGTCTCGCCGCGGCGCTCAACCGCGATGGAGTCGCCGCCGTCGAGCAGGCGGATGAAACCCTCGACGTTGTCGGCGGCGAAGGTGCCGCCGACGGGGCGCCCGGCGGGCGCGTCGTCGCCGAGGACGAGCTGCAAGCGGTTGCGGCGGTTAAATTGCGCCACGACTTCACGGAGCGGAGTTTCGGAGAACACGAGTTTGCGCTCCTGCCAGGAGAGGGCTTCGCGGAGGGCGGGGGCGGCGATTTTCTCCACGGTGGGAGTGGGCGGGGCGGCGGCGGACGTGAGCGCGGGCAGGGCGATGAGGGTGCGCTCGTTGGCGGTGACGAGGGTGGGCGTGAC
>JACMRG010000024.1 GCA_014376585.1 Opitutaceae bacterium | reverse complement strand
TCGGCCCCACGCGCTCCGCCCGCATCGTCGAAATCGCGCAGCGCAAGTCCGCTCACATTGAAGTCTTCTCGCCCCTCGACCGCCGCGCCTATCCACCGGCCGGCTACACCGCCGCCCGCGTGATGCGCCAGCTCGCCAGCTTTCTCGGAAAAACCCGCACGACCCTCATTTTTACCAACACTCGCAGCGCTGCCGAACTCATCGGCCTGCGCCTTAAGCAACTTCTCCCCGGCCTCGCGCCGCTGATCGAGGTGCATCACGCGTCCATCGACCGCTCCGTTCGCCTCGAGGTCGAGGACCGCCTGAAACGCGGCGAGCTGCGCGCCGTCGTCTGCTCGTCCTCGCTCGAACTCGGCATCGACATCGGCTCCATCGACACCGTCATCCTCGTCTCCGCCCCCAAGGGCGTCGCCCGTGCCCTCCAGCGCATCGGCCGCTCCGGCCACTCGATGGACCGCACGAGCCACGGCGTCCTCGTCGCCACCAACATCAACGACCTCGCCGAGTGCGCCGTCACCGCCCGCATGATGGAGCGACGCGAACTCGAGCCCGTCCGCATCAACGAAAACCCCATCGACGTCCTCGCCCAGTCCCTCGTCGGCCTCGCTGTCTTCGCCAGCGTCACGCCCGGCGAGGCCTTCGCCCTGATGCGCCGCACGTTTCCATTTCGCACCCTCAGCCGCGATGCCTTCGACCGCGTCCTGCGCTACCTCGACGGCGGCGGCGCGTCCCTCGAGCGCGCCTATCGCGACACCTTTGGCAAAGTCATCGTCAACGCCGATGGCTGTCTCGCGCATCCCCGCCTGCGCACCGCGCGTGATTATTTTCAAAACATCGGCACCATCTCCACCGAGAGCACGATCACCGTGAAACTCGGACGGCGAAATCTCGGTCAGGTCGAAGAATCGTTTCTTAAACGCATGAAGCCCGGCGACGTCTTCGTCATCGGAGGCCGCTGCGTCCGCCTGGTCTCCGCTCACCTGCTCAGCGCCAAAGTCGTCGCCGCCGACAGCGCCCTCCCGACCGTCCCGCGCTGGGGCGCCAAGATGCCCCTCGCCAGCGGCCTTGGCGAAGAGGTCGTGCGCCTGCGCACCGAGGTAGCCCGCCTGCTGGCTGGCGCCGGGACTGGCCATGTCCCGGGTAGCGCCGGGGCCTCCGGGCCCGGCGAAGCCTCCGCCCACCGATTTCTCCGCGATCATTACGCGCTCACCGACGCCAACGCCACCGCGCTCGTCCAGCACTTCGCCCTGCAGGCCCAGGTCTCCGTCATCCCCACGTCCGCGTTTTTCCTCATCGAGCTCTACCGCGATCCCCGCTCCGACCTGCTTCACTATTTCTTCCATTCGCTCGTCGGCCGCAGCGCCAACGACGCCATTTCCCGCATCGTCGCCCAACGCGTCCAAGCCACCCGCGGCGGCAACGCCCTCGTCACGATCGACGACTACGGATTCCTTCTCACCTTAAAACCGTTCCAAGCCCTCGATTCGGCCGAAGACTGGCGCCCGCTGTTCCGCCGCGGCGGCGCCGAGGACGATCTCCGCACCGCCCTCGCCGAAAGCGAACTCGTGAAATGGCAATTCCGCGGCGTCGCCCAGACCGGCCTGATGGTTCCGCGCCGCACCCGTGGCGCCGAGCGCGGCGCGCGCACGCTGCAATGGAGTTCCGAGATCATCTTCGAGGTCCTCCGCAAATATGAACCCGATCATCCCCTCCTCACCGAGGCCTACGCCGACGCCACGCTGCGCTTCCTCGACCTGCCGCGCGCCGCGCGTTTCTTCGAAGAAGTCTCCGCGCTGCCGTGGGAGCTCCGCATCGTGGAGCGCGTCAGCCCCTTCTCCTTCGGCATCTTCGTCAGCAAGCTCAAAGAAACCATGACGCTCGAAGACCCCGAGACCACCGTCGAACGCCTCTACCACGAGATGTATGGCCGCCTAGCCGAAACGCCCTGAGCCGTGCCTCCCGCCTCCATCTCCATTTTTCACCTTCGCGGGTTTCGCGTGTTTCGCGGGCCCTTCTGAAATGCCCTTACGCTCCTCTCCCGTTTCCGCCGAGATCCTCCCCGGCCTCCACCTCGACTCCCGCCGCGCCCTCTGGCTCCCCGCCTCGCGTCTCCTCGTCGTCGCCGATCTGCATTGGGGCTACGCCACCACCCACCGCGCCCGCGGCAATCTCCTCCCGATGTGGGGCGACGAAGAACTCGCCACCGCCCTCACCGCGCTCATCGCCGACTACCAACCCGCGTCACTCCTCTGGCTCGGCGATTCCCTCCACGCCCTTGCCGGCCGCGCCCCCGCCGAGGCCTTCATCGCCGCGAGCCCCGTTCCGATCACCCTCATCGCGGGTAACCACGACGCGCGCTGGCGCGCATCCACCCTGACATTCCTCCACCTCGGCCCCCATTTTTTCCACCACGGCGACAGCCCGCCCGCCATTCCCGCGGGCGCCCTCGAAATCGTCGGCCATCACCATCCCTCGTTCCTCTGGTGGGACGGCGCCGGCACGCGCCTAAAAGTCCCCGCACTCGTCGCCGGCCCGCGCCGCCTGATCCTCCCTGCGTTCTCGCCCTGGGCCGCCGGCACCCCGTGGAACGCCCGCCTCGCCCCCGACGAAACCCTCTGGGCCGTGACGCCGAAACGCGTCTTCGCCATTGCTCCCATCCGCCCGCCATCTGCCTCAATTTCTTAGCTCAAATTCCTCGTCATTCCTTCAGTTCCCCGGCGGTGGTCATCCGTGCTTATCCACGTCCACCCGTGGTTAAAAAAGCCTGATCCGAATCCCGCGTTTTCCGTCCGCCCTTTTCCCGTCCCTTCGCGTGTTTCGCGGGCATGCCCTTCTTTCTCCTTCCTCTGCGCCGTTCGCGCCCTTTGCGTGAGGCCCCTCATGGCTTGGGTCATTCACCAAAAACACGGCATCCACCTGCCACAGATCGGTTGGTCGCTCGACGCCACCCGTCGCGCCGAGCGCGCGTTCGTCTCGCACGCCCACTCCGATCACATGGCCCGGCACGCCGAGGTCGTCTGCACTCGCGCCACCGCCCGCCTCATGCGCGCCCGACTCCCAGCCAAAAACCGCGCCGAGCACATCCTCCCCTTCGGCCACACCGAGCAACTCACCCCCGACTGCACCGTCACCCTTCACCCCGCCGGTCACATCTACGGCTCCGCCCAGATCCTCCTCGATCACGCCGAGCACGGCACCCTCCTTTACACCGGCGATTTCAAACTACACCCCGGCCACGCCGCCGAGCTGTGCGCGACACCCCGCGCCGACACCCTCGTCATGGAGACCACCTTCGGCCTCCCGCGCTACGTCTTCCCGCCCGCCGCCAAAATCATCGCCAACCTCATCACCTTTTGCCGCGACACCCTGGCCGCCGGCGCGACGCCCGTCCTCCTCTGCTACAGCCTCGGTAAAAGCCAGGAAGTTCTCCGCGCCCTCGCCGGGTCCGGGCTGCCGATCATGCTGCAATCCGAGACGCACCGTCTCACCCGGATCTGCGCGCAACTCGGCCTCGATTTCCCCGTTCACCCCGAATTCGACCCCGCCACGCACGCCGGCCACGTCGTCATCTGCCCGCCCCACGCCCCCGGCCTCCTCAAGCGCATCCCGTCCCCCCGCACCGCCTCCATCACCGGCTGGGCCCTCGACTCCCGCTTCTTCCACGGCTCGCAAAACTCCGCCGCCTTCCCGCTCTCCGACCACGCCGATTTCCCGTCCCTCCTCCGCTTCGTCGAGCTCGTCCAACCGCAGCGCGTGTTCACGGTTCACGGCTTCGCCAAAGAATTTGCCGCCACCCTCTGCGCCCGCGGCATCGAAGCCTCTCCCCTCGGCCAAGCCTACCAACCTGAACTTCGTCTCGCCTGACGCGCCGGATTTCATTCTGTCATCGGCCTCTCCATCGCCCATGCACCGCCTCCGGCCCATCGTCGCTCTCAGTCTTTTCTGCTTCGGCCTCACCCTCCGCGCCCAACCCGCCCTGCGCCCCGGCGAAGCGCTCACGTATCGCGTCGGCTGGGGTATCCTCACCGGCGCCGGCGAAATCAAAATCTCCGCGCAAACCGCCCCCGCCGCCGGTCCCGCGCGCCTGGTCGCCACCACCACGACCGCCACCCGCGGTTTCGCCCGCGCCCTCTACACCTTCGACGCCCGGGCCGACGCTCTCCTCGACCCCGCGACGGGCCGCCTCCACTCGCATACCCAGACCAGCACTACCAAGCAGAAACAGACCCGCCACGTCACCACCTTCGACTACGTCGCCCGCACCGCGAGTTACCGCGACGAACTCAGCCCGGAAAAAAGTCTCACCTTCGCGCTCCCTCGGGGCGACCCGCTCGATCTCATCATGAGTCTGGTGCAAACTCGCACGTGGAACCTCAAACCGGGCGACCAACGCGACGCCCTCGTGCTCTTCGAGGAAGAAGCCTACGAACTTACCATCCACGCCGTCCGCTACGAAGACGTCACTACGCGCCTCGGCACCTTCCGCACCCTCGTCCTCGAGCCGCGTATGGAAAAAACTCCGCCGAAAGGCATGTTCAAAAAAGGCTCCGCCGTCCGCGTCTGGATCGCCCAGGACGACCCCCGCCGCCTCCCCGTAAAATTCGAAGTCGAGTTCAAGTTCGGCTCCGGCGTCGCCACCCTCGTCGCCTACCAACCACCCGCCGACCTTCTCCAGAAGTAGCCCACAGAACACCCGGAATACACGGAAACCAAACCTGTCCGAGTCCCGTCTTTTTTCCGTGTATTCCGTGTGTTCCGTGGGCCCTCCTCCGCTTCCGATTTCTGCGTCATTCGCATGTTTCGCGGGCCCTAATCCACCCGCTTCCCCTTCTCCGATTTTCGTGTCTTTCGTGGTGACCACCTCCGTTCCGCCCGCCCCATGCGCCGCATTCTGATCCTTCGCGGCGGCGCGCTCGGTGATTTCACCGTCACTCTCCCTGCGCTCGCCGCCCTCCGCGCCGCCTTTCCCACCGCCCATATCGAACTTGCGGGTAACGCCACCGCCGCCGCCCTCGCCGTCAACCGCGGTCTCGTCGACGCCGCCCACTCGCAGCACGAATCCCGCTGGGCCGCACTCTACAACCCCGCGCCTCTCCCGCCCGATTTCGCCGCATGGCTTACCTCGTTCGACCTCATCCTGAATTTCTGGCCCGACCCCGACGGCACCCTCACCCGCCGCTTTCCCCTTCACCCCGCACAACGCTTCCTCACCGCGCCCGCCCACCCTTCCCACCCGCCCGCCGCCGCCCACTACTGCGCCCCGCTCCAGCAACTCGGCATCATTACGGCCGCGCATTTTTATCTACTCGGTGTAGGGCGGGGTCGCCGGAACCCCCCCTCACCCTTGTCCGCTCCCTGACCCTTTTCCCCCCCCCCCCAC
>JACMRG010000170.1 GCA_014376585.1 Opitutaceae bacterium | reverse complement strand
GGCTACCCGGGTCTTATGATTGGTGACAAGGTCGGCGAAAGCCGTGCGATAGGCGGCGAGCAGTTCGCGGGCCTTGGCGATTTCGGCGGCGCGGGTGGGCTCGACCATGAGCTTGGCCGCGCGGTCGAGATCGGCGTCGAGAACCTGCTTGGCCGCCTCACAGGCGGCGATGCTCTCGGCGGAACCGGTGGCGAGAAATTCATTCACGCGGAGCTTGAGCGCCTGCATGGATGACTCGAGCGTGGCGGCCGCGTAGGTCTCCTGCGCGCTCTCCGAAAACTTGGCCAGCCGTTGGCCCGCACCGCCGAGCGCGGTGTAGGCAATGCCCGCCACGATCGCGAGGAGCGCGAAGATGAGGCCAAAACCCAGCGTGATTTTTTTGCCGATGGTGAGATGCTTGAAGGACATGGTGTCGTGGAAAGCGTTGAGGGCGGCGCAGGAGAACTGTGGTTTAAAAAGCTCAGGTCTCGTCGACCGTGAATTTGAGCGGGATGGTTACCTTTTTGGCGACGGGTGCGCCATCAACCCTGGCCGGCTTGAACTTCCACTTCTTCACCGCGGCGAGGGCCGACGGGTTGAAGCTGACGTTGCTGGATTTTTCGATGGTGGCGTCCTGCACGTCACCCTTCTCGTCAATCGTGCACGAGATCATGACGACGCCGGACACGCCGTCGCGACGCAGCTCGCTCGGGTAATCCGGCGGAACGGTGCGAACAGGAATGGGCGGCTCAGGTTTCGACTGGGCAAAAGCGGACTCGGTGGCGAGCGCCGCGAGGCAGACAGCGATGAGGATAAAGATACGGTTTTTCATGGGAAGGATCACGACTGTGAGGCCTATCGACGCATCTCGCGCCGGACTTTACCGCTGATTGCGCTCTCCGCTAAAAAACAACGCGTCGGCACGGCCGCGACCGTCAAACATTCCGCCGTCGTTAGGTTCTTTGCCCCGGTGGAGCCCGATCGGAACCCCCAGCCTCCTCAAACTGCGTTGCTATTGCGTGGCGTGCACGGGATTTTTTGTCTCCCCGCCGGCGACCCACCTATGCTGCTTTCAAAAAAAATTCCCCGCATCGCGGGTTGGCTGGGTTTGGTGGCCGCCGCCATCGGATTTACTATCCTCGTCGGTTGGTTGACCGGCCGTGATCTGCTGGCGTTCGTCCGCATGGAACCCCGGCCCGTGCGCGCCAACGCCGCCGTCTGTCTGTTATCGGTCGGCTTGGCGCTCTGGAACCACGCCCGCGGTGGCCCACGCTGGTTCGTTTATGGGTGTGCGGCGCTCACACTCTCCCTTTGCGGCCTGACGCTGGCCGAATACGCCTTCGAAACCGATCTGCGGATCGACGAATTGTTCGCGCGCGACCCCACGGTGCCCCACCCCGGCCGCATGCGTCCGCCGAGTTGCGCGGCGCTGATCCTCATCGCGACGGCGCTGCTGTGCGCCACCGGTCGGCCGGGCCGCAACCGACGTTTCCTCGTCTTGTGGCTCTCCACGTTGGTCGTGGCCCTCTCGCTGGCCTCGATTTTCCTGCAATTGTTCAGCACGGCCACCGCGGGGCAATTGGCCCAGACTCTGCGGTTTGGCTCCCACCTCGCTTTCGGCCTGCTGTTGATCGGCCTTGGGCTGCTCGCGCTGCGCACCGACGGTCTCTTCCTCGGCCGACTCCTGGCCCCGACGCCCAGCGGGGTCCTCGCGCGTCGGCTCTTCTTCGGTGTGGCGGTCGCACCCGCCTTGCTGAGCCTCATCCTCGCGGTGGCGTTGCGCACCCGGCTCGTCGGGCTCGTCGACGGCGTGGGGCTTTTCACCGTCGCGTTGATCATCTCCGGCATCTCGATCGCCCTGCTCTCGCTCGACGCCGCCACCGATCTCGACGACAGCCGCGAGCAGGCCGAGCGCACCCGCCTGCACCTCACCGCGCGCCTGCAGGAACAGGCCGCGCAGCTCCAGGACACCGTGGGCACGCGCACCCGCGAATTGCGCGAGGTCAACGTCAGTCTCCGCGCCGCCGCCGAAGAACAACGCCGCGCCCAAGAACGCCTCGAAAGCGCCAACCAGCGCCTGCAACTCGCCGCGCAAACCGCCGCGCTCGGCGTCTGGGAATGGGATGCCCAGACGGACCGCAGCAGTTGGGATGCGGGCATGATCGAGATCTACGGCCTGGCGAAGACGGGCTTTCATGGGACCCACGCCGAGTGGGGCAGCCGACTCCACCCCGCCGACGCCGAGGGGGCGTTGCGCGCCGTCGCCCTCGTGCGGGCCGGCGCCGATTCCTTCGAACACACGTTTCGTATCATCCGACCTGACGGCGCGGTGCGCACGCTTTACTCCCGCGCCATCGTCCAGCGCGACGCGAGCGGCCAACTTCTCCGGTGCATCGGCACCGAGCGCGACATCACCGCCGAGCGCGAGGCCAACCAGCACCTCCTCGAACTCAACGAACGTTTCAAGCTCGCCCTGCGTTCCTCGCACTTCGGCGTATGGGAGACCGATCTGGCCACCGGCCACCTGCACTGGGATGACCGCATGCTCGAAATCTACGGGCTCAACCGCGCCGATTTCGATGGCACGCGCACCACGTGGAAACAGCTGATCCACCCCGAAGACCGCCTTCCCGCGCTCCTGAAAACCGAGCGCGCCTTCAACGACCAGGATTCTTTCCACGACAACGAATTCCGCATCATCCGGCCGGACGGCACCGTCCGCCACATCGAGGCCCACGGCCAGCTGCTGCGTGATGCCGCCGGCAAACCCCTCCGCCTCGTCGGCCTGAACCGCGACATCAGCCTCGAGCGCAAAACCGAAGCGGCCCTCCACCTCGTTGAGGAACGCTGGCAGCTCGCCCTCGAGGGCAATAACGACGGCGTGTGGGATTGGGACATCGCGACCGGTCATTTCTTTTACGATACGCGTTACTCCGTCATGCTCGGCTTCGCCCTCGGTGAACTCCCCGCCCACTACGCCGGCCATTTCCGGTTGATGCACCCCGACGATCGCGAAGAATTCGAGACCGAGAACCAGGCCCACCTCGACGGTCACCGCCCTTTTTTCCAACACGAGCACCGCATGCAGTCCAAGAGCGGCGATTGGGTCTGGATTCTGGACCGCGCCAAAGTCGTCAGCCGCGCGCCCGACGGCCGCGCGCTCCGGATGGTCGGCACTCACACCGACATCACTGCGCGGAAACACCTCGAACAGCGCCTCCGCGAAGCGGAGGAGCTCTCGCAACAAGTCGGCCAGCTCGCCCAGATCGGCGGCTGGGAACTCAAACTTACCAGCGGAGAACTCACTTTCACGGAAGGCGCGCGCCGCATCCACGACCTCGCCGGTGCCGAACAACCCACCCTTGATCAGGCCCTCGCCTTCTTCCCGATCGAAGCGCGCGAGACCTTGAAGGCGGCGTTGTATAGCCGCACCCCCGCCGCCCCGGCCTTCGACTTCGAACTGCCCTTCATGTCCGCCAAGGGCCGCGCGCTTTGGGTGCGCGTGATCGGCCGCGCCGAATTCCGCGAAAGCCGCGCCGTCGCGCTGCGCGGTGCGTTACAGGACATCACCTCCCGCCACGACAGCGAAGGCGCCCGCCGCGAACTCGAAGGCCAGCTTTTCCAAGCTCAAAAGATGGAGACCCTCGGGACGCTCGCCGGCGGTATCGCGCACGATTTCAACAATCTCCTCACCGGGATCATCGGTTACCACGAGCTCGCCGCCGACACCATCCCCGAGGATCACCCCGCTCGCGCCTGTCTCAACGAGGCCCGCGGCGCTAGTATGCGCGCCCGCGATCTCGTGGAGCAGATCCTCACCTTCAGCCGTCAGTCTGCCGGCGAGGAACACGAGGCCGTCGATCTCACCTTGGTGCTCAAGGAAGCCGGCCGCTTCCTCCGCGCGACCCTCGCCGCCAACGTCATCATCGAAACCGATATTCCCGATGACGCGGGCCGGGGGCTCGCCAACACGACGCAGATCTACCAAGTCGTCCTTAATCTCGGTTCCAACGCCGCGCACGCGATGCGTCCCAACGGCGGCACGCTGCGCATCAGCCTGCGGACGGCCGATGTCGGCGCCGATCGCCCCGGTGCACTCAGCAGCGCCGCGCCCGGCCGCTACCTGCGGCTCGATGTGAGCGACACCGGCCACGGGATGAACGAGGCCACACTGCGGCGGATCTTCGATCCCTTTTTCACCACGAAGAACTCCCGCGAAGGCACGGGCCTTGGCCTCGCCGTCGTGCACGGCATCATTCGCGCCCACCGCGGCGTGATCGACGTCGAAAGCACCCCGGGCGTCGGCACGACGTTCAGCATTTACCTGCCGGTCGCCGAACAGACTGCCGCACCGGCGCCGGGCGATCAGGTGCGCGCGCCCGCCGGCCAGGGTCAGGTCGTCTATGTCGTGGACGACGAGGAACTGGTCGGGCGCTTCATCAAGCTGGCGCTCGTGGGCATCGGCTACGAGGTGCAGGCCTTCGCCTCGGCCGAGAGCTGCTTGGAAACCTTTAACCAACCGGATTCGCGGTGCGACCTGCTGTTGACCGATCAGACGATGCCGGGGCAACAAGGCACCGAACTGGCGGCGGTGATGCAGGTGCGCCTGCCGAATCTGCCGATCATCATCATGTCCGGCTATTTCTCAAAAGTGCCGACGCAGTCCCTCGGTGAGCTGCGCAACGCGCACCTGTTGGCCAAGCCTTTCACGACCGACGAACTCGCGCACGCGCTCAACCGCGCGTGGCAGTTAGCGACGATCCAGCCGGACGGTGGCGCGTAGCCGGGGCGGGAAAGCGGAACCCAAGCCTTTCTCAGGTGGCGTCGCGAACCCTGGGCGGGACGGGGTTTTGCGATTCTCATCGTGCGACCGCGCCCGGAGGTCGCGGCTTTACCCCGAACCGCCGGAAGTCTGAATCTCAGGCGACGCAGCCATCAGCTCGCGAGGAGACGGAGCGCCTTTTCGGGCGACGGGCTGCCTTGGGCGGCGCGGGCCTCGGTCGATTGCGCGGCGAAAGCCTGGCGCATCTGCGCGACCGCGGCTTGGGCACCGGTAAAATCGTCGATGCTCCCGAGG
>JACMRG010000169.1 GCA_014376585.1 Opitutaceae bacterium | reverse complement strand
GGCGCGGATGGTCTGCCCGACGCGGGAAAACTCGATCTGGTGGGCCGGCTCGGGGGCGAGGACTACGCGCGCACGAATCAGCGTTTCGGGCTCGCGCGGCCGGATCGCTAATACCCGCGGGCAAACCGCCCAACCCATTCGCGTTCGTGGGGTTCATCGTTTCCCTTCACCGCTCATGGTCATTTCCCGCTCCGCCATGCCCGTGCTCGCCGTGGCCGCAGTCGTCAAAAACTACGGTCCGCGTCGCGTGCTCGACGACGTTTCATTTACGGTGGGAGCGGGCGAACGGGTCGCACTCACCGGCCCGTCCGGCAGCGGGAAGACGACGTTGCTCAACTGCCTCGGCGGAGTGGACCGGCCCGATGCGGGCTCGATCACGGTGCGCGGCACGCCGGTGCAGGCGCTCGACTCGGTCGCACTCGCGCGGCTGCGGCGCGTGGAGATCGGCACCATTTTTCAGTTCTTTCATCTCCTGCCCACGCTGACGGCGGCGGAGAACATCGAGCTGCCGCTCCAGCTCATCGCGGTCCCGCCGGTCGAGCGCGCGGAGCGGGTGGCGGCGGCGCTGGATCGGGTGGGGCTCGCGCCGCGCGCGGCGGCGTTGCCGGGGCAGCTCTCGGGCGGCGAACAGCAGCGCGTCGCGATTGCGCGGGCGCTCGTGCATCGGCCGGGGCTGATTTTGGCGGACGAGCCGACGGGTAATTTGGATTCGGCGAATGGCGCCAACATCCTCGCGCTCCTGCGGGAGCTGAGCGACGAGACGGGCACGGCGCTCGTGCTGGTGACGCACAGTGAGGACGCCGCCGCGATTTGCCACCGCCGTATCCAGCTGCGCGACGGGCGCGTCGTCGCCGAGGGATGAACGCCCCGGTGCTCAGTCTGCTGCTGCGACGTTTCTCGTGGCGGCACGCCCGGATCGCACCACGAGACACGGTCCTCCTCATCGGGATTCTGGCGCTTGGCGTGGCGGTGTTCGTCGCGGTCCGGCTGGCGAACCGCGCGGCGGTTTCGAGTTTCACGCATTTCACCGACACGCTCACGGGGCAGAGCGATCTGATCGTGCAGGCGCCGGCGGGCACGTTGCCGGAGAAGGTGCTGCCGGAGCTGCGCGCCGCGCTCGGCGTGCGGCCGGTGCAGATCATTCCCGTGGTGGAAGCGACGGCGGCGCAGGCGCAGGCGGTGGGCGAGGCGGCGGGGTTTGGGCGCACGACTTACACGTTGGTCGGCGTCGATCTGCTCGCGCTCGCGAACCTCGCCAGCCAAAGCAACGTCGAGCGGGGCTATTTTGACCAGGGGCAACGGCAGGACGCGGGCGGCCGCGGGGCGCGCAACGATGAGGCGGGCGCGGGGGATTTCTGGCGCGCGGATGCGGCGGGGCCGCGGGTGTGGGTGAGCGCGGCGTTAGTGCCGGTGGGTGCCAAATCGCTCGATCTCGTGCTCGATGAACGCGTGCGGACGTTGCCGGTCGCGGGCGTGATCCCGACCGCGACGGACGCACCGCGCGTGCCGGCGACGCTGCTCGTGCTCGATCTGCGGCACCTGCAACAGCTCACGGGCAAAGTCGGTCGCGTGGATCGGGTGGAGTTTCTCGTGGAGCCCGGACCGCGCGCGCCGGAGCGGCGGGTGGAGCTCCAGGCGCTCTTGGAGCAACTCGGCCGTGATCGCTGGATCGTCACGACGCCGGGGGCGCGGCGGGAGTCGGCGGAGACGATGACGCGGGCGTTTCGGTTGAACCTCACGATTCTTTCGCTGATCGCGCTACTCGTCGGGCTGTATCTCATCTTTCAGGCGCTCGACGGTGCGGTGGTGCGGCGGCGGACGGAGATCGCGATCCTGCGCTCGCTCGGCGTGGAGGAGCGCGCGATCCAGCTCGCGTGGCTGACGGAGGCGGCGGTGCTGGGACTGCTGGGCGGAGGGCTCGGCGTGGCGCTCGGTTGGGCGGGCGCGCAGTTTGCCGTGCGGGCGGTCGGGCAGACGGTGAACGCGCTCTACTATGCGACGACGGTCGAAGCGGCGTCGCTCGCGCCGGGTGAGATGGTGCTGGGGTTGGGGTTGGGACTGGGCGCGAGCTTGGTCGCGGGCTGGTGGCCGGCGCGGCTCGCGGCGAGCACGCCACCGGCGCAAGTGCTGCAGCGGGGCGCGCCGCCGGCGGTGGGCGGGCGGTGGCAGCGGAGTTTTGCGCTGGGGGCGGGCTGCGTCGTGGTCGGAGTCGCGCTGGCCCAGGTGGGGCCGCTGCGGCTGGGAGGAGGCGGGCGGTTTCCGCTGGCGGGTTATGCGGCGGCGTTTTTCTGGATTTTTGGCGGCGGTCTGATGGCGGGCTGGTTGCTGCCGCTCGGCGCGCGCGGGGCGCGGGCGCTGGGGACTTTCTGGGCGCCGGCGCGGACCGCGCTGAGTCATCTGCGTCGGCCTTCGGGGCGGCACCGGTTGTCGGTGGCGGCGTTACACTGTGCGGTCGGGATGGCGGCGGGGATGGCGATTCTCGTCGCGAGTTTCGAGCTGACGGTGCGCGGCTGGATCGTGCGCTCGTTGCAGGCCGATCTCTACATCGCGAGTGCGGGCGCGCAGAACGCCTCGACGGACAATTATATCTCAGCGGCCGCGGCAGACCGCCTCGCGGCGCATCCGGCGGTGGCGGATGCCGCGCGGTTGATGGCGGTTCCGCTCGAACTCGACGGCATCGCGACGATGCTCACCGGGACCGATCTGGCGCTCATGCATGCGCGGAGCGACCTACCGTGGGTGACACCGCCGCGCGATCCGGCGCTGTGGGACGTGACGACCAACGCCGGGTTCGCGCTCGTGAGCGAGGCGTTCACGGAACGGTTTGGGAAAAAAACGGGCGACACGTTGCGCGTGCCGACGCCGGCGGGGGTGCGGACTCTGACCATCGCGGGAGTGTTTGCCGACTACGGGAATGAGCGCGGCTCAATTTTGGTGGAGCGCGAGCATCTCAGAAAATGGCTCGGCGACGAACGGGTGGCCAACGTGAGTCTCTGGCTGAAGCCGGGGGCGGACGGCGACACGGTGCGCGCGGAGCTGCTGCGGGAGTTTCCCGGGCTGGCGATTTTCACCAACGTGAAACTGCGCGCGGAGGTGCTGCGGATTTTCCGGCAGACCTTTGCCATCACGTATGCGCTGGAAGTAATCGCCGTGCTCGTGGCGGTCGTAGGGCTCGCGTTGACGTTGACGAGTGTGTTGCTCGACCGGCGGGAGGAGCTGACGACGTTGCGCGCGCTGGGTTTTACGCGGCGTGAGCTGGCGGGGGCGGCGGCGCTGGAGGGCGGAGTGGTCGCGCTGGCGG
>JACMRG010000168.1 GCA_014376585.1 Opitutaceae bacterium | reverse complement strand
GCGGGCGGCGAGGGTGGCACGGGACGCAGCGAGATCGGTGGTGAGCTGGGCGGTGTGTTTTTCGGCCGCGGTGAGCTGGGTTTGGGTGGCCTCGAGTTGGGCGCCGGCGGTGACGGCCTGTTTTTGGAAGGACGACGCCAACTCGCGGGAGGAGGTGAGCTGACCGTCGAGGGTGGCATTACGGGCCCTGAGATCGCGGCGGGTTTCGAGGGATTGCCAGTAAAGCGCGCCGAGGGTCCCGCTCACGGTGAATGCGAGCAGGCTGAGGACGAGCAGGAGGCGGTTCACGGAGCAAAGGCGGATCAGGCGGCGCGATAGGTGGATTTGAACCACGGGGTCTTGGCGCGCTTTTTGACGCCGCTGCCCTTGTTGGCGGCGAGGTGTTCTAGGATTTTGAAGGTGAGTTCGGCGCTGTCGGGCTCACCGACGTGGGCGGCGAGTTGTTCGGCGGTGAACATGGCGTCGGGGACGGCCTTGAGGGCGGCGGCGAGTTTGAGTTTGAGGGCGATGACGCCGCCGGCGGCTTTCTTTCCCGCTTCGACGCCGGGCTGGTGGTAGGCGTTGATGCCGACCAGCGAGGCGTAGAGGCCGACGACGCGTTCGTAGAGGGCGATCAACATGCCGAGGGAACGGGGCGAGACATCGGGGAGCGTGATCGTCACCGAGTGGCGGTCTTTCTCGCTGAGAGCGTCGCGGGTGCCGAGGTAGAAGCCTTGGAGGAAATCGCCGGCGGTGATGCCGGGCTCGACTTCGAGGGCGGTTTTGGCGTCGCGATCCTTGAGGACCTCGATGAAGGTGACGAAGAAGTTGTTCACGCCGTCGCGGAGTTGTTGGACGTAGGCGTGCTGGTCGGTGGAGCCCTTGTTGCCGTATACGGCGATACCTTGGTTGACGACGTTGCCCTTGAGGTCGTGCTCTTTGCCGAGGGACTCCATCACGAGTTGCTGAAGGTAACGGGAAAAGAGGAGGAGGCGGTCCTTGTAGGGGAGAACAACCATGTCTTTCGCCCCGCGGCCATCGGTGGCGAAGAGCCACATGAGGGCGAGGAGGGCGGCGGGGTTCCGGCCGACGGTGGTGTTGCGCGTGACGACGTCCATCGCGGCGGCACCGTCGAGCATCGCCTGAATGTCGAGGCCTTGGAGGGCGGCGGGGAGGAGGCCAACGGCGGAGAGTTCGGAGGTGCGGCCGCCAACCCAGTCCCACATGGGGAAACGGGCGAGCCAATTTTGGGCGATGGCGGTTTGTTCGAGCTTGGAGCCGGCGCCGGTGACGGCGACGTAGTGCTTCGCGAAATCGAGGCCGGCGGCCTTGAAAGCCTCGGCGGCTTCGAGCTGACCGTTGCGCGTTTCTGCCGTGCCGCCGGATTTGGAGATGACGACGACGAGGGTCTTCGCGAGCTGGCCGCGGAGGCCGGCGAGGACGTAGTCGATGCCGTCGGGATCGGTGTTGTCGAAGAAGGAGACGGCGAGCTTGTCCTTGCGCGGCTGGCCAAGGGCGTGGTTGACGAGCTGCGGGCCGAGAGCGGAGCCGCCGATGCCGATCACGAGGAGGTTTTTGAATTTACCCTTGGGGCCGGCGATGGCGCCGGAGTGAACCTTGGCGGCGAAGTCCTTGATCGCGGCGAGGGTGGAGGAAATCTCGGCGGCGAGGGCGGGCGTGGGGGCGAGTTGAGGCGCGCGGAGCCAGTAGTGGCCGACCATGCGGTTCTCATCGGGATTGGCGATGGCCCCTTTTTCGAGGGCGATCATGTCGGCGAAGGCCTGCTGCATCGCGGGATCTTTCGCGGCGAGGTAGTCCTCGGGGAAGGGGATGCGGCTGATATCGAGCCCGAGGCCGAGATCGGCGTTCTCGTAGTAGAGGGATTTGAAGCGGGACCAAGTGGACATGGGAGGGAAGTGCAAAGAGGTGAGAGGAAGCGGCGAGTGCGAGTGGCGAGCGACGGGGGAGGAGAATGAGTAAAGCGGACGTGGAGCGAGTGGGCGAGCCGGGAGTGCCCACGGAACACACGGAAGACACGGAAGTGAATCGGAATTAGGGTCGCGCGAAGGAGGAGAGTCCGATGCGGCGGAATTTATTTACGGTGACTCAGATCGGCGAGCAGGGCGTTGAGTTTGGCGAGTTCGGCGTCGGGGTCGTGCCACCAGTCGGTGGACCAGAGGCGGTGAAGTTTCCAGCCGAGGCCTTCGAGGATGAGCTGGCGGAGCTTGTCGCGGTCGCGGGCGGTAGCGGCGCGGTGGTAGGTGGCGCCGTCGCATTCGATGCCCAGCAGATAGCGGCCGGGAGTCGCGGGATCGACGACGGCGAGGTCGATGCGATAGCCCGAACAGCCCACCTGATGGTGAACTTCGTAACCGGCGGCGCGGACGCGAGTGGCGACCATTTCGGCGAACTCTGAGCGGGGCGGGGCTTCGGCGGTGGCGGAGGTGGCGAGGGCGACCGGGCCGCGCTCGGCGTAGTCGAGGAACTGTTTAAGATCGCGGACACCACGGGCGCGGGTGCGGGCGAGATCGATCTGATCGCCGCGCAGGCCGCTGAAAACAAGCACCTCGTGCTTGGCGCGGGTGATGGCGACGTTGAGGCGACGTTCGCCGCCGTCGCGGTTGAGCGGGCCGAAGTTCATGGAAACGCGGCCAGTTTCGTCGGGGCCGTAGCAGATGGAAAAGAGGATCACGTCGCGCTCGTCGCCCTGCACGCTCTCTAGGTTTTTCACGAAGACGGGCTCGCCTTCAACGGGCGGCTTTTCGCCGAAGTGACGCTCGATGTCGGGATGTTCGCGACGCTGCTGGTCGAGCAAATCCTCAACGAGTTTTTGCTGGGCCTGGCTAAAAGTGACGACGCCATAAGAGCGGCGCGGGCCGTCGGTGCGGAGAAGGCGGGCGACGAGTTCTTGGACCAGAGCCTCGGCTTCGCCGCGATTGGTGCGCGATTTGCCCTTGTCGTAGCGGGCGGCGGGCAGGTGCCGGAAGCTGACCCCGCCGTGGGCGGAATCGGGGGAGGGAAACGTGAGCAGATCGTTCTCGTAATACTGCCGGTTGCTGAAGGCGATGAGGCCTTCGTGGCGACTGCGGTAGTGCCATTGGAGCCGTTTGTGGCGAAGGCCGTTGGTCATCAACTCGTCGAGGATGCTTTCAAGATCCTGATGTTCCTCCGGGATGAGTTCGTCGGCATCGTCGTCGCCGGTGCTGTTGAAAAAATTGGTCGGGGGCAACTGCTTCGGATCACCGACGACGATGAGTTGCTGACCGCGGGCGATGGCGCCGACGGCGTCCCAGACGGGGATTTGCGAGGCTTCGTCGAAGATCACGACGTCAAAGGTTTCGTGTGATGCTTCGAGGTATTGCGCCACGGAAAGCGGACTCATGAGGACGCACGGTTTCAGGCGCGGGAAGAGCGTGGGCATGCGGGCCAATAATTGGCGCACGGGGAGATGGCGGGCTTTTTTGCCGAGCTCTTTGCGCAGCACGCCGATCTCGGCCTTGGGAATATCTTCCTGCGGCTGGTCGCGGGGTAGGCGGGCGGCGAGGCGGTGGCGGATGAGGTCGCGCGTGAGCGCGGCGATTTTCTCGTCGATAAGGCGGAAGCGATCAATGCGCTCGGCGTGTTCGCGACCAAAGAATTCGCGCAGGGCCGGTTCCTCTTCGATGACCGCGAAAAGAAAGGCGCGGCGGAAACTGCGCTCGAAAAGCGCGAGCAGATCGAGCGCGGGGCCTTCGGAAGATTCGAGTGTCTCGATGACGGGAGTGAGTCCGCAGGAGAAACTTTCATGGCGGATTTTTTGCCAGGAGCACCATTCGCGGATTTTCGGCCATGCGGCGGGGAGGCGTTCGACGAAGAGCTGAACCGCGGTGAGATAGTCGGGGGCGGAGTTGAACGCGGCGTCGCGCAGTTGCACGGCGACGGTGAGCGCGGTGAAGGCGGCGGCGAATTGCAGCTGCGTATCGCGAAAGAGGGTGAGGCTGCGGCCGATGGCGGTGCCGGCGGCGGAGCCTGGCGGACCTTCGTTGAAAAGGGCGGCGAGGTGTTGGCGGAGTTGACCAAGAGCGTTGAGGTCGTTGCCGGCGCAGGCGTGGACGTGAGCGTGGAGCGACTCGCCCCACGTGCGGGCGCGCGTGAGGGCGTCGGCGGACGGCTCGCCGAGAGCCCAGAGTAGGCCGAGGCAGGCTGTGGCCGTGGGGGCGGCGGCGGCGAGTTGGGTGTTGAGGACGTGAAGGCGTTGGGCGGCGGTGAGGACTTGGGCGAGAGTAGCGGCCTCGGGGCGGACGTTGTCGGGGCGGGTGGTGCTGAGGAGTCGGCGGACGCCGCCGAGGCGCGACCATTTGAGCAGGAACCACGCGGTTTGAGCGGACTGCGCGCGGGCCTGAAGCGCCGGGAGGTCGAGGGCGAGGAGTTTGGATTCGTCGTAGCCGGTGAGTTGGGCGCGGAGGGTGGTGCGTTCGCGCGCGAGGGCGATCCACGCGTCGAGATCCGCGGAGAGTTGCGACCACGGGGTGGTGGCGAAAGCGGGGCCGACGGGCTCGGGCGTGAGAAGACTGTTGGCGAGAGCGAGCTGGTGGGTGAGCGCGGTGCGAGACGCGGCGGTATCGGGGAGGCGGAGCCACGCGCGGAATTCGCGGGCGGCGGAGAGGGCGATGGGCGTGACTGCGCCGAGTTCGCGGATGCGGTCGAGGGCGCGCTCGGCCCAAGCGGGCGACCATTCAGCGCAGGCGAGGAGCGCAAGCGGATGATCGGCGAGTGGAAGGAGGGGACGGGAACGCTCTTGCAGGAGGCGGGAAAGGTCGCGGGCGCGTTCGAGCGCATCGGCTGAGAGACCGAGGATTTCCGACCAGAGATCGAAACGGACGGTGGGGTCGGTTTGACGCGGGAGCAGATAGTCGAAGCACCGGTAGGCGCTGAGGCCGCAGGGATACGGGTGGTGAAGGGCGCGGGTGTAGCCGTTGAGCGCGGCGCGGAGTTTTTCCAATTCGAACGTGCGTTGCTCCCAGTCGGGCGCGGAAGCGGTGCTGATAAATTTGAGGCTGCGGTCGAACTGGGCGAGGACGTCGGCTTTGCCGGTTTTGTTGGAATGGAGTTCGAGGCAGAATGGTTCGAGACCGTCTTCGCGCAGGCGACGGTGAACGACGTCGAGGGCGGCGCGTTTTTCGGCGACGAAAAGAACGCGCTTACCTTGGGAAAGGCAGTGCGCGATGATGTTGGTGATGGTTTGGGATTTGCCGGTGCCGGGGGGGCCCTCGAGGACGAAATCGTGGCCGGCGGCGGCGGCCATGACGGCGGCGAGCTGGGAAGAATCGGCGCTGCGCGGGCAAAAAATTTCGCGGGGGTGAAACTGATCGTCGAGGTGGGGCGGGAGGATGTCGTCGGGCGGATTGGGATATTGGGCGCCGGCGTCGTGGATGAGGTGGCGGACGACGCGGTTGCGCGTGAGGGCATCGAGGCGGTCGGCCAGGTCTTTCCAAAGGAGAAATTTGGTGAAGGAAAACTGGCCGAGCCAGACTTCGGTCTTCACTTCCCAGCCGGCGAGATCACGGACGGCTTCGCGAAAAAGTTCGAGGACACGGGTGACGTTCACGCCGTTTTCGTCTTCAGGGAGAGGATCGAGGCCGGGGATTTCCTTCTGGAATTCCTGCCGGAGCATTTCCATGAGGGTGACGTTGAGGCGCGTTTCCTCGTCGATGCGGCGGAGGACGAAACCCTCGAGGACGGACTTGCGCTTCAGTTCGACGGGCACGAGGAGGAGCGGGGCGCGGAGCACGCGGTCGGCGTGCTCGGTCTCGCGCCATTCGAGAAAACCGACGGCGGCGAAGAGGGTATTGGTGCCGTTTTCGTCGAGGGCGGTGCGGGCGTCGCGGTAGAGTTGAGTCAGGCGTGCGGCGTTTTCGGAGGCGCCGAGACTGGTGTGGAGGCGACCCTGTTTCAGTTCGTCGCGCAAATGCTCGGTGAGGGCGTCGGCGCGCTGCTGTTTGGTGTAGGTGGCGGCGTGGCGGGGGTCGTCTCCGCCCATGAGCGTGGGCTTGGGGCGAAGGGCGAGGTCGCGGGCGGCGGCGAGTTCGTCCTCAACGTGCTCGGGCGAGGCGGAGAGAATGCGGATGCTGGACTTGGTTTCCTTAAAATTAAGGAGGCGGTTGCGGAGGCTCAGATCGAGCAGGCGGCTTTTCCACTGGTCGATGCGCGGGGTGGGCTTCGCGGACGCGGCGGACGCGGCGGATGCGGCGGACGCGGCGGATGCGGCGGATGCGGCGGATGAGGTGGATGCGGGGTTGGCCGGGATGGCGGAGTTGGGGCGAAGCGCGGAGTCGGGGAATTCGCGGTCGCCGATGCCGGAAGCGCGGGCGGATGAAGCGGGATTGTCGGGGTTGGGTCGGGGCGACGCGGGCGCGGAGTGGCCGGGGATGGGAAGGGGATGGATACGGGCGATGCGCGCGCGGCGGACATCCAGGGCGAGACGGAAAGCGAGCTCGGTGTGGAGATGGGGGCGAGCGAGACGTTCGGCGTCGTCGAGGGTGCCGGGAGATTCGGTGGCAACGAGGGTGGTCTCGAAGAGCGTGATCAAAGCGTCGTCGGAGTATTTTCGGACCGGTTGAAGTTCGTCGCCGGCGGGCTCGGGAAAAGTCTGGTCGTCGAGCCAACAGCCGGCGTAGGCGTGGCCCTCGTGCATGAGGACGAGCGGATGCAGCCCGACCTGTTCGCAGCAGGCGGCGAAGAGGAGGGTAAGGTCGAGGCAGGTCGCGAAACGGTGGGTGAGGATGTCGGAGGGAAAGCGGATTTTCTGGCCGGTATTTTCGAAGCTGGCAGGCGGGCTGATATAGCGCAGGCCAAGTTCGCCGACGGCTTTGTAGATGGCGGCGAGCTGGGCCCAGGCGCGCTTGCGGCTTTTGTCCTGATAGCCGTTGAAGGCGGCGCGGCCGGTGTGTTCGCGAAGGAGTTCGGAGGCGCGGCCGAGAATGGTCATCACGGCCGGATCGTTGGGCAGGATGAAGGCGGCGAGAATTTCGGGCAGGGCGACCAGGCCGCACCATTCATGGCGGGCCAGGAGGGCGATGGACTCGGTTTTTTCGCAGATGATCGTTTCGCCCTCGAGGATTTCGACCTTGAGCCAACCGGAAATGCGCTCGTTGCGGGCGGCGAGAAAGTCGTGGCTGAGCGGAAGATCGAGGGAGGTGAGGTGGAACTCGGCGAGGGCGGCGAGGCTTTGGAGGCGGAGTTCGACGGGCGCGGCGAAGGCGGGTTCACAGCTGATGCGGATGGTGAGATCGGTGCGCGGAGTGGCGTCGTTTTGAAGGCGGAGTTCCTTGATGACCGGGATGGCGTTCTGCTGGAAAGCGTAGTTGATCGCGCGGTCGAAGTTGAGAGTGACGGTGACCTCCGGGGGAGTGACAGTGGACGCGGGCGTAGGAGTAGGTGTGGGACTGGCCAAGGAACCGGCTACAGAGGGGGCGGGACGAGCGGGGCGGTCAGGCATGGGAGTTAAAAATTTGGGAAGGAGGGTGAACCCAAGTGACGCGCTGAAACGGCTAACGCTGAAGCGGCGATGGGCATCGCGCAAGGCGGCGGGGTGGACGTTGGGCGCGGATCGGAAGCTGCATACCAAGCCAGTGCTCGCTGCAGACATGACCTTTTGGCTACACCTTCTTTGTGGGAAGAGAACAGCGTCCGGTTAAGATTGGCGAGCGTGCAGGAGTTGTTGCAGGAACCTGCGATCGGCGGCGTCTTTTTCGCGCGGGCTTTGCTTCATCTTCAACATGAGTTCGGCGCCGGCGAAGGGGATGGGCACACCATCGATGATTTCGGTTTCGACGCCGCCGGCGGTGTCTTCGTAGCGCACGCCGCAGGCCTCCGTCATGAGGTCGATGGTGATGTCGTCATTGACGCGAACGACGGCCCATTGGGCGATGTCTTCGTCGCCCAATTCCCGGATGGCGCGGTCGGGCAGGATTTCCAGAGCCTGCTTGACCAAAGCCTGGTTGGCGAGATCGCGGGCGATGAGGAGGTCGATGTCCTCGGTAGCGCGCACGAAGCCGAGACGGTTGATGGCGAATCCGCCCACGACAACGTAGGCGACCCCTCGGCGATTCAGCTCGCGGGCGAGTGAGACGAGATCGGCGTCGGTGGGAACGCGGGTTATTTCCCGGTCCGGTTCAGGTTCGCCGTCCATGTGGTGCAGGCTTCGTTGCTGGCGAACTTGAAAACGCCCTTCGGTTGGCCACGGCCTTCGGCGAGGCGGGCAGCGGTGCGCTGAAGACGGGCGAAACGCTGCCAGGGAGTCTGGCGCAATTGGCCAAGGACTTTGATCGAAGGTGTTTCCACGAAGGGAAATTCGTTGGGGAAGAGAGCAGCGTCAAGCGCGGCTCGGTATGAGGCCCCATCAGCTCAGCGGTCGGCGAGGACGCTGGTTTTTAGGAAGAGGGCGAACTCGTTGCGCTGGTCGGCGACTTCGTTGTGGGCGAGATCGGTGTGGATGAAGACGAATTGATTTTTGCGGAGCGCCTCGGCGGTGAGGGCGGTTTCCCCGGCGGCGAGAAACGGCGTGGCGCGCGCGGTGAGGCGGGCTTGGAGCTTTTCCGATTCAGCCTTCGTGCCGCCGTGATCGGTGTAGATGTTGAGGAGGCGACCGTGGGTGCGGTCGGCCCATGCGAGGAAGGAATCGGTGCGGCCGTAAAGGGCGTCGAAGAGCCAGACTTCATCGGCGTTTTTCGGGAGACCGCCGCGATCAATAATGCCGGCAATGACGCGATAGCCACCGCTGTGGCCGGAGAGGATGATGCGGCCGACGAGAAATTCTTTGATTTTGAAATCCGCGCGAGCGCGGAGCGTGGCGACGACCTCGGCCATGAAGCGTTTGAAACCGTCGGGGTCCTCAAGTTTGCCGCCGAAGGAATCGGGGGCGTTGTGCGGGCCCTCGGGGATGACGAGGACGGCGTTCTTGCCGCTGGCGACGAGTTGCTCGACGAGGTGAAAGGTGGTGAGCGTGCCGGCGACGGTGTTGGTCCAGCCGTGGAAGTGGATGACGAAGTCGATGGCGCCGGTCTCGCGGAAGCCGCGCGGGATGAAGAGTGCGACGGTGTTGTCGGAGTAGTGTTCCTTCGCCGGGTAGAGTTTGTTGTGGTAGGTGTGCCCGTTGGCGCGATCCGGGTGCGGGAAGGGCGCAGAGGTAAACGGCGCGACGATGAGGCGACCGTGCGGAGCGAAGGTGTCTTCGAGCGTGGACGCGGCGGTGGCGACGGACGTGAGGGAGACCAGCAACACGGATGAGAAGAACGCCTTCATGTGTCCACGGTAGGGAGGAGCGCGCGAGGGAACAGGCGAAAGCTACGGTGGGCCGCGGTGGAGGTGTCCTGCCCTCGGCTTGGCCGCTTGGCGCGCCCTCGAGTGCAAAGTTCGACCCCTTTTTTTCTCTCTGCCGCGCTTCATCGGCGACATGTTGCACACGGGTAAAATTCTCCCCGGGCTGGACTTGTGCGGCAGGGGAACTAACCCTGACTCAAAATGCCGCAGCAACCTTCTGCCGACCAATCCCTCCGCGCCGAAAACGCCGAGCTGCGCGCGCGGTTGGAGGAGGCGGAGAAAATGCTCCGCGCCATCCGCGCCGGCGAGGTAGATGCGCCCGTGGTGGAGGGCGACGCCGGCCCGCGGCTCTTCACCCTGCAGGGTCTCGACGCCGAGCAGAACCGCTTCCGCGGCGAGATGCTCGCGCAGGTCAGCGATGCGGTGGTCGCGGTGGACACCGAGGAGCGCATCACTTTCCTCAACGTCGCCGCCGAGCGCCAATATGGCGTGCAAGCCGGTCCGATGCTCGGGCGTAAGCTTGTCGAGATTTTCACCCGGCACTGGCCCAGCCCGGAGCAGGAAGCGGCGGTATGGGCCGCCCTGCGCGAGCGCGGCGAAGGGCATGGCGAGTATCTCCAGCGCACGCACCAGGGACGCGAATTACACGTCGATTCCAGCATCATCCTCCTGCGCGATTCGCAGGGAGAAATTATCGGGCGTCTTTCAGCCATCCGCGACATCACCGCGCGGCGTGCCGCCGAGGTGGAGGTGAACTATCGGGAGAAGGCGCACCGCATCGCGTTCGACCAGGCACCGACCGCGATGGTTTTCGTCGGGCCGGACGGGCGCTTCATTGAGGTAAATGCACGCATGTGCGAGATCACCGGCTACTCTGCAGAGGAGCTGGTAAGGATGAATATCTCCGATCTCACGCACCCGGAAGATCGGGAGAGCGATGCGCCACTGGTGGAGTCCCTCCTCTCCGGCGGCACGCCCCAGTATGAGAATGAAAAGCGTTACATGTGCAAAGGCGGCATCATCCGCTGGGTGACCGTGTCCGCGCACATGGTCAACGACGGCGCTGGCCGGCCCCTCCACACCGTAGGGGTGATCGACGACGTCACCGCCCGCAAGGAGACCGAGACGGCTCTGCGGCTCACGAATGAGCGCCTGACTCTCGCCGTGAAGTGCTCGGAGGTGGTGCTTTTTCAGCAGGACCTGGAACTGCGCTACATCTGGCATCGCAACCCGGAGTTGGGTTTAAAAGTCTCGGATTTCATCGGCAAACGGGATGCGGACCTGATGGAACGCGCCGAAGACGCGGCTGTGACCGAGGGCCTCAAACGCGAAGTGATCCGCACGGGCGTCGGCCAGCGGCGGGAGGTCCTGGTTCACATCCAGGGCGTGGACCGGCATTACGACTTGCTGGTGGAACCCCAGCGGGATGCCGCCGGCCTCATCACCGGCATCACCGGCGCGGCGATTGACATCACCGAGCGCAAGCGAGCCGAGGAGTCGCGGCGACTTCTCGCCTCAATTGTGGAGAACTCGCGCGACTTCATCGGTATCGCGGACACGCACGGCGACCCGATTTACGGCAACCGGGCGGCGATGGAACTCGTCGGCGTGCAAGACCTCGAGCAGGTGCGGCGCAGCAAGATCATCGATTACTTCATTCCGGAGCAGCGACCATTCGTGGAAGGGGTCGTCCTGCCCGCCGTCGCCACGGACGGGCGGTGGTCCGGCGAACTGACAATGCAACACTTCGTCACGGGGGCGAAAATCCCTGTCTGGTATGACTTGTTCCGGGTGGACGACCCGGCGACGGGACAGCCGGCCAACTTCGCGACCATCACCCGGAACCTCACCGAGTCGAAGCAAGCCGAAGAGGCCCTGCGGGAAAAGGCCCATTTTCTCCAGCGGATCGCGGAGATCACGCCCGGCGTCCTGCATGTCTATGACCTGGTGGAAAGGCGCGCCGTGTTCATCAACCGCTCCGTCACTTCCCTGCTCGGCTATTCGCCCGAGGAAGTGCTGGCCATGGGCGCGAACGCGACACCGAGCCTGATGCACCCGGAGGACCTCCCGCGATTCGATGAGCATATGGCACGCCTGTGCGCTCTCGCCGACGGCGAAGTTGCTCAATTCGAGTTTCGGATGCGCGACCGTGCCGGCGCATGGCATTGGTTCCTCAACCATGACTCCATCTTCTCGCGCGACGCCACGGGAGCCGCTCGGCAAACGATCGGCGTCGCGTCGGAAATCACCGACCGCAAGCACGCGGAGGAGGCGCTGCGCGAGAGCGAGGGGCGCTTGCAGATGGCCATCTCGGTCCAGAGCGTGGGCGTGCTCTTCTTCAAACCGGGTGGGCACATACTCGACGCGAATGGCGCGCTGGAACGGATGAGTGGTTACACTGCGGAGGAAATGCGCAGGATCACCGACTGGGCGCAGTTGACCCCGCCGGAGTTTATGGACGTAACGCGGCGGGCCGCGGCTGAACTAGCCGAGCGCGGCGTTACCGCTCCTTACGAGAAGCAGTGGATCTGCAAGGACGGCACGCGTTTTTGGGGCCTGTTCTCGCCGACGCGCTTGTCGGGTAGCGGGAGCGAGTCGGAGTGCGTAAAGTTCATCGTCGATATCACGGAGACAAAACGCGCCGAGGAACAATTGCGTCTGCATCGCGAGTTGCTGGAAACGGTTGTTAATTATCTGCCCGCCGCAGTCGCTCTGATCCGAGGCAGCGATTTGACTCTTCAGATGGTCAACCCGGGCTATCAGGCCATTTCACCGGGCAAACAAATGGTTGGCAAAACCATCTCGGAAGTCTGGCCCGAAACGAATCCTCTCTTTGGGCAACGCTGCCGTCATGTTTTGGAAACAGGTGAACCTTTCAATGCGGTGGATGAGCGTTACGAGATTTGCCGTGACAGCGATGCCCCGCTCGAAACGACCTACTTCAGTTGGTCGATGCACAAAGTTAATTTACCGGACGAAGTCCAACCGGGATTGATCCTCACGATCTGGGAGACAACGGCGCGAAAGGAAGTGGAATTGGCGCTATGTGAAAAGAATGAGCGTTATAAGGCTCTCTTCGATTCGATTGACCAAGGCTTCTGCATCATCGAAGTCCGGTTTGAGGAAAACCGGCCCGAAGATTATTTGTTTTTGGAGGTCAACCCGGCTTTTGAAAAACATACCGGCATAAAAGATGCCCAAGGAAAATGGATGCGTGAACTCGTTCCCGACCACGAAGAGCATTGGTTTGCAATCTTTGGCAAGATTGCTCTCACGGGCGAACCGGCCCGCTTTGAAAAACATGGTCAGGCCTTGGGCCGCTGGTTCGATGTGTGTGCGTTCCGGGTGGGAGAGCCCGAAGAACACAGAGTTGCGATTCTATTTACGGACATCACGGAGCGCAGGAAAGCGCACGAGGCCGTGGCGCGGCTGGCGGCGATCGTCGAATGCTCCTACGACGCGCTTTTGAGCGAAGACCTAGATGGGATCGTCACCAGTTGGAATCGCGGGGCGGAACAAATCTTCGGCTACTGCGCGGACGAGATCATCGGCACGTCGATCATGCGATTCATCCCCGAAGTTGGACATGCGGCCGAGCACGAGCTACAGCGCCAAATCGTCACCGGGAAGCGCGGGGGAACTTTTGAAGCGACCCGCCAAGCCAAGGACGGGCGGGAATTTCACGCGTCGATCACCGTCTCGCCGATGACGGATGCGGCGGGCAAGATCATCGGCACATCCAGAGTGATCCGGGACATCACCGGGCGCAAACGGGCCGCCGAAAGCTTACGCGCAGCCAAAGAAGCCGCCGAGGCCGCCAATGCGGCGAAGGACCGCTTCCTCGCCGCGCTCAGCCACGAGCTGCGGACGCCGCTCACGCCGGTGCTGCTCGTGTCCGAAGTGCATGCCAAGTCGAACAAGCTCTCCGAAAATTTGCGCGAAGATTTCGAAATGATCCACCGCAACATCGTGCTCGAGGCGCAGCTCATTGACGACTTGCTCGACGTCTCCCGCATCCAGCAGGGGAAGATGCGCTTTGCGTTCAAACCCGTGGACGTGCACGAGGCTATCGCGCGCTCGCTCGAGATGCTGCGCTCCGAGGTGGAGGAAAAAGGGATCGCCGTGCAACTGGAGCTGGGCGTCACGCCCGCCACGCTTGAAGCCGATCCCGGGCGGCTCCGGCAGGTGCTGTGCAATCTGCTCCGCAACGCCGTGAAATTCACGCCGCGCGGCGGCACCATCACCGTGCACACCGCGCGCGATCAAAGCGTCCTGCAAATCTCCATCGCCGACACCGGCGCGGGCATCGTCACCGAAGATCTCGAGCGAATCTTCCAGCCCTTCGAGCAAGTGGACGCCCAGCAGGAGAGCGAGCACCGCAGCCTCGGCCTCGGCCTGGCGATCTCCAAGGCGATCATCGCCGCGCATCGCGGCCGCATCTGGGCCGAAAGCCCCGGCCCCGGCCAGGGATCCACCCTTCACGTGCAGCTTCCTTTTTGAAAAGAACCCCAGTCCACATCAGCCATGAGAATCTTTGTCATCGAAAACCATCCTGACACGCTGAACTACCTGAAAATGCATCTCGAAAGCGTGGGCCATTCGGTGACCACCGCGTGCACGATGCAAGCAGCGCTGGCCGCCAGCCCAACCGAGAACTGCGACGTCCTTCTCTCCGATCTTGGGCTGCCCGACGGGGATGGCTGGCAGCTCATGGAACTCGCGAAATTTCCGCAGCCCGTCTATGCCGTGGCGATGAGCGGATTCGCTGCGGAAAGTGACTTTGCACGCAGCAAGGCTGCGGGTTTTCGGCGGCACATCGTCAAACCTTTCGGTGGAGAAGATCTCCGCGAAGCCCTTGAAGAAGCTGCCCGCGAAATCGCAGCAAGGCTCCCGGAAATACACGTCCCAAACGCCCCCCTGACCAAGCGGAAAAAGCCCGTGTCGGGGAAAAACCCGGTTGCCAGAAAGACGGCGTGCCTGACGCCCGGGCAGATCGCCGACCGGCTCCACCACTCCACCTGCCAGAACCTCGTGGGCGCCCACTTGCTGCTGTGCGTCTTGCGAGATAAGCGCCCGCAAGCCGCGGCCGAGGTGCGGCAGTTGGTGGAGAACGCGCTGGCTGCCCTTGATGAGGCCAGCGCCGATTTGGGCGCGCTGATCAAAGAACTGCGCACCGCGGAAGAGGGTTCCGGGGCAACCAGCGAGCCAAAGCCCTCCGCGTCCGCAGTCTGATAAAGTTAGCCTTACTAGGGCTGCACGAGGCGGTCCTTTGGTGCCGGATTCGCGAAAGCCGCGCGGGATGAAGAGCGCGACGGTGTTGTCGAAGTAGTGCTCTTTCGTCGGGTAGAGCTTGTTCTGATAGGTGTGCCCGTTGGCGCGGTCGGGATGCAGGAAGGGCGAGGAGGCGAATGGCGCGAGGATGAGGCGGCCTTGCGGAGCGAAGGTGTCTTCGAGGCTTGGTGCTGCGGCAGAGGCGAACGAAGCCGCGGCGGTGAGCAAAAGTGCGCCGAGCAGGCCGAAACGCGCGAGTGGATAAGAACGAAACTTCACGGCACGGTTCAGCTCCGATCTTCGAGGCGATTAAGGTTCATGGCGGTGTGCAAAACGGCGATCACGCGCACCGTTTGAGCGTCGATGCGGTAGAACCCCGCGTAGGGAAAGCGCCGGACCAGCACGCGGCGGAGACCGCGGTGGATGGGTGGGAAGAGCTCTGGATGATCAGCGATACTGGCAAATGCAGCATCTACCCTGCGCACGAAATCTTTGCCGACGCCAAGTAAGCGCTGCTTTTACCAATCGTGCGCGGCGACCAAGTCAGCCCACGCGGCGGAGGTCTGTCGCACCATCACGGGCATCAGCGGCGGAGCAATTCGTCGCGAACTTCAGACCAGGGACGACCGGCGTCGGGGTTCTTTTCGAGTGCGCCGAGCCGACGATCAAGTTCTGCGCGTTGCGCAGAAGTGACGGGCACGGACTGCGGCTCGGCGGCGATACGGTCCCAAAGCTCTTCGACGAGCGAGATGCGTTCGGCGGGTGAAAGAGCGCGAAATTCAGCTTCTAGGGTTGTCGTCGTGATACTGGGGAGGGTGTCGACACGCGGAGGTGAGGCAAGTGTGCAGGCCGTGCGGGGTTGGGTGCGATGACTACTTTGGAACCCACGTTGAGAGTTGTTCGCGGACTCGGTCGATCGGGATGCCCTCGCCGCAATCTAACTCCGCCATGCCTTCGCGGACCGCCGCGATGAATTCGATCTCGCGGGCAATTTCGTGAAGCGAGACATCGCTGGGCAGTTGGCTCAGAATGGTCTGGACTGCTTCACGCGTGCTCATGGCGGGAAGTTACTGAGAGGCGATAATGGTCCAAGCCTACGCATTCAAACTCAAGCGGACTGCATCGTCGCTGCCGGCGCAACGCGTCGGGCAAAGCTCACGTCAGTTCTTCGCAAAGAATCTGATTGGTCCGAGTGCCGGGAATAACTCTGGCGGTCGATGGGACGGCAAACACCGGGAGACCTGCAGAGGAGTGGGGGAATTCATCTGGGGCGGCAGCTGCTCGGGTGACCTCCTGCGCGATCACATCAATCGAAGCGTCATCTGGCAATTGGCGGATGAGCTCGCGGACGATTTCTTTGGCGCTCATGAGCGAAGCGGTAGCGGAGTGGGAGGCGCCGACAAGTTCGCATCTGAAGAGAAAAAGTAGAGCGACTGATCGAAACTCCAATACTTGAATGGCATCTGCCCCAAACCCCAAAGCCTGACCCTCTCTCCGTTCCCGGAATCGTTCCGGGTGCGATCCGGTGATAGGTGACACTTTGTCCGGGGTGATGGGTGACACTTTTTGTGGTGGTTGAAAGGTGAGGAGGGCGAGGTTTTATCGAGGTTTTTTGAACTTGGCGGGAAAAAAATTAAGGGAGGGGCGCGGGGGAGGGAGCTTGCCCCCGCCCCGCTTGGACGGCCGCGGGAGGCGGCGGATCGGG
>JACMRG010000023.1 GCA_014376585.1 Opitutaceae bacterium | reverse complement strand
GTGCAGGCGGCCGCCAAGAAAGAGACCGCGGGTGTGGCCGGGGGCGACGACGGCAAAGGGTTTGAAGCCGTGCACGAGGGCGGCAATGACCTCGCCGGTCTCGGTCGAGACGATGGGCGTGGTGATGATTTCGAAGGGCGCGTCGGCGGGCGCGGGGCGCGCGATGTAACCGAGCTGCGGCGCGGGCGGCACGCGGGGCAGGACGAGCTGGGCGGACTCGACGGGCGTCAGGGCGCCGACCGCGGCGGACGGAGGCGGCGGAATGACGGCACCGGTGCGATCCAAGAAACGGTAAAACTCAGCGTGCAGGCCGGCGGACGAAGCGGCATCGGCGGCGACCATGATGTCACGGAGTTCGTCGGCGGCGCTGGGATAGAGAAGATCGAGGGCACCGTCTTCGAGGGCGGCGTGGATGCGGGATTTGCGCACGAGGGCGCGGCAGCGTTCGGCGAGGGCGGCGTGGCGGAGCTGTTGCACGCGCTGGAGCGCGGAGAGTTCGTCGGCGAAGGCGCGCTCGAAGTCACGGGCGACCGTGGTGGCGAGGTTGCGCTCGGCGAGGAGGAGGACGAGCGCAGTGATGCCGCCCACCATGAGCATGAACGCGAGCAGGAGACGCGTGCGGAAATGCCGAGCGCCGCCGCGCTCGGGGTTTCGGGTCTCAGATTTTGGGTTTGGGGTTTCGGACACGGAGGGCGGGCAGCGGGCGGCCGAACTGAATTTTGGCCGCAAAGAGGCGCAAGAATTTCGAGGGTGCTACAGGGCTCAACGGCGCCTAGGGGCGCGCGGGCCGCAGGGAGGCAGAGGCCTGCGCTTTTGCGGGCGAGAAATAGGCGGAGAAGCTCATGGGAAATCCGCGATGAGGGCGCTGTCGGCGGCGAGTTCGACGGGGCGGCTGAGCGTGGTGCGACTGTCGAGCCAGACTTTGAGCGTGTAGCGGCCGGGCGGCAGGCCGGTGAGCTCGTAGCGGCCCCCGGTATCCGTGAGAATAAAGTGCGGGGTGGGGAGAACCAGGACGAGGCCGCGCATGTGTTCGTGGATGTCGCAGCGGAGGGTGACGAGGCCGGGAGTGTCGAAGACTTGCACGGGCACGGGCGTCTCGTCGGGGCGGTAGCGGCCGAGGTCGAAGCGTTTGGCGGGCGAGTAGGAAAAGATGTTGTGGTAGGTGTCGTCGAGGTTGGGAAATTCGACGCGGGTGCCGGCGCGGATGGGGAGGAGCGCAGGAAGGAAGGCAAAATCCTTCTGCGGAAGTTTCACGGTGGCGGGCGTGGCGGGGGCGGGGAAATCACCTTCGAGGTAAACGACGGCAAGCGGCGGGTTGGTGGCGAGGATACCGCCTTTGGAGACGATCTCGTAGCGCTGATTCATCACCGGCGCGGTGCGCGAGGCGGGGAGTTGGACGCGGCCGGAGATGGTGGCGGCGGCGTGCGCGGGAGTTAAGAGGAGCAGGAGGAGTAAGGGGTAAGCGGAACAAGCTCCGAGGTAGGAACGCGGGGCGCGGAGGGCGGACACGGGGAAGTTCATGCGGCGGGGGTGCGAACGGGGCGGTGCAGGAACGGTGCCGGGGCGCGGGCGGAGGGCAAACGGGAATCGGGGGGTGCTCCCCTGCCCTGCTGCGCGGCGAAGACCGGTTGCGTGGCGAAGACCGACCGACGGTCGGTCCTACAGCGGCGAAGACCGGCCGGCGGTCGGTCCTACAGCCGAGGGGGCTTCTGGCGGGCGGAGGGTGTAGCCGACGGAGCGGATCGTGTGGATCAGGGGAACGGCGCCGCCCACTTCGATTTTTTTACGGAGGCGCGTGATGAAGATTTCCACGGTGCGGGTGTCGTATTCGTGGTCGCGCTGCCAGACGCGTTCGCAGAGTTCGGTGCGGGAAAAGACGCGGCCGGGTTCTTGGAGGAGAACTTGAAGGACATCGAATTCGCGCGGCGAGAGCGCGATGGGCTGGCCGGCGCGCGAGACGCGGCGGTGGAGAATATCCATGACGAGGTCGCCCGCTTTCAGGAGATCGGCCGCGGTGGGCGTCGCGCCGCGGCGGCCGAGGGCTTCGACGCGGGCGACGAGTTCTTCCATCGCGAAGGGTTTCGCGAGGGAGTCGTCGGCGCCGGCTTCGAGACCCTTGACGCGGTGGCCGACTTCGCCGCGGGCGGTAAGGATGAGGACGCGCGCGGGGCAGGCGGGGGCCCGGAGGCGGGCGAGGACAGTGAGGCCGTCGAGTCCGGGCAGGCCGAGGTCGAGGACGATGAGATCGGGGGGCGAAGTGAGCGCGGCGCGGAGGCCCTCGGCACCATCGGCGCGGGATTCGGCGGTGTGGTTGCGACGGGTGAGCGCGCGGACGATGTGGCCGGCGAGCTGGGATTCGTCTTCGACGACGAGGATGCGCATAAAAACCGGGGCGGTTTTTTAGTTTCGGTTTTCGGGTTTTTGAGTTCCGGGCTCTAAGAGGCGACCGGCCGCGCGGCGGAGCGCGCGGCCCGTTTTACCGGAGGACTTCGACGGAGGAGACGCGGAGGATGGCGGTGAGGGGGGAACCGGCGGGCGGGGCCTGAAGGGCGAATTGCTCGATGCTGATGTAAGGCGAGCGGGCTTGGACGCTGAGGTAGAATTTTTTCAGCGGCTCCCACTCGGCCTTGTTGACCGTGACCTGGAGCGAATGGATGGAAAATTGTTCGCCGATCACGTCGCGCTGCTCACCGAGATTGCGGGAGGCGAGGCCGGCGGCGGCGGCGAGTTTGTCCACCTCGGCGTAGAGACGGAGCGGGTCGAGGGTTTGGGCGGCATCGAGCCGGCCGGCGGCTTTCTGGGCGGATTCGTCGATGGAAACACGGTTGTTGAGCCATTGTTTCTGCTCGGCCAGCGCGGTCGTGGTGCTGCGTTGCTCCCTCCAGAACGCGCCGGCACGTTTGCTGAAACCGGAGAACCACATGGCGACGCCGAGCACGGCGAACGCGACGAGGAGAAGTTTCTCGCGAAGGAGGCGAGCAAGGAAGAGGGCGCGGAGGGTGCGGATCATGGCGCGGCGGCCGGCTTGACGGCGCCGGTTTTGAAGGTGGTGGTGAGGGTGAAGGTGGTGGTCTGCGCGCCGCGTTGGTTGATGATCTCGACGTGCGCGACTTCGGGAATGGCCTCGAGGGCGGACTTGAAAAGAGGGATCTCGCCGCTGTTGTCGGTGCGGGCGTCGATGGTGACGCGATCGAGGTCCTTGGCGTCGGTGACGACGCGGGTGAAGCGGATATTGCCGGGAATTTTGCCGGCGACGAGGGAGATCATCTCCATCGGGAGGAGGCGCTTGGTGGAGAGGTCTTCGATGCGGGTGGCGAGGGCCTGCGCGTTCATGATTTTCTCAACCGTGGGCTTCTGCGCGTCGAGCTGGGTGAGGCGGGTTTTTTGCCAGAGGCCGCGGGCGAGACCGAGGCCGATCTCACCGACGCCCAGGAGGGCGAGCGCGAGGACGCAGCCGACGGCAACGCGCCAGAAGAGCAGGTCGCGGGTGTGGGCGCGGCGGCGGGCGAGGAGGTCGTCCTTGTCGCGCACGTCGATCGCGGCGGCGGTGGCGGCGGGTATGGTCGAGACGAGGTCGCCGGCGACGAAGGTGAATTCGCCGTCGCTGGCGACGGGTTGCGCGATGGGGAGCGTGGCGAGATCGACGACGGTGGTGCTGCCGCCGACGGCGCGGATCAGTTCCGCTTTGGCGGCGGTGAGCGCGGCTTCGTTAGCCGGAAGATCGTCGGTGGCGGGCGCGAGCGGGGTCGTGAAGATCTGCGCGGGGCCGTCGGGCGCGGCGTGGATGGCGGTCAGGCTTTCGGCGTGGGTGAGGAGGAGCGTGGTCCCGGGGGCGAGCGGAGCGCCGAGGAGCGAGGCAAAGGTGGGGAGGACCAGATCGGCTTCGGTCCAGAGTTCCGTTTGCTCGCCCGTGAAGCGGCGACGATAGGCGGCGAACACGAGGGCGGCAGAGGCGCCGGGCGGGTGGTAGTAGCCGTGGTAGAGTTGCGCGACGGGAAAAGGCGCGAGGGACTCAAGGGCGAGCTCGACCTGGGCCGTGACCTCGGCCGCGGGGAGGTCGGCGGCGACGGGGATGGCGCGGGTGAAAAAGAGGGCGTCGGGCAAGAGACTGACCTTGGGCGGAGGGGGGCCGGCGCGGAGAAATTTAAAGGGCGAGTCGCTCATCGGAAGGTGGGAGGCGGGAGGCTAGGGAGACGGAGAGAAAGGGAGAAGAAGGGGAAAAGGGAGAACGATCAGGGGAAAGAGGAAAGAGAATGATCGGCCAGGGCGCGGGCGGGGGTGGTGGGGGCGGCGGGAGGGGTTC
>JACMRG010000022.1 GCA_014376585.1 Opitutaceae bacterium | reverse complement strand
GACTTCGGCGCCGGCGCGGCTGAACGTGCTGTGGCCGGAGGTGTAGCCGGGGAAGGCGGGCGTGACGAAGGTCTCGCGTTGGTAGGGCAGCCAGTCTTCGCCGAGCACCCAGCCGACGCCGGAGGTCTGGGTCGCGCTGGAAGGATTGCCGAGCCAGGCTTTGACGGCGATCTGCCCGACGAAGCGCGCGAGAAATTCGTGGCGTTGGCCGGGCGCGGCGGAGGCGGCGGTGATCAGCTCGATCTGGCCCGGGATGAGCGGGAGGCCGTCCGCGTGGTAGCGGGGGAGTGCGGGGTCGGAGGACTGGCCCCGGCCGGCGAGGTAGCGGATCATGGTGATCGGGCGGGCGGAGTCGTATTGCCACTTGAGGGTCCACGCGGCGCAGGCGGCGTCGTGCATGGCGGCGTTGAGTGCGACGTAGCCGATAACATCCCATTCGAGGCGGCGAAGCGGCGCGCCGGAGCCGAGGAGGCGGTGGGTGGCGAGCGGGTGATCGCTGATCTGGTTGAAAACGAGATTCCAGTGGCCCGGTGGGGTTTCGGAAGCCGGGCCGTCGGCCCAGAACTCGGCGAGGACGCGGGCGTAGTCACCGCGGTTTACGAGGTTAGGCGGGTAGGGGAGGCCGGTGGCGGGATTCACGGCGTGACCGCGACCGGCGTTGGTGCCGAGGGGATTGTTGAGAATCTTTCCGGGGGAAATATCGACCTTCGCGCCGTCGGCAGCGGTGAGGTGCGAAGAGTAGGTGAGGACTTCGACGGCTTGCGCGATGTAGTCGGCGCGGCTGGCGGGGTTGGCTGGGTTGAGGCGGGGCGGGGGACCGGGGTCGTCGTCGGAGAGAAAGCCGTCGGCGGTGCGGGCGAGGGCGAAGGTGCGGGTGGTTTTGGCGTTGGCGCCGACGAAGCCCTGGACGGAGGCGCCGAGGACGAGGCCGTTTTGCGTGACGGTGTTGAGGAGGTCGAGGGGCTGCCAGCGGTTGGGGTCCACGTTGGCGCCGACGCCGGAGTAGCGGACGACGAGGGCGGGGTTGGCGGCGGTGTAGCCGGTGGCGTTGGCGTAGGTGGCGGATTCGTTGGCGCCGTCGGCGAGGTTGAGTTCGAGGATTTTTTGGCCGATGCGGAGGCCGACGGCGGAGGGTGAGGCGCCGGTGTCGAGGGCGAGGGCGAGGTCGGGATCAAAACCGTAGCGTTGCATGAGCCAGCGGAGGCCGGCGGTCGTGGCGGCGGCGCCGGGGCTGCGGGCGAAACGTTGGCGGATGACGGTGTAGGCGGCGTAGCTCATGGCCTCGCGTTGGGCGGCGAGGCGGGCGGGTTCGTCGGTGGGGAGGGCGTTGATGGTCTGGCGGTGGAAAAGTTCGTGATGCGCGGCCCAGCCGTCGCGTTCGTAGGCGTAGAAGGCGTCCCAGAGCGCGGCGGAGAGGTGGAAGAGGTTGCGCGCGTGGATGGGGGGGTTGGGGTTGTCCTTGCGGATGCCGTCGAGAAGCGCCTCGTTCCACCAGCGGGCGACGCTTTTGGTGGCGAGGTCGGCGGTGACGGTGACGTTGGCGGCGAGGCTGGTGATCGAGCTGGAGGAGTTCGTGAGAGTGACGGTGTAGTTGCCGGCTTCGATGGGCTGCACGCGGTCGAGCACGAGCGTGGCGCTGCTCTGGCCTGCGACGATGACACCGTCTTTGAACCAAAGATAGGAGGGCGTCGGTGCGCCGGTGCCGACCACGGTGAGGGTGACGGCGGAATCCTTCGGGGCGGCGATGCTCCGGGGTTGAGTCGAGATCGTGGGCGAGACGGCGACTTGGGCGGAAGCCGTGGGCGGGAGGATCAGGATCACGCCTGCGAGTAGCGCCCATCCTAACCCCTTTCGGCCGGCGGCGAGGAGCAGCGGGAGGGATTTTCCGAAGCGAGGCATGGGGCGAGAATAAGAGTCGGGGCGTAAATGCCGGCAGCATAACATGCGGCGCCCGAAGCAGGGTTACGCGGTTGTGCGTAGCAAGGCGCGAAAGGAGCCGGGCATTCCGCCTCGGCGGGCAGATTACGCGCGGCATTGTGTCGCTTGCCGCGGGAGGTTTTCTCGTTGTGCTTTCCCGCCATGAAACGCGCCGCATCCACCCCGTCACTCCGCGCCAGCTTGCTGCGGATCGGGGCGGCGGCGCCCGAGGTGATCGAGCTTTTCGACTACCTAGAGGATCTGCCGCTATGGATGAAGGACGTGGCGGGGACTTACCAGTGGGTGAGTGTGTCGTTTTTGTTGAACTTCGGCCTGAAGACGCGCGAGGACGTCATCGGCCACAGCGACTACGACCTGTGCGGCGAGGCGCTCGCCAACCAATACCGGATCGACGACGAGCGCGTGCTGCGGGGTGAGCGCATCCTGTCGCGCGTGGAGCTGGTGGGACGCTTTGACCACACGGCGCGTTGGTGTGTGACCTCGAAGATCCCGCTGCACGACGCCGAAGGCAACGTCGTCGGCAACGCCGGCGTGACGCGCCCGCTCGCGCGCCCGGGCGAGGG
>JACMRG010000167.1 GCA_014376585.1 Opitutaceae bacterium | reverse complement strand
TCAGAAAAAATCTGCACCCACGCGCCCCCTCGCTGCCCATCCCTCCACCCCTGCCAAAGCCGATCCCGAAACTCCCCCGGAAGCCCCGCCCGAGTCCGTCGTCACGAATGATGAGGCCGCCCAAAAACCCCCACCCTCAACTTCTGCGCCCACTTCTTCCCCGCCGCCCGTAATCCTCACCGAAAATTCTGCCGTCGAGCTTTCTTCCCGCCCCGCACCTCTCGACGATCTCACGTCGCTCACTTCCCTCCGCCCTCCCGCTCATTCGGAAATCTCCCCATCACCCGCCGCCGACTCCGCCCTTGCGCCAGCCCTCAACCTCGCACTGCCCCCTCTCCGTCGTATCCGCTTTCGCCTCACCCCCTGGCAACCGCGCCTCCTCCGAGACGCGATCCTGCCCACCCAGCCCGCGCGTCGCAGCGAAACCGAATCCATCGACGCGCTCCGCACCCGCCTCTTCCGCGAGCGCCAACACCAACTTCCCGCCGCCTTCCAATCCCCCGCAACTCAGCTCGGTTTCGCCCTCGAACTCCCCGCGGACAATTCCCTTTCCACCGCCCAATGGTTCGACGCCCGCGGTGCCCGGCCTCCCACCGCGACCGTCAACGGCACCCACGCCGAGTTTGCTTGGTCCGACGCTCAACCTCCGTCCGCCTTCGCTCCCTTCACTCTTCTCTCCTCCACCGGACGCACCCTCGCGCGCGTGGACTTCGACGCCCACCGCCAAGCGACCCTCACGACGACCGCTGAAATCCGCACGTGGCCCTGGCTCGCAGTCACATCTTCACCGACCGCCACTTCATGCCTGAATCTTGACTGGCAAGTCCTCTCCGGTTCCGCCGCGCCCCCCTCGTGGAAGCCCCACGCCCACCGCCTCGACCTCGTTCCCCTTGCCGCTGATACCGGCCTCCATCAACGCATCCTCGCTGTCCTCGACCGCACCACCGGTTGAGCCTTGGTCTGCGAACTCATAACGACCTCGGAATCTCCCGGAATCTCCGCCGCCGCGCCCTGACCGTTCACCGCGTATCAAACCACTTCGGCTCCGCCTTCGCGCCCTCCGCGGCCGCGATCTGCGGGAAAATCTCCGTCACCGTATTCGCGACACGGAATAGCTCCATGTTCGACGGCTTGAAAAACTTCTCCGCGAGCATCTTCTCAAACAGCCGGATCAGATCGTCGTAAAATCCATCCTGGTTCAAAAACACACACGGCTTCTTCACCACATCCAGCTGCCGCAGCGTGAGGATTTCCATGATCTCCTCCAGCGTGCCAAACCCGCCCGGCAGCGTCACAAACGCCTCCGCCCGCGTCTCCATCAGCAGCTTCCGCTCCCGCATCGTGATCACCGAAATAAGTTCGTCCGCCTCATCGTAGGCCAGCTCGCGGGCCTTCATGAACTCCGGGATGACCCCCACCACGCGCCCACCCGCGGCCTTCGTCGCCCTCGCCACCGCCCCCATCATCCCCGTCTTGCCGCCGCCATACACCAGCCCCCAACCCTGTTTCACCAACAACCCGCCCAACTCCGTCGCCGCCGCATAATACTTTGGGTCAAGCCGGTCGCTGGAGGCGCAATATACGCAGAGTAATTTGGGCATATTAATTTCAACCACGGATGGACACAGATGCACACGGATAAAGCCTAGAATCGCCTTCCTTGGCATTTATCCGTGTCTATCCGTGTCCATCCGTGGCTAAAAATCCTTCAACCTATCGCGGCCGCCTCGCTCCCTCGCCCACCGGCCATCTCCACCTCGGCCACGCGCGCACGTTCTGGCTCGCCGCCGAGCGCGCCCGCCCCGCCGGCGGCCCGCTCCTCCTGCGGCACGACGACCTCGACGCCATCCGCTTCCGCCTCGATTTCGTCGCCGCCATGCTCGAGGACCTCCACTGGCTTGGCTTCACCTGGACCGAGCCGGTCATCAGCCAAAGCGACCGCCTCCCGCTCTACCGCAGCGCCCTCGCCCGCCTCCACGCCGCCGGCCGGATCTTCCCCTGCACCCGCACCCGCCGCGATGTCCTCGAAGCCCTCAGCGCCCCGCACGAACCCGCCGCCCCCGCGACCGACGACGAACCCGTTTACCCGCCCCAATTCCGCCCGCCCGCCGACGCCCCGCTTCCTCCCCTCGACCTCAACGTCAACTGGCGCCTCCGCGTCCCCGACGGCGAAACGCTCACCTTCATCGACAACTGCCTCGGCCCCCAATCCGCCACCGCCGGACACGACTTCGGCGACTTTCTCGTCTGGCGCAAAGACGGTGTGCCGAGCTACCAACTCGCCTGCGCCGTCGATGACGCGGATCTCCTCATCACTGAAGTGGTTCGCGGCGCCGATCTCGTCAAAAGCACCTTTCGCCAGCTCCTCATCTTCCGCGCCCTCGGCGCCCCCGCCCCGCAATTTTATCACGCCCCACTCATGCTCGACGCCACCGGCACGCGCCTCGCCAAACGCCACGAAGCCCTCAGCCTCCGCACCGTCCGAGAACAGGGCACCACCCCTGAGCAGCTCATCGAACAGTTCCGCCGCCGCGAAATCAAATCCGCCTAATTTCTCTTTCCCTACCTCTGTGCCTCTGTGGTGAAATCGCTCCACTTTATCCGTCCGTCTCTATCCGTTCGTCTTCATCCGTGTTCATCCGTGAAATCCGTGGCTAATCCCCTCCCCGCATGAGCCTGCCAAAAATCGGCGTCCTCAACATCTCCGACCGCGCCAGCGCCGGCATCTACGCCGACGAACCCGGCCAGGCCTGCGTCGCCCTCCTCCGCGAGTGGCTCACCACCGCCTTTGAGCTCGATTACAAAATCATCCCCGACGAACGACCCGTCATTGCCGCCGAACTCATCCGCATGGCCGACACCGCCGGCTGCGCCCTCATCGTCACCACCGGCGGCACCGGCCCCGCGCTGCGCGACGTCACCCCCGAAGCCACCCGCGCCGTGATCGAAAAGGAACTCCCGGGCTTCGGCGAACTCATGCGCGCCACGTCCCTCAAATACGTGCCCACCGCAATCCTCTCGCGTCAACTCGCCGGCATCCGCGGCCGCACGCTCATCGTGAATCTTCCCGGCCGCCCCAAAGCCATCCGCGAAAACCTCGAAGCCGTCTTTCCCGCGATCCCCTACTGCCTTGACCTCATCGGCGCCGCCCGTCTCGAAACCAACGCCGACGTGATAAAATCATTCCGCCCTAAATCATAGATCCGATCGCACTGTAGGCCCGACCGCCGGTCGGACTCCATCCCGCCCGCACTCCGAAGCCCTGCTCTCAATTCTCAGCTCTCAGCTTTCATCCGCTTCTCACGGCCCTTTTACCACCACCCCACCCTTCATTACCAACCGCACTTTGCGCAGCGCCGAAATCTCTTTCGTGGGATCTCCTTCAACCGCGATCAAATCCGCCAGCAGTCCCACCTTCACGCGCCCAACCTGATCGTCGATGTGCAACACCCGCGCATCGACCGATGTCGCCGCCTTCAGGGCCTCGACCGGCGACATCCCGAAATCCACGAGCGCCTCGATCTCCTTCGCGTTGTCGCCATGTGAAAAGACGCCCACATCGCTCCCGTTCGCGATGGTCACGCCCGCCTCCAGCGCCGCCTTAAACGTCGCGCGCCGCTGCGCCATCGCGGCCGGTTTCGCTATCGCCAGCGTCGGCACCAGCGCGACGCCCCTCTCTTTCATCAGGTTAAAAACCTCCGGCGTGCCGTCGTTGCCGTGCTCGATGGTCTCCACGCCCGCGAGCGCCGCGCGCCGCATCCCTTCCGCCGTCGTCGCGTGCGCCGTCACGCCACGCCCGCTGCTGCGCGCCGTGTCCACCACCAGCTTCAACTCTTCCACCGAGAACGTCGGCGCCGCCCGCTTTCGTGGGTCCCACCGATAGTCCGCATAAATTTTTATCCAGTCCGCGCCATGTCCGATTTGGTCGCGCACTACCCGGATCAACGCATCCACCCCGTCCGCCTCCTCCGCCCCCTGCGGCACCGTCCACTCCGACGCGTAGCCCGCCGGTCCATAGCTACCGGTCGCCACGATCGCCTTTGTCACGATGATCATGCGCGGCCCGGGAATGATTCCCTGCTCCACCGCCTCCTTGAGCCCCGCATCCGCATAGCCCGCACCCTCCGTGCCCAGATCGCGCACCGTCGTGAACCCCGCCAGCAGCGTCACCCGCAGGTGATTCGTCGCCCGCGCCACGCGCAACGACGCCGATTCCCGCGCCACCTGGTCATTCCAAGGCGTCTCGCTGTAGGGATGCAGCAACACGTGACTGTGCGCATCGATCAGCCCCGGCAGCACTGTGCTCCCCGGCAGCTCGATCACGCGCGCTTCCGCGGGCACCAACACCTCCGCCGCCGGCCCCACGCCCGCGATCTTGTCACCACGCACCAAAACCACCCAGCCCTCGTGGGACACTTCGCCGTTAAACACCCGCGTCGGCCTCAGCACCACCGTCGCCGGTTCCGCCGCGCCCAACTCCATCGCGACACTCAACACCAAACCCAGCCACACCCATAGTTTCATCCTGTCACCGTGCACACTCCGCTTTCCGTGAAAAGCCCGGATCGTTCCTTCAACTTTCAACTTCAACTCCGCGTTCTGAGTTCGCGGAACTCAGAACCTCGGATTATGCCACTCCGCCGGCAGCACCGACTCCGGTCCGATGATATAAATTCGGTAATACAGCCAGAACACCACCGCGCCCAGCAGCAGCAGAAAGAAAATCTCCCCGAGTTCGCCGCCGCCCTTCCGCGAGCCTTGATGCAGCACCCCCACCAGTTTCCCGATCGCCGGCGCCACCACGAATCCCACCAGCGATCCGCCAAACAACACCATCGCCATTATCACGCCCGTGCGTAGATACGGATCGCCCAACACTTTTGCCTTATGGCTCACCAGCTCCACGCAGAGGTTGAGCAGCAGCAAACAACAGGGGAGCACATAGTAATTGCGGACGATATTCGTGTTTTTCATGCGGGCTCGGAATATTAACGCAGTTCAGCACACCCCCGCTTGCGCGAAAGCGGATTCTGGCCGTCACTCCGCCTTTCTTATGATCAACTACAGCACCCCCGACCTCACCCAACATCCGCCCCGCAGCGTCCGTGTCCGCATCGGCGGCTACGCGCACCTCGCCCGGCTCCTCGACAAGGCCCGCGCCTCCATCGCCGGCAAAGGTGCCGACTACCACTACGATTGCGCCCTCGACAAAATGTTCTTCGCTTTCACGGGCCTGACCGCCGACGCCGTGCTCGCTGAGATTAAGAGCGGAAAAACCGATCTTGAGATGCTCACTTGGATCAACGCCAACACCGCGCGCCAGCCCTTCGAGGTCGCCTCTTGGTCATCCTGGCTTGAGCAACGCGGCCCCGGCAGCGCCGAAGGCCACGAATGGATCGCCGGCGTCATCAAGGGCAACAAATCCGAGCGCGACGACATCCGCTCCTTTGCCGAGATGCTCGATCTCGACGACTACATCAGCTACGGCGGCAAAGCCTGAGGAAAATTTCGATTTTCGATTCTAAATTTTCGATTCCGGCCGCGCTCCCCTGCGCGGCCTTTTTCATGCCCCGTTCCTCGTAGCGCCGGCTTCCAGCCGGCCTCCCGGGAGCACGCGCCGCCCGCCCGCTCCGAAGTGGCTGCGGCATCCTGCCGCAGATCCGCATTCATCCCCGCCCAATTCTGAGCCTCAGAAAATCGCATCTATTCACAGGGGTGGCGCGTAGCCCCGGGGGGTGTGGTTTGTTAGTTCACACGTCCCGCGTTTACTTCGCCCCAATCGAAAATCCCAAATCGAAAATCCTCAAAGCTCCGTATATTTCTTCGCCCGCCCCTTCGCCTTTTCCACCGGATACTTCACCGCGTTCGCCTTCATCTTCGCTTCGATCACCGCCGCCACATCGAGCCCCGTCACATTGGCGAACTCCAGCGCGTAGATCACCACGTCAGCGAGTTCTTCCGCGATCTTCGCCGGATCGTCCACCACTGCGCGCGACGCTTCCGGCGTGCTCCACAAAAAATGCTCCATGAGTTCACCCGCCTCGGCGGCGAGCGCCATGCTCAGGTTTTTCGGCGCGTGGAATTGCTCCCAATCCCGCTCGCGCGCAAACGCGAGCACGCGGTTCTTCAACTCGGCAATCGTCGTCGTGACATCGGTGAGCGGCTCGTTCATGCGCCCCACGTTGCCGCCTCTCCGCCGTAGGAGCGAGCTTGCTCGGGATTCCAACACCCGGCGCGCGAGCTCACTCCCGCGATTTCCATCGCCACGCCCCCCACTCCCGACCCCGGCTCTCAACTCTCAGCCTTCAACTCTCGCCTTCCGCTCGCCTCGGTCTCCGTCACCCAATCTTCACCGTCGTAGAAAAATTCCCACTTGGCACGCAGGCTGCATTTTGCACCGTGTCGCGTTGTTCCAATGACCCGGGCCACTCAACATCTCCACCGCCGCGCCGGCACTTCGTTTACGAAGGCCGTGCAGCAACGCTGTGGGCAGATGTGCCCGGTCGTCTCCGTTTGGAGCAAAAAAACCGGCGCGGGCTTCTCCCGCTAAACCTCCGAAATCACGGACCAGTTTAGCCCACACGAGAAGCCCGGAGCCCCAAGCTTCAGGACGCCACCGCCTTTCCCTATGCATACGATTATCCGCCCCCTCAGTCCCGCCAGTCGCTCGCGCCAATCGGAAGTTCAGACCGTTGAGTCCTTCCGCCAACCCAGCTATGACTGCCGTGACCACGCCGCCGCCGTCAAAATCGACGTCTACGTGCCGGGCGTGGACGCCGCCGGCATCGACATCGAGGCGCGCGGCCCCGATCTCGTAATCACCGCGCGCAAGGCCCACTTCGTGCGCGTCAACTGGCAGTCGCTGCACCTCGAACGCGCGCAGCGCGACTACCAGCTGCGCCTGCGGCTCGGCCTCGGCTTCGACTATCCGTCGATGCGGGCCGAAATCCACGACGGCGTGCTCACCGTGGGCCTGCCCAAGCGCGCCCTCGACGAAAGCGAGAGCGCGCTACGCCGCGTCGCTTAATCGCGCCAAAAAACTTTGTATCCCGGCCGGCTGCGGGACGCGTGAGCCTCGAATCGGTTTTACCCACCGCTTAACCCCCACGTCCTCCGCAGCGGCCCGGGCCAAAAAAAAGAGCGGGCCATTCCGGCCCGCTCATAATTTTTCCCCGGGGCTAAACCCCGGTCTGCCGTTTCGCGTCGGCGCGTCAGGCTTTCTCCGCCCGCTCTTCGTCGGCCAGCGTGAGCACTTTGTAGCCGCCGATGGATTTGAAGTAGATGAAGAGACAGAGGTAGATCGCCGCCATCACCGCCGGGATGTAGGAATCGGCCTTCAGCGTGGCGCGATCGCCCGCTTGGTCGGCCGCCACGATCGCCGCCTGCTTCGGATCGCGCACCTTCGCGTCTTTCGCGTCGGCGAGCTTCTTGCCGTCGATGGCGTTCACTTCTGAGAAGAAGAGGAACTTCGAAGGCGTCGCGACCTTCACTTCGGCATAGGCCGCGGGATTCGACGCGTTGAGCGCCTCGGCCGCAAAACGATCCTTGCCGTAGCCGAGACCGGGGCCGCCCAGCATACCGGCGGACAACATGCCGATACCGCCCATGATCGAGATCGCCACCGCGCCCGTGCGCGGGAAGCGGTCCGAAGCGACGGCCAGCATCGTCGGCCAGAAGAACGTTTTTCCAACAGCGTAGATGCCGAGCGCGATCAGCGCCATCGTGAAGGTTTGCACCCCGCTTGATAGGCGCAGGCCGACAGAGGCGATGACCGCGCAGATCAGCAGCAGACCGATCGGCGAAAGTTTGAGCGTCTTCTCCACCCAGTGAGCGCAGAAGCGCAGGGTGAACATGATGGCCGAGGTCCAGATGAAAAGGAACTTGCCCTGCTCGGGGGTGAAGAGGTTGCCCGTGATGTTCTGAATCCAGCCATCCGTGCCGAGCTCGACCGCGCCGAGCAACATGTGCGTCACGAAGAGCACGAAGAGCAGGAACGAACCCATCGAAAATTTGGTGATGACACCCACCGTGAGCAGCAGCGCGCCACCGACCACGTAGCCGACCGTGTTACCAAGGTGAAGTGTTTCGGCAAAAAACAGCGCCAGCAGATAGCAGATCACCGCCGCCCCGATAATGCCCACGTCCTTCAACATCTCGCCAAACTTGGTGCCCTTGAGGGAAGCCTCGGACTTCGGGAATTTCTGGCCCAAGAACATCAAACCGTAGCCCAGCGTGGGCACGAGATAAACGGCGAGTTGAATCTTCCAGCTAAGATTCATGCGGTCGCCCAGTATCCAGCCCGCGACAGAGCCGATCACGAGGCCGGCCGGCCAGCTGGCATGGAGGATATTGAGGTAGTGTGTGCGCTGTTTCGGAAAGAGTGTTGCAACGAGGGGATTTGCCACGCCCTCAAGGGTGCCGTTGGCGAATGCGAAGATGAACATGCCCCATGTCAGCATCTGCTCGGCGTTCTGCGGCGTGGTCGCGCCGAACGTGACGATCGCCGAGAGAATATGCAGCGCAAATGCCACCAGCACGACCTTCCCGTAACCAATTTTATCAACGAGTAGGCCTGCGATGATGATGCCGAAACAGAAACCGGTGAAACCGGCGCCGCCGATCAGGCCAAGCTGCGTGGCGGTGAAGCCGAATTCACGGCTCCAATTGGTGAAAATGCCACCACGCACCGCAGCGCCGACGCCGGCAGCAAGGATGGCCATGAAACCGGCCCAAAGGAGGCGCTTCGCATTCGGTGCGATCGGCGCGTAATCAACAGTCTCGTTACTCATAGGAATACTAATGGGGTTGAGGGGGAGGGACAGAAAACCAACGACCGGCTCTTTGTGGGAGACTCACTTCCTGCGGGCAAGGGCGCTTTTTGTTAAACCTCTAAACTCGGCGTTTTTTCGGTTCGGCAGCATTTTTTTCATTTGGGCCGGCACTTTTTGCACCGATCAAAGTCTAGCTCCTGACTACCACCACCGACCGCACACCGTAACCACTAACCGTCATGGCCATTGCCCTCCACTTCACCCGCCTCCCACTAGAAAAGCCCGCCATCGTGCAGATAGTCACTCGCGAAGATGTTATGTGGAATCGACCCATCTTCCGTGCTCCCCCGCTGCAAATCGCACCGCCCAACGTGAATCCCGAGATCTTCAATATTCTGGCCACCTCCGCCGTCGCGCGCTGATCCCTTCCTGCCGGGCACCACCTGACGCCCCCCCTTTTTTCTAGCGGAGACGCTCGTCTCCGCTTTTTTATGCCGGGGTTCCGCGCTTGGCCCTGCGCCCGGTCTGATATCACGGCTTTAGCCCCCATGCCGTTGACCCCGCCCCAACTCATCGCACTGCGCGCCCTCCCCCACCGCGTCATCCCGTAGATCATTTCCCCGGCGCCCTCGCGGCCGGCACCGATACCTTCGTCGTCGGCCTCCTCGCCGGCGTCTGCGACGCCGAGGCGCCTCCCCCTCGCCCTCGGCCTCACCCAACTCGACGCCGAAGCCGCCGCCCGTC
>JACMRG010000166.1 GCA_014376585.1 Opitutaceae bacterium | reverse complement strand
CTCATCCATCCCGTCGGCCCCGAGCACTTAACCCTTCTCCCCGACGCCGCCCTCGCCCTCGCCGCCACCACCGAGCCCACCGCGCGGTTCTGGACGCAGCTCCAGTCGCTCATCGGCATCGAGATCGTCGCCCCGCAATTCACCGCGGAGCTCAACGGCACGTGGTCGAAACCGCGCGGCACCGCCACCCTCCGCGCCACCCGTCTCGCCGTCGATTCCGCGCGTATCGACATTTCCCTGCCCGAGCTCGAAGCCGTCGAACTCGATCTCAGCGGCGACGCCGGCGGTCTTATCATTGATCGTTTCTCCGCCTCACTCGACGCCCAGGCCGTGCGCGCCTCGGGCCGTCTCCCACTCGGCACCGGCGCATGGGCGAAACTCCAGAAAAACCCCCTCGCACTGCTCATGCAGAACGCCGATCTCCACCTCGAAATCCCCGACGCCGATATGGCCGCCCTCTCGCGGCACTTGCCGGAATATCTCGCACCCCAGGGCCGCTTAAAACTCGATCTCACCCTCAAATCCGGCGGCGACTTCAACGGCACGCTCCAGCTGCGCGACGCGGCCTCGCGCCCCCTCGGCGTCCTCGGCGCCTTGCAAGACATCAACGCCGATCTCCTCGTCGCCGGACGCACCCTCACCGTGCGCGCGGTCAAAGCCCGCGCCGGCGGCCAGCCCGTCACCCTCGCCGGCACCGTCGAGATTCCCGCCAAAGGTCAGCCCCGCCTCGACCTCGCGCTCAAAGGCACCAACCTCCCGCTCGTCCGCCAGCTCGGGCTTCTGCTGCGCGGCGACCTCGATCTGCGCCTCACCACGCCCTTTTCCGGCCAGACTCTGATCGGCGGCACCGTGCGCTTCCACGACAGTCTTTTCCTCGCCGATGTGCGCGATCTCCTGCCCTCGGGCGAACGCGGCTCGTCCGCGCGCGCGCCCTATTTCGCGGTCGAAGTCGCGCCCTTCAACCAGTGGCGCCTTGATGTCGCCATCGACGGCGACCGTTTCCTCCGCCTCCGCACCGCCCTCTTCACCGGCGTCGCCTCCGCCCACTTCCGCCTCGGCGGCACGCTCGGCAATCCCATCGCCATCGGCGAAGCCGTCGTCAACGAGGGCAGCGTCCTCCTCCCGTTCGCCTCGTTCGCCGTGCAGCAATCCAGCCTCCGCCTCACCGCTGAGAATCCGCACGATCTCCAGCTCTGGCTCACCGGCGCGACCCGCCGCTACGGCTACAATCTCCGTCTTGAGCTGAGCGGCACCCTGTCCGCTCCGATGCTTAGCTTCTCCTCCAATCCTGCCTTGGAATCCAAACAGGTCCTGCTCCTCGTCATGGCCGGCCAGCTCCCGACCAACTCCGGCGTCATTACCGACCGCCAGCGCGCCACCAGTATCGGACGCTATCTCGGCCAGAGCCTTCTCGGTAGCCTCGGCGGCGAAACCGCCTCCGGTGACCGCCTGAGCATCAGCACCGGGGAAAGCATTTCCCGCCAGGGCCGCGAAACCTTTGGAATGGAATACCGCCTCGACGACCGCTGGTCGCTCGTGGGCGAATACGATGAATTCGACGACTACAACGCCGGCGTCAAATGGCGGATTTTTGCGAACGAAAGGCGCGCTTTCCATGAGAAGCCATAGCCTCGCCGCCGCCGCGTGTGCGTTCACACTCCTCTGCGCGCCCGCCCCTGCCAGCCGCGCCGCGGACGCCGGACCCGCACCGGAAAAACCCCGCGTCACCGACGCCAAGCTCTCCGTTTCCGGCCTCGGTCTCTGGCGGAACCGTGAACTCCGCGTCGCCCTGCAACGACTCCTCGGGGATCAACGCAGCTCCACCCTCGATGCCAACGCCGTCGAGGACGCCGCCTTCCTCCTCATGTCCGCGCTCAGCGAAGACGGTTACCTGAAGCCCACCATCGAAGCCGAGCTCACGCGCACCGACGGCACTGCCCTCACCGTGCGCTTTGAAGGTGAAAATCCCGCCGCCTTTCCGCGCCCTCTCGTGGTCCGCGCCGCGACCTTCAAGGTCCACCGCGGCGTCCGCTACCACCTCACCTCCGTTGCCATCACCGGTCTCACCGCCATCGAGCCCGCCCTCGGTCGCGCCTTCTTCCGCGATGACTCCACGCTCTTTTCCAACTTCACCACCACGCCCTATTCGCCTGCCCACCTCAAGCAGGCCACGGGCGCCCTCCGCTCTGAATTGCGCGATTTGGGTTACGCCGAAGCCGTCTTGGCCCCGCCGGAAGTAAAGATCAACAACACCACCGGCGCCGTCACCCTCGCCATCGCGGTGCAGGAAGGCCCGCGTTGGAACGTGGCGGCGCTCGCTCTCGAAGGCGACGAAGCCCCCGGCGTGCCCACCTTCGCCACCGCACCTTATCTCCAAAAACCCTGGTCTCCCCACTGGTCACAGGACCTCGCGACCGCCATTCGCCGCGCCTACTATGCGGGCGGCTATCCCGATGTGCGGGTCACCGTCGCCGGAAAACCCGGCCCCGACTCCGCCGGCGTCAAACCCGTGGCGGTCATCGCCCGTGTCGTCCCCGGCCCGGCGGTCCGCGTGGGCACGGTGCGCTTCGAGGGCGCGGTCCGCACCCGGCCATCGACCCTGCGCTCCCGCGTGCCGCTGGCCGACGCCGCGCCGCTCAATCCGCTGAAACTTGAAGAGGGCCGTTACCGCCTCTCACGCCTCGGAATTTTCGACGCGCTCGATCTTCACTACGAACCGGCGACCGGCACGACGCGCGACCCGGTTTACGTCGTCCGCGAGACCCGCCGCTGGGATGCCAACCTGCTCTTCGGCTACGGCAGCTACGAGCAGTGGCGCGCCGGCATCGAGTTGCAGCAGCACAACCTTTTCGGCCGCGCGCACCAGAGCCAGCTCACGCTCATCCAATCCGTCAAAAGCTCGCGCGGCGACTACACCTACACCGTCCCTGGCCTCATCGGCGAAGAACTCGACGGCTCGGTGAAACTCTTCGGTCTGCGCCGCCAGGAACTCGCTTTTCTCCGCCAGGAATACGGCGGCACCGTCACGCTCAGCCGCCCCCTGCCCTGGATCGGCGCCGCGGCCACCGCCGGCTACACCTATCAACGCCTCAGCAGCGCCGACAACCAACTCGCCACCCGCGCCCTCGACCTCAGCGCCGTCAACGCCGCCAGCCTCGATCTCGCTCTCACCCGCGACCGCCGCGACAACGTCCTGCGCCCGCACCGCGGCTATCGATGGTTCGTCCGCACCGAGGTCGCCGACCACAGCCTCGGTAGCGAAGTGGACTACCAACGCCTCGAATTCGGCGGCGCGTGGCATACCCCGTGGGGACGCAGCCGCTGGACTCATATCGGGTTCACCCATGGCGTCGTCACCAGCCTCGGCTCCGATGATCGCGATCTGCCCGTGAACAAGCGTTTCTATCCCGGCGGCGAAAATAGCATCCGCGGTTACGCCGACGGCGAAGCCGCCCCGCGCGACGCATTCGGCGCCTTCCGCGGTGCCAAAAGCTACACGCTCCTCAACCTGGAGCTGGAACAGGCCATCACCAAAAATTGGTCGCTCATTGTTTTCACCGATGCACTCAGCACCGCGGTCACCCTCTCCAACTATCCCTTCGAAGAGCAGCTCTACTCCGCCGGCCTCGGCGTGCGCTATCAGACTTTGATCGGTCCCATCCGCGTCGAATACGGCCGCAATATCCGGCCGCGCCCGCAGGATCCTTCGGGCACACTTCAGGTTTCGCTCGGCTTCCCGTTCTAGCCCGGCGCAGGCCTCACATCAGACTGACGGGATCAACGTCGATCACCTGCGTGATATCATCCGACCACGCGAACTCGTTTCTCAATTTCGCCAGATCCCCGATCACCTTCGTCACGCCATCGACGAAATACCAGATCTGCCAGCGATACTCGTCCTTGATCTTCTCGATCGGACACGGCGACGGCCCGCGCAACTCCACGCGCGATCCCAACGTTTTCTCCACCAGTTTCGCCCACTGCTCTGAAAAAAACTTCAGCTTCTCCGGATTCGGCCCGCGAAACAGATGGTGGATGAGATGCCGATAAGGCGGATAATTGAAATCCTTCCGCAACTTCAACTCCGTCGCCGCGAATCCCGCGTAGTCCGCATGTCGTGAAAATTGAATGGCCTCCGCCTGCGGCGTAAACGTCTGCACCACCACCTCCCCCGCGCGATCACCTCGCCCCGCCCGACCCGCCACCTGCACGAGCAGCTGAAACGTGCGCTCGTTCGCCCGGAAATCCGGGATGTGCATCGAGATGTCCGCATCGATCAGTCCCACGAGCGTGACATTGGGAAAATCCAGCCCCTTGCCGATCATCTGCGTGCCGATGAGCACGTCGATTTTGCCGAGCCGGAAATCGCCGAGGATTTCCCGAAACCGGTTCTTCTTGGCCATCGTATCGGTGTCCATCCGCTCCAGCCGTGCCCGCGGAAGCACGCGCCGCACCGCCTCCTCCACGCGCTGCGTGCCCAGCCCGCGCCAGCGAATCTCCGGCGCACCGCACGCCGGACAGCGCACCGGCGCCGCACGCTGTTCGCCGCACAAGTGGCAGCGCAGCGTCTCGTCGCTGCGATGATAGGTCATCGTGATCGAGCAATGCGGACACTCCTCGGTGTGCCCGCATTTCGTGCAGAGCATCGACGACGAGTAGCCGCGCCGGTTGATAAACAGAATCGTCTGCTCGCGCCGTTCCAGTCGCGCGTGCATCGCATCCACCAGTTTCCGGGAGAGCGTGGTCAGGCCACGCTGGCGCATGACCTCGATCTTCATATCGACCACGTCGATGTGCGGCAGCTTTCGGTTATCGACGCGCTGCTTCAGCTCGAGCAATTGGTAGCGGCCCGATTGCGCATTATAAAAACTTTCCAACGACGGCGTCGCCGAACCGAGCAGGCACACCGCGCCACAGAGCTTCGCCCGCATCACGGCGACATCGCGCCCGTGGTAACGCGGCATCTCGTCCTGCTTGTAAGCCGGCTCGTGCTCCTCATCGACGACGATCAACCGCAGATTCTGCACCGGCGCGAACACCGCCGACCGTGCCCCCACCACCACCCGCGCCTCACCCGTCGCCAGCGCCAGCCACCCATCGAGCCGCTCGCCTTCGCTCAGATGACTGTGCCACACGACGCACTTGTTGCCCGGCGCGATTGCCTCCAGCCGCGAGCGCAACCGCGCCACCGTCTGCGGCGTGAGCGCCACCTCCGGCACCAAAAACGCCACCCCGCCTCCCGCCTTCAACACCGTGTCGATGGCATGCAGGTAAACCTCCGTCTTACCCGAGCCCGTCACGCCATGCAGCAGCGTTACGCCAAATTTCCGCGCCGCCAACTTCTCCGCCACGGCCGCCACCGCCGCCGCCTGCTCCGCGTTCAACACCGGCGGTTGCGCCGCCACGAGTTCGCCCCGCGCATGATCGTCGGCGTAGGCCACGCGTTCGATCCGT
>JACMRG010000165.1 GCA_014376585.1 Opitutaceae bacterium | reverse complement strand
GGAACGGTTCGTGAACTTCCTCGAGCGTCTCGGCTTCCTCGCCGACGGCGACGGCGATGGTGCTCATACCAACGGGACCGCCGCGGTAGTTTTCGGCCATCACGCGCAACATGCGTTTATCCATCTCGTCGAGGCCGGCGGCGTCGGTTTCCAAGAGTTCCAGCGCGGCGGCTGCTGCCGCTTGGGTGATTTTACCGGTGGCGCGTTCCTGGGCGTAGTCGCGGCAAAAGTTGATGAGGTTATTGGCGACGCGGGGCGTGCCGCGGGCGCGGGTGGCGATCTCGGCGGCGCCGCCCTGGTCGATGGACACGCCGAGGAGGCCGCAACTGCGTTGGACGATGCCTTCGAGGGTCGCGTGGTCGTAGTAGTCGAGGCGCGTCTGAAGCGTGAACCGTGAGCGGAGCGGGGCCGTGAGCAGGCCGCTGCGGGTGGTGGCGCCGACGAGCGTGAAGCGCGGGATGGAGAGGCGGACGCTGCGGGCGTTCGGGCCCTGGTCGATCATGATATCGAGGCGGAAATCCTCCATCGCGGAATAAAGGTATTCCTCGACGGTTTTGGGGATGCGGTGGATTTCGTCGATGAAGAGGATGTCGCCTTCCTCGAGGCTGGTGAGGAGGCCGGCGAGGTCGCCGGCTTTTTCGATGACGGGGCCCGAGGTGACGCGGACGGCTTTGCCGAGTTCGTTGCCGAGGATGAAGGCGAGGGTGGTTTTGCCGAGGCCGGGCGGGCCGGAGAGGAGAATGTGGTTGAGCGCTTCGCCGCGTTTTTTCGCGGCACCGACCATGATTTTCAGACGATCAATGGTTTTATGTTGGCCGGTGAAATCGGCGAAGGAAAGCGGGCGTAGCGCGGCCTCGGCGGGAGAGACGGGCGAGGAGAGCGTCGAGGTGAGGAAGTTGACGCCTTTGTTGGGATCGGGAGCGGGCATGAGATTTTAGAATCTGGAACTCAGGAAATCAGGAAAGAACCGGAAGCCGCCAAATTTGAATTCCTGATTTCCTGAGTTCCAGATTCAGCCTTGGTTTTAACTATTTCCACTCCAGCTCGGCGCCGAGGCTGCGGAGGTTTTCGACGAAGCGCGGGTGGGCGCGCTTGATGATCTCGGCGTTGCGGACGACGGATTTGCCGGGGATCGCGGCGGCGACCATCGCGAGGGCAACGGCGGCGCGGATGATGTAGGGAGAATCAACGGTCGCGGGATGGAGCGGGCGGTTGCCGAAGACGACGATGCGGTGCGGGTCGCTTACGAGCGCGTGCGCACCGAATTTCGCCAATTCTGGAATCCACGAAAAACCGTTTTCGTAAACCTTGTTCCAAAAATGAATCGTGCCCTCGGCGCGCGTGCTGAGGGCGATCATGAGCGGCAGGAGATCCACGGAAAAATACGGCCACGGCGCGGCTTCGATTTTGGGGAGTAGGTTGCTCGTGAAGGGCTGCTCGATCTTCAACGTCTGATTGCGGCGGACGATGGCGGTGGTGCCCTCGTGCTCGACGATGACGCCGAGCTTGGCGAACGCGCGGGTGATGAGATCGAAGTGATGCGGGAGCGAATTCTCGATGCGCACTTCGCCGCCGGTGATGGCGCCGAGGGCGAGAAAGGTGACGATCTCGTGGTAATCGGTGCCGATGGTGATGGTGGCGCCGTGGAGTTTTTTCACGCCGGTGATCGAGAGCATCGAGGTGCCAAGGCCCTTGATCTTGGCGCCCATGGCGACGAGCGCGGCGCAGAGTTCCTGCACGTGGGGCTCGCTGGCGGCGTTGATGAGCGTGGATTTCCCGGACGCGAGGGCCGCGGCCATGGCGAAATTTTCCGTGACGGTGACGGACATGTAGTCGCACCAGTGGCGCGCGCCGGTGAACCCCGAAGTGAGCGCGAGGATGAGCGGCTCGCCGTTGTTGATGACGGTGCCGAGGGCGCGGAGGATTTCGAGGTGCGGGTCGATCTCGCGGACGCCGAGGGAGCAGCCCTTGGTGTTGGCGCGGATGGTCAGTTTGCGGAAGCGGTGAAGCAGCGCCGGGTAAAGCAGGACGGTGGAGCGCATGTCCTGCGGGAGTTCGTCGTCGGCGAGCGAGGGGCGGAACGTCGAGTGATCGACCCGCATGGTGCCGGCGGCGCGGTCCCAGGTGATCTGCGAGCCTTGCGCGGTGAAAAAGGCGACGAGTTTGTTGAGATCGGTGATGTCGGGGACGTTGAGGAGCGTCACGGGCTCGTCGGTGAGCAGCGTGGCGCAGAAGATGGGGAGGACGGAGTTCTTGTTGCCGGACGGCGTGATGGTGCCGGAGAGCGGGCGACCGCCGTGGACGATGAGGTCGGACATCTGTGGAGAGGAAAAGTTGAGAGCTGAGAGTTGAGAGCGGAGAGTCCCATCCACCGATGGCGGGAGCGGAAAATGAAAAAGGCGTCCCGGTAAAGGAACGCCTTTGAAATGCGCGCGGGTTTGCGCGGTGGGCAAGGTTTAACGCGATCAGATCGCGCCGCCGCCCTGCTGGCCTTCGGGGCGGGGGTCGGGACCGCCGCGATCACCGCGGGGACCACGCTCGCCACGATCACGGCCGCGATCGCCACGGGAGCGACCGCCACCGCGATGGCCGTCGCCGCCACCATGATACTCACCGCGGTTCTCACCGCGGCCTTCGCCACGGTATTCCCCGCCTGAACGCGACTCGCCGCCGCCGGAGCTTTCGCCCTCGGCGCGCGGGGTGTAGCCGCCCTGACGTTCGCCACCGCCGCCATGCTGGCTGCGACCGCGACCACCGCGACGGTTGCGACGACGACCGCCGCCTTCATAGCCATCGCGACCACCTTCGCCGCCCTCGCGGTGACGTTCGCCGGAAGAGGAATGCGAGGGGGCGGGAGCGGGAGTCTTGATGCCGAAAAGTGCCTTCAGCCAGGCAATGAAACCGCCGGCGGGCTTGGGCTGCGAGTGCGCGACCGGAACGCGGTTGCCCTGCTCGGGACGGGCGTCACGGCGGGGCTCGCGCGGTTCAAAACGCTGACCATCGCGGCGGGGCTCGCGGGCGGAATCGCGCGCGGGACCACGGGAGGGCGATTGCCCGCCCTGCATGGGGAACAGTTCCTTGGACGGCTCTTCCTCGCGACGCGGCTGGCTGCCGGGACGGGGCTCGACGCGGAACGTCGGGCGTTCGTCGCGGCGCGGGCGGCTTTCGGCTGACGACTCCCAGCTCGCGGCGGGGCGCTTGGCCTCGGCGGCCGGGAGAATGTTGAGCTCGGCTTTTTCCGCGGGCGTGGCTGCGACTACGACCGGGGCCGATGCCGCGGACGGCATCACGGAAACGGGTGGGGTCACAACGGCAACGGGTGCAGGTGCGGCGGGGGTAAACACGGCCGCGGCGGGAACCGGGGCGATGCTTTCGACGGGGGCCGGTGCGGAGACCGGCGCGATCACGGGAGCCTCGGGCTCGGGCGCGAACGGGTTCTTATACTCGCTCTTCGAGGTGATGACCTCGAGGGAGCTGGGCTTGTAGTCGGCGGCATTGGCCACGGGGGCAGGGCTGCTGGCTTGGGCGGAGGGGCGTTTCTTTCCACGGTTGAGGCCGGAGCCCCGGTTGGAGCCGAACGCGCCGAACGGCTGGGTATCGCCACCCGCGGCGGGCGCGGGGGGCGTCGCGGCGGGTGCGCCGGACGTATCATTATCTGTCATTGTGTTGTTTTTTGTTTTTCTGAGCGCTCACCGCAGTAGCGGGAGCGGCCCGGGTTGGTGATGCGGGCGGAGGGCGGTAAACGCGCTCGACGTCAGCATCAAAGCATCAAACTCGCCGTCGCCGGTTGCGGGGGCAACTGCAAATTCGGGACGACGGCCGGCCAAGCCCGGGACAAGTCGCTGCCCGTGGGCACCAAACGCGGCGGTGGCGGCGGCGAAATCGAACGCGGGCTTGCCAGCGCCGGAGGGCATTTGCAGCGTCGCGGCCATGGATAAATTCGAGGAAATCTTCCGCATGCAGGAGGCGCTCAACCAGCGCATCGGTGTCACCCTCCCGCCCCCGACCGACGAGGAAAAGGCCAAGTGGATTCTCAACTATACCCGCGCCATGCAGCAGGAAACGGCCGAGCTGATCGACAGCGTGCCGTGGAAATGGTGGGCGAAATATCAGAAATTCGACGAGCAGAACGCCAAGGTCGAAGTCGTGGATCTGTTTCACTTTCTCGTGTCGCTCGCGCAGACGCTCGGTATGTCGGCCGACGACGTTTACCAAGCCTACCTCAAAAAGAACGCCGTGAATCACCAGCGGCAGGACAACGGCTACGTCAAAAAGGACGATGCCGACTCGAAGCATATTTAACGCTTTCGCCCGGCGACCAATCGGATCGGCCCGCCTGAGTTGCCCGCCTTCTCAACTCCGCCGACGCGCACTCACCGCCGCCCGAGGACGCCGGGCCGCCGGTCGGGCTCGTGTTGGTAGGTGTCGAACAACAGTTCGCGGAGCTCCTGTATTTGGCGGGATTTACGCCGCGATAAACATCGATCAACTCGCGGGATTCCTTGATCCGGAGCAGGCGGGCATCTTGGGCGTAAAGGGTCATCGCCGTGGCTTCGTTGGGGTGCCAACCGGCCAAGGGGTTCATGAGCAGCTCCGCGACCGCCATGAGCTGGCCGCCCGTTTTCTGTTACACAGAATTCAGGTAGCGCGCTTTGGCCTCGGCCAGAAGGGCTGCACCGGTCTGCACATCGTGGGGCGATAACTTCCGCTGTGAATCGTGCACTTCGAACGCAGGCAACAGCGTGACACTACCAAGAACCCCATCGGAGGTCGGCAGTTCGGCCGAAGTCGGGGGTGTGAAGGTCAGATTTAGTCGGCTCGGTGATGTAGGCAGAGTCGGGGTCGCTCTTGGACTCGCGGAAATGTTTTCGGCCGGCTCGCGGGCGAAGGCGATAGTGACGGCGGCCCATACCGTCAACACGATGGGGCGGAGGCCGGGGAGCATCAGCCGGGGTAACGCTAACGCGTGACGACAAACGCCGCAGTCACATCGACGGCGGTCTCGCCCTTCTCGACGACGCGGGCGCGGAGCTTGAGCTTGGCCTTGCCGTAGCGGGCGAGGGCTTCCTTGAACTCGGCGATGGCTGCTTGCGCCGGGCGCTCGCAGATCGCGCGGAGATCACCGATCACGGGCCGACGATAAGCGGCGCGGCTCTCTTTCACGACAATGCTCCATTCGGGTTTCTCGGCGCCCTTCTCATTCTTCATGAGTTCCCAAACGACGCCGTAGCCGGCGAGGGTGGCGAGGGAAACGAGACTGCCGCCAAACGCGGTGTTGAGCGAATTTTTGTTCTGCTCCTTCGGGGCCGTCAGGGTGAGAGCGCGGTCGTCGCTGACTTCCACGCCGACGCCCATCGCCTTGGCGAGAGGGATCATTTCGTGGAGGAAAAGCTCCAAAGCGGGGACCTTGACGGATTTCATCGAAAAGTGAGGTTGAGCGGGAAAATCCTCCGCGTCAAAGCCGGCGAGGTCCAAATCGAGCAGATTTATCTCCTGAAGAGAGATTCGGCTGAGACCGGGGGTGGGTTGAGCGGTATTTCGCGGTTTGGCGGGGAAAGCGTCCGTCCCGTTGACGACTCTCGCCGTCTGGGCTCATTCGGCGGGCCATGATTACCCCCGGCAAGAAGCTTGGAACCAACTTTAAGCTTACCGTCGTCGCTGACGGCACCGCCCGGGAGGTCGCCTTCCAAGACCTGCTCACGCGCCGGACCATCGTATCGGTTTACATGAAGAACAACACGGGCTCCTGCGATAAGCAGAACGACGCGCTCGCCGCGCACGCGGCCGAAATCGCAAAAGCCGGCTACAACCTCGTCGCAATCAGCCGCGACACGCCCGGCTCGCATCTGAAATACGCCGCGAAGAAAAAGATCGGCTTCCCGCTGGTGAGCGACCCCAAGGACCTCTTTGCGCAGGCGGCGGACTCCATCGTCGAGAAATCCATGTATGGGAAAAGATACTTCGGCCCGGCGCGCGCGGCCTTCGTGCTCGATACCGACGGCACCGTGCTCGCCGTCGCGGAGAAAGTGGACACCGCCGACCACGCCGCGCAGCTCAAAGCGTTGATCGCGGGATTGAAATAAAACGCGCGGCTCGCTTCCGGCGGGCGTCGCGGTTGGGGTGGCCCATGGATTGTCGCGCTGGCTGCGGCGCGTGCTGCATCGCGCCTTCGATCTCTTCGCCGATTCCCGGCATGCCCCACGGCAAGCGGGCGGGGGAACGCTGCGTGCAACTGCTCCCTGATATGCGCTGCGCGATTTTCGACCGCCCCGAGCGCCCGGCGGTGTGCGCAAACCTGCGGCCGTTGGCCGATATCTGCGGACTCAACCGCATTGAGGCGCTGAGTCTGCTGGCGGCGATGGAGGTCGCCACGGCGCCGTATGCCGTGGTCGTGCTGGACTAATTTTTCCGCGGTTGCTGCGTTGAGCTTGGGGCGCCTTGCTGTGGTCGCCGCTCCGTTAAACTCATTGTCGATGATCGCCCCTCGATTGCCCCAAGTTTTCCGCTCACGCGCGCCGCTCTTTTTGGCGGTTGGGATTTTTGCGACGATGGCCGTCGCCGCACCGACCGAGCGTATGGAGTTGAAGGAGGGTCCCGCCGCCGCGCTGGCGTTTGCGCGCGGTTATCGGGGTGAGAGCTATGTGCCCAAGGTGATGTCTTGTTACCCCGATGCGGTCGGCGTCCCGTATGCCGATTGTGAGAACATCATCCCGATGACGCGCTCACTGTGGACACCGGAGCAGCTCAGCGAAGATTTTCGGCAGCGCATGGCCGGTGTGCCCGTGGCGGGGCGCAAAAAAGGTATCATTGTGATTCTGAAAACCGAGCGCTGTGCGCCCAAAGGCCTGCGCGCCTGCACCGTCACGACAGCGGCCCTCGAAAAACGCGCCACGCCCCTCGCCGCCGAGTTCCTCATCTACGGCGTATTGCTCAAACCGCGCGACCACGACGAACCCGCCGGGAGCCTCAAGATCGAGACGGGGCCGGATGCTTGGAAAAATGACGTCGCGGCCGAGTATCAGTTCAAGCAGGGCCCGGGCGCGACGCTCGGTTTCATCAATGCCGCGACGGGCCAGAAAATCGACCGCACGGATGCCATGGAACTCGATCTTACCGAGCGGAATTTTGTGAAAAACGAGGGTCGCACGCCGAAGCTCCATGAAAAATTGAAGGCGATTTTGGCGAGATTGCCGCAAAGCTAATTGCTTTGGAATTTAGATCGGAACTTAACTGGCCGTTCGGATCCATAATTCCGACTGATTGCTCTCGGTCTTCTTCAAAACCACAGATATTTTCTCAGTTCATGAAAGTTTTTTTGCTCTTATTTGTGTTAGCACGGTGTGCGCTCGCGGCGGACGTTAATCTAGATAAGCCAGTTGATTCTCTGGTGCTCACGGATGGGCGCACACTGCATAAGGTTGAGTTCGTTTCGTTTTCTGCGTCCGCCGCTATGGCGCGCTGGGAAGGTGGAAGAGGCACGCTAAAATATGAAGTTCTGCCTGAGCCTTATAAAGTAGCTGCAGAAAAACGGCGACCGGCGGGCAGTTCGTCTAGTTCTACCGCTAGAGATTCTCTGTCCGAGACAGCACTCGAAGGCACCAAATCTGCGGGAAAACTGAAGCTAGGAGAAATTGCACTCCGCGCTATCGAAAGCACCGAATCATACACGCACTACTCTTGGACTGCTAAAATTGCTAATAATACGGCTGAAGTGAGGCGTGTTCGCACTCATGCGGTCCTGCTCGATGGTAAGGCGTTCAAACTCGATGAAGCCTACAGCGACAATGAGACCATCGCTCCTGGGGCGGTGGTTATTTTGGCAGGAAAGAGCCTAGTTAAAACGCCAATTTGGAAGCAGGTCAAAACCTACACCGTCGAAGTTCGCGAGTGAGCGATGGGGCTCCGTGCTCCTGTTCCGGTTGGGTTATGCAATGGTGACATGGTGTGAAGGGTAATAAATTTGAATGTCCCAACATACTAGAGCCTTCTTCAGCAGCGTTCTTAGTCGGGCTTGCGGCGGCGATGAAGCGCGTTTGAGTGGCGCGCATGGCCAAAGCTGAAGAAGCCCCGAAGATCATTTTCTCGATGCTCGGCGTCTCGAAGAAAATCGAGCGCAAGGAAATCCTCCGCGACATCTCCCTGTCGTTTTACTACGGCGCGAAGATCGGCGTCCTCGGTCTCAACGGCTCCGGCAAGTCGTCGCTCATGCGCATCCTCGCCGGCATCGACACCGATATCGACGGCAGCGTGCATTTCGAGCCGGGCTACACGGTCGGCTTTCTCCAACAGGAGCCGGCGCTCACGCCCGGCGCCACGGTGCGCGCGTGCGTCGAGGAAGGCGTAAAGCATCTCACCGATCTCACCGCCGCTTACGACGCGAGTTGGGACGAACTCTCCGAAGCCGCCGACAGCGCCGCGAAGGACGCGATTTCCGACAAGCAGGCGAAGTTGCAGGAGAAGATCGACGCGCTCGGCGCCTGGGACGTCGCGCCGCAGGTGGACATGGCGATGGACGCGCTGCGCTGCCCGCCCGGTGATGCGATCGTCGATCATCTCTCCGGCGGTGAGCGTCGCCGCGTCGCGCTCGCGCGACTGCTGCTTCAAAAACCTTCGATTTTACTGCTCGACGAACCGACGAACCATCTCGACGCGGACAGCGTGCATTGGCTCGAGCAACATCTCAGCCGTTACGCGGGCACGGTGATCGCGGTGACGCACGACCGTTACTTTTTGGACAACGTCGCGGGCTGGATTCTGGAGCTCGACCACGGACACGGCCTGCCGTGGAAGGGAAATTACTCCTCTTGGCTGGAGCAGAAGCAGGCGACGGCTTCCGTCGCCGAGCGCACGGAAAGCAAACGCCAGAAAGCCATGGCGCGCGAACTCGCGTGGATTCGCCAGGGCGCCAAGGCCCGCCAGTCGAAAGGCCAGGCGCGCATCAACGCCTACGAGACCATGCTCAAGGCCGATGTCGCCGAGCAGGAAAAGCTTTTCGAGATCATTATCCCCGCCGGTCCGCGACTCGGCACGGTTGTCGTCGAGGCGCAGAATGTCGCGAAGGCGTTCGGCGAGAAACTCCTCTTCGACAAACTTAATTTCGCCCTGCCGCCCGGCGGCATCGTCGGCATCATCGGCCCCAACGGCGCGGGCAAGACCACGCTCTTCAAACTCATCACGGATCTGGAAAAGCCCGACGCCGGCACGTTCAAAGTGGGCGAGACCGTGAAGTTCGCCTACGTCGAGCAGTCGCGCGATTCGCTCGAGGGCAGCAAGACGATCTGGGAAGTCATCAGCGACGGGCAGGAAATTCTCACGCTCGGACCGCGCTCGGTGAGCAGCCGCGCGTATTGCGCGCAGTTCGGTTTCACGGGCGCCGACCAGCAGAAGAAAGTCGGCGTGCTCTCCGGCGGCGAACGCAACCGCGTGCTGCTCGCGCGCGTGTTGAAGAGCGGCGCGAACCTGCTTCTGCTCGATGAGCCGACCAACGATCTCGACGTGAACTCGATCCGCGCGCTCGAGGAGGCGTTGGAGACCTTCGCCGGGTGTGCGGTCATCATCTCCCATGACCGCTGGTTCCTCGACCGCGTCGCGACGCACATCATGGCGTTTGAGGGCGACAGCACCGTGCAGTGGTTCGCTGGCAATTACTCGTCCTACCTCGAAGATTTTAAAAAGCGCAAGGGCAAGGAAGCCGACCAGCCGCATCGCATCAAATACCGGAAGCTGTCGCGGTGAGCGCGAAAATTTACGGCGGGCGAGACGTGACTTGATTTCCGCGCGCTGGTCGCGGATTTCCGTGCGCTGGTCACAAAGGGTTCGGCGGGGCCGGCAAAACCAGATGACAAAAGCGCAATCACGTGCTTCCCGCGACGAAATCAAAACTCGAACTTGCGCAGAAACTCGGATTTGGGAACGACGTGCGTTTTGATGCGTTCTCCGTGTTCGGTTTGATTTCGCGTCCCGTCGTGTCGCGGTTGCACGCCGCGCTGGGTGGGTGGGTGGGTGGGTGCTCGTCTTGTGGGT
>JACMRG010000164.1 GCA_014376585.1 Opitutaceae bacterium | reverse complement strand
GACGCGCTGAGGCGCGCGGTGGTTTAGAAGCGCTTGGTAACGTCCAGCGTCCAAGTGCGACCGGGGAGGAGGCCGGTATAAACGGACGCCGAGTAGCCAAAGTTACCGGAGGTGAGCGGCGGCTCTTTATCGAGAAGGTTGATCACACCGAGGCGGATGCTCGTCTCCCGCAGCAGTTTTGGCGCGGTCTTCTTGAAAGCGTAGCGCACCGAGGAGTTGTAGGTGATCGAATCCCGCACGATGTAGCGGTAGGCGTAGGCGCCGCCGTCGAGGTATTTGCTGATGTAGGTCGGATTGCCGAGGGCGGTGTATTGGGCCGCCGTGATGGTGGAGCCGGTGGAGTTGTCACGGTAGCTGCCGATGTAGTAGCCGCTGAAGCTCGCGTTCCACGCACCCTTGCGCCAGGCGACGGTGAAGTTGCCACGCCAGCGGGTGGTGCCGTCCACATCGAGCCGTTCATTGGTGACGGACGCAGAGCCGGGGATTTTGCGCACGGAGTAACTGCGGGCGGTGTAACTCCAGTCGGCGTTGAAGTTGAACTTGCCGATGGGGAACGTGGGCAGCACGTAGTTCATGCCCAAATCCCAGCCGGAGACGTAGCCGGAGGCGAGATTCTCGAAGACCACGCTGCGGGACACGATCTGGCCGACGGTGGCAACCTGCTGGGAAGCGGGGCGGCCGGCGTTATAGGCGGCGAAGGCCGTGGTGTCGGCGGTGCCCACCGGATTTCGCTCGATGGCGCTGGAGCCTTTGTAGGACGAGGTGCCGCTGCCGGCGTTGATCGAACCGACGGCGACGCCAGAAGCGAGCTGGGCCTGAGTGTAGGCGTTCAGGGCGACAACATCGGAGTTCAATATCTGCGTGCTGGTGAGCGAGCCGATGTTGTCGGACTGGCTGATCTGCCAGTAGTCGGCGGTCACGGAAAGGCCTTTGACCCTCGGGACATCGAGCACGATACCGGCGCTGCGGCCGACCGAGGCTGAGGGCTTCAGGTTGGGGTTACCACGATTGTAATTGCGCTGCACGTAGGCGCCCTCGGTGGTGACGGGTTGGCGGTAGGGGTCGATCGTGCCGGGGAGGGAATCCACGGTGAAGCGATTCGGGGCGTAGAGGGTGGCGAGATTCGGCGCGGTGAAGCCTTGATTGTAGGAACCGCGGAGCATGACGCCGTCGAAGGGCTTCCAGTTGACGCCCACCTTGGGCTTGGTGGTGCTGCCGAAATCGCTGTAGCGCTCGAAGCGGCCGGAGCCGGTGACCTCGAAGGATTTCACAAGCGGGATACCGTTCTTGGGCGCGACGAGGGGGATGACGGTCTCAAGGTAAGCGCTGCCGACGGTGCGCGAGCCGTTGGAATCGGGCGCGGCCGAGGCGGTGACGAGATCGTTGTCGTTGGGGTTGAGGCCGGAGCTGGCGGGGTTGAGGCCGATGAAGGGAGGGCGGTAATCCTTATACTGTTCCTTGCGGAATTCCCCGCCGCCCGCGAGCGAGATAGCGCCACCCCAGATGTCGACGATTTCGCCGCCGACACGAAGGTCGATGCTGCCGATGGCGCTATAGCCTTCGTGGCGGAATTGGGTGCGGAAAGAATCAACGACGCCTACGGGATTGGTGTAGGCTTTGTCCGGAACGACCGCGGCGCCCACGACCTTGAAGGTGTAGCCGAAGGGATTGTAAGCGGTGGCATCGGTGCGACCGAGGGCGTCGCGGAGAAGGCTCTCGCGGACGGCGTTCAGCGAAAGGTCGTTGGTCCAGCCCTTGGTGTAGAGGACGCCGGTTTCCCAGCTCCACGTGGAGCCGAACTTGCCGCGGAGACCGCCGACGGTGCGGAAGACGTTGGAGTTCACCTGCACGTGTTCGTCGCCGATGTCCTTGGTGTTACCCGTGAGGAGAGTGATGCCCTGGGGGGTGCCCGTGACGCGCGCCGAGCCGTCGGTGTTGGGCGTGCCGGCGGCGCTGACGAAGCGGTTGCCGAAGGGATTGAACGGATTGTCGATCGACATGTTTTGAATCACGAGGCTGTCGGCACCGGGATAATTCAGGGCGATAGGCTGGCGGATCAGATCGGACTTCGCGTGGTAGTAGGAGAGATCACCGAAAACGGTGAGGCGCGGGTTCAGGTCGTATTCGAAGCTGGAGTAGGTGTTGAAGCGGACGCTGCGGGGCGAGCCCTGCTGGTAGCGATTGATGTCGTTGTAATACTCGGGATTTGCAGCGCGGGTGGGAGCGACCGTGGTATCGGCCGGAGTGCTACCGGGACCGGAGGCCGGGCGGAAGTAGCGGGTGGTGCCGGCGGTGGCGTTGGCCCCGAGGCGGTAAGTGGGCCAGAGGACGGCGGAGCGGGCATCGAAACCGGAGCCCAGGACGTTGAAGGGCGCGGGGGCGACGTTGGTGTGGTTGGCGCTGGCGGAGAAGCTGCGGTCGCGGAGGTAGATCTCCTGGCGGTAAACGTAGTCGATCGTGGTGAACAAGCGGCCCTTGCCCTTGGCGAAATCGGTGCCGTAGGAGATCGTGGCCGCGCCGCTCGCGCCGCCACGGTATTCGGGCTGGCCGTAGCGCAGGCGCAGCTCAGTGCCCCGGAAATCTTGCTTCATGATGTAGTTCAAAACACCGGCGACGGCATCGGAGCCGTAGACGGAGGAAGCACCGTCGCGGAGGACGTCGATGTGGTCGATGCCTTGCGTGGGGAGCTGGTTGGCGTTGGGCGAGAAGCCCTGGCCGCTGGTAGAGTCACCGGCGGTGATCGGGTGAGGGGCGAGACGGCGACCATTGAGGAGAAGCAGGGTGCCGCCGGAACCGATACCGCGGAGGCTGACAGTTGAGACGTCGCCGCGCGCGCCGGCACCGCCGCTGGTGGCTTCGTTGAAGGGCACGCTAGTAAGCTGCGGAAGGGCGGAGATGAGGTCGATGGGGGTGAGGGCATTACGGGCCGTCATCGTGTCTTGGCTAATGATCGTTACGGGCAACACCTTCTCGATGTCCATGCGCTTGATGTTGGAGCCGGTCACCGAGACGGCTTCGAGTAGAACGACGGGCTCGTCTTTGGAGGGCGCCGGGGCGGTGGTCGGCGTTTGAGCGCTGAGTCGGCTGAGGCCGGCTGCGGCTAGCAGTGCGAGGGATGAGAGCCGGAGCAGACGGAGCGTGGAGCGGGTCAAATGGTTCATGCAGTGGGTTAGGTTTGGTAGGGCAGACAATTCAGTCACGGGAGTGAAGGGGCTCTTTCAAGCGATTCTTGGGCCAGCTTGGAAGATTTATGGCAGTCGAATAATATTTATCAACGGAGCGAATTTCCCCAAAGCCCTGGTAGTGCGGCACGGTTTGGCTCCCCTTAAATTCATTCTGCGCTGATCGGCGAAGACAGAATTATTACTCATCAAAAATTTTGAACCCATCAAAATTATCATTCCACGCTTTTTCTGGTCGTTTGTCGGCGGCGGTAATTGCGGTGAAACACTCGATGGTTGCGACGAAACAAACCGGCACGATTCGTTTCTACGGCACGCCCGCCGAAGAAGGCGGCTCGGGCAAAGTCTATATGGTGCGCGCGGGATTATTTAACGATGTCGATGCGATGCTCCACTGGCATGCGGGTGATCGCAACGCGGTCAGCCTCGGCAGCACGCTGGCCAACAAATCCGCGAAGTTTCGGTTTCCACGGGATCGCCGCGCACGCGGCCGCGGCGCCGGAGCGCGGGCGTTCGGCGCTCGATGGGCTGGAGTCGATGGACTACACGGCGAAGATGGTGCGCGAGCACGTGCCCGACAGCACCCGCATCCCCTACGTGATCACCAAGGGCCGGCGAGGCGCCCAACATGGTGCCGGCGTTTGCTTAGGTATTTTTCTACGTGCGCAGCCCCAGCCGGCAGATATTGCAGGAGGGGTGGGCGCGCTTGGAGAAGGCCGCGCAGGGCGCCGCTATGGGCACCGGCACAACGGTTGATTGGGAAGTAATTGGCGGAGTCTATGAAGTGCTCCCGAATGAGCCGCTCGCACGGGCGATCCATGCCAACCTCGTCACGGTGGGCGGCGTGACTTACATCGGAGGAGAAAGTCTTCGCGGAAAAACTCGCCCACACCCTTTACGGCAAGCCGCCGGCGATCGAGACGGCGGCGTTGGTGCAGCCGCTTAATCCCGATGCGACGGGCTCGGCACCTTCTGACGTGGGCGATGTCCGCTGGACGGTGCCGACCACTGGAATCACCGCGGCGACCTGGGTGCCCGGCACCCCGGCGCACAGCTGGCAGGCGTTGGCCTGCGGCGGCACGGGCATCGCGTTCAAGGGCATGATGGTGGCGACGAAAACCATCGGGCTCACGGCGATCGATCTTTTCACGAAACTAGCACTGGTGGCGCAGGGTAAGGCCGATTTGAAAAAAACGGCGTGGCGCGGATTTCAAATATGAGGCGCTCGTCGGCGACCGGAAATCCGCGCTCGATTATCGGAACTGAGAAACCGTTTTAAGGTGGGGCGCGAAAGCCGCGCGCGCCGTTGGGTGCGTGGCTCGCAGGTGAAATCAAGCGGGCCCGGAGGCCCGGCCGCTACCTTCTGAATCATTCAGCGCAGTTGCTTGCTGAGGAACGTAAACGCGAGTGCGGTCATGCGGGCGCGCTGGGTGTTGTTGGCGGCGCCGCCGTGGCCGCCTTCGGTGTTTTCGTAGTAGAGAATATCGTGACCCTGAGCATCAAGTTTCGCGGCCATCTTGCGGGCATGGCCGGGATGCACGCGGTCGTCGCGCGTCGAAGTCATGAAGAGGGTGCGCGGATATTTTTTGTCAGCGACGGCGTTTTGATAAGGCGAATAACGGCTGATAAAATCCCATTCGGCGGGGACATCGGGATCGCCATATTCACCCTTCCAACTGGCGCCCGCGAGCAGGTGTTGGTAGCGGCGCATGTCGAGGAGCGGGACCTGGCAGACGACCGCGCCGAAGAGTTCGGGACGCTGCGTGAGCATCACGCCCACGAGCAGGCCGCCATTGCTGCCGCCCATGATGCCGAGGTGCGCGGGCGTGGTGACTTTCCGCGAGATGAGGTCTTCGGCGACGGACGCGAAATCATCGTAGGCGCGCTGGCGGTGGGCCTTGATGGCGGACTGATGCCAGTCGGGGCCGAACTCGCCGCCGCCGCGGATGTTGGCGAGGACATAGACGCCGCCCTGCTCAAGCCACGCGGCGCCGATGCCGCCGCTGTAGGCGGGCGTCATGGAGACTTCGAAACCACCATAACCGTAGAGAAGCGTCGGATTCTTGCCATCGAGGGTGACGCCCTTGCGGGCGACTTGGAAGTAGGGGATGCGTGTGCCGTCTTTCGATACGGCTTCGTGCTGCGTGATTTCCAGGCCGGCGGCGGTGAAGAACGCGGGGAGTCGCTTGAGCTGCGTGCGCTCGTCGCGGCCGATGGTGCCGAAGGCGAGCGTCGAGGGCGTGAGGAAGTCGGTGACTTCGAGAAAGAAATCGTCGGAGTCGTTTTCATCGACGGCGACGGCGGTCACGGCGCCAAACGCGGGGGCGGCGAGAGGCGTGCGTTGCCAGCCGCCGTCGGCACGGAGGGTGAGCGAGTAGAGCCGGTTGCGGACGTTATCGAGTTCGTTGACGATGAGGTGGCGGCGGGTCGCGCTGGTGCCGGCGAGTGAGGTGCGCGGGCCGGGCGTGAAGAGGGGGGAGAAATCACGTTCGCCTTTGAGGAAGCGAGCGTAGTCCATCGCGAGCAGCGCGCCGGCCGGATAGGTGCGACCGCCGGTGGTCCACGCGGTGCGTAGCTCGACGGTGATTTGGTCGCGGTAACTGCCGGCTTGGGCGTCGAGTGGAATTTCGAGTTTGGTGAGTTTGGCGCCTTCCCGGAGATAGGTTTCGCTCGTGTAGAATGTGATCGCGCGGTTGATGAACTCACGGTGGAAACCGGGTTCGTCGGCCACGTGGGCGCCGACGGCGACGTCGGAGGTTTCGCCCGCGAGGACGGTGGGGGCGTCGGCGAGTGCGGTGCCGCGGCGCCATTTTTTGATGATGCGCGGGTAACCGGAGGCGGTGAGGGAACCGG
>JACMRG010000163.1 GCA_014376585.1 Opitutaceae bacterium | reverse complement strand
TGGTCGCCACGACGGTCGCCGCGCGGAGAAGCCAAGTTGCTCCGGGGTGCCGGCAGCGAGGGTCAACGCGCGGTGTGCGGCGCAGCCGTGATCGCCGTCGTCCGTGCAAAAAAAGGGGGCCGCGCCCGAGACCGCGTGCGCGGCGGCGGCCTGCATGGCGGGCGCGCGGCCTTTGCGCTGGATCATATACTCGCCGCCGGCGGTGACGATCGTGCGGGCGGTTGCGTGGCAGGCGTGGCCGGCGCCGAGGCGGACTAGGGGTGTCGGCCAGATCGGTCGCGGCGAGGAGCGGGCGGGCGGCGGGCACTTCGGGCTCCTTTTCGCCCGTGAGCACGGGCTCGACGGCGATGGCCGGCGCCGGTCTCCTGCGCGACAAGGCTGACGACCCGGGCGAGCCGGTCGGCGATCACTTTGCCTCCTGCGCCCGCTCCATTTCCAAGGTTGCCTCCATCCCGCCAGCCCGCTTTTCCTTTCCGTCCTTCCGTTCATTCCTGTCACCATGAAAACTTCCTCCACTCCCGCCACGTTTCCCCAAGCCGAAATCGGCCGCGAAATGAAAGGTTCCGACGCCGTCGTCGAGTGCCTGATTCGCGAGGGTGTGGACGTCATCTTCGCCTATCCCGGCGGCGCTTCGCAGGAACTCCACCAATCGCTCGCGCGCACGGACAAGATTCGCACCATTCTTCCCCGCCACGAGCAGGGCGGGTCCTTCGCTGCCGAGTCCTACTCGCGCGTCACGGGCAAAGTCGGCGTGTGCATGGCCACCTCCGGCCCCGGCGCCACCAACCTCATGTCCGCCATCGCCGACGCCTACATGGACTCGATCCCGATGGTCGCGATCACCGGCCAGGTGAAGTCGGAATACATCGGAAAGATGGCGTTTCAGGAAACTGATTTCTACGGCATGACGCTGCCCGTCGTGAAGCATTCCTACCTCGTGATGAACGTGCACGATTTGCCGCGCGTCTTTAAAGAGGCCTTCCACCTGGCCCGCAGCGGCCGTCCCGGTCCTGTCGTCATCGACATCCCGAAGGACATCCAGCAGACGAAATTTCAGCCCGTATTTCCTGCCACCGTTGAGTTCCGCAATCCGACCCTCAGCCACGTCCCCCATGCGACCGACGATGAGCTCAAGGAAATCCTCACCCTCATCGCCGCCGCGAAAAAACCCGTCCTTTACGTCGGTGGTGGCGTCGTTTCCGCCGAGGCCAGCGCCGACCTCAAAGCCTTCGCCGAGAAGGTGAATATCCCCGTCGCCACCACGCTCATGGGCATCGGCACGTTTCCCGAAACCCATCCGCTCTCCATGCACTGGTTCGGCATGCACGGCGCCGCTTACGGCAACTGGGCCGTCGATCAAAGCGATCTCCTCCTCTGCTTCGCCGCGCGCTTCGACGACCGCATCACCGGCAACACCGACAAATTCGCCGCCTCCGCTAAGATCGTCCACATCGACATCGACGCCTCCGAGCATAACAAAAATAAGCGCGTCCAACTGGCCATCACGAGCGACATTAAATACGCGCTCACCCGCCTCAACGAACTCGCCGCGAAGTTCACGCCGCCTGACAATAAGTCCTGGCACGCGCAGATCGCCACGTGGATGAAGGACCACCCCTTCAGCTACGAAGTCAGCCCGCACATCGTCCCGCAGGAAGCCGTAAAGACCCTCTACGAACTCACCAAGGGAGACGCCATCATCACCACCGGTGTCGGCCAGCACCAGATGTGGGCCGCGCAGTTCTACCGCTTCAACGAGCCCCGCCGCTACATCAGCTCCCTCGGTCTCGGCGCGATGGGCTTTGGCTATCCCGCCGCCCTTGGCGCGAAAGTCGCCCGTCCCGACAAGCAGGTCATCGACATCGACGGCGACGGCTCGTGGGTGATGAACATCCAGGAACTCGCTACCGCGAAGATCGAAAAAATCGCCGCCAAAGCGATGATTCTAAACAACCAGCACCTCGGCATGGTCGTGCAGTGGGAAGACCGTTTCTACGGCAGCGTTCGCGGCAATACCATCCTCGGCGACGAGACCAACGTCGGCAGCCCTGACAACCTTGCCGGCATCTACCCCGACTTCGTCACCATCGCTCAAGGCTTTGGGGTAAAAGCCCGCCGGGTGCATTTGAAAAGCGAACTCCGCGAAGCCATCCAAGAGATGCTCGACCACGACGGCCCCTATGTCCTCGACGTCATCGTGCCCTACACCGAGCACGTGCTCCCCATGATCCCAGCCGGCAAAACGGTGAAGGACATGCTCCTCAAGTAAGCCGAACGCCCTCCCGCGTAGGGGCGCCGCTCGCCGGCGCCCTGCTTCGCAAAACCTTCAGCCCGGACGAAAATGTCCGGGCTTTTTTGCGCATCGCTTTTCTTTTCCGATTTAGCTGCAGCCCCTTCACCATTATTCTTTACGTGCGAGGCCACTCTCTCAGCGGTTCCTGCCGAGCGTGACGAATATAAAGAATGCGGATCGTATCGCCGCGAATCAGGTAGGTGACGTGATATTTAAATCGTTTCAGAAATCCGCACCGGATGTTCGCCGTGATTTCATGACAGCATAGCGGAAAGCGCTTAATCTTCGCTTCCCACGTTTCGTATTCGTCGAGAAAGGCCCCGCCTAATCCAGATTCCGCATCAAGGTAGCGAGCAGCCGCGATCAGTTCCTGCTCCGCCAACCGATTGAACGATACTTTCACCGCAAAGCTGCGCGCGCCTTTTTCAGCACCGCAGCGGAAGACACGCCTGCGTCACCATCTATGTCCATCTGCAACGCCCTCAACGAACTCACCGTCGCAAGTTCGATCTGCTCCAATCGGCTTTGAATATCGCGGTTCGCCAACTTGGGAGAACTCTCCCGCGGGGATCCGCGGCCCGTAGGCTTAGTCGCAATCGTGGAAGACATGACCGCTTGATACTCCTCCATCGCTTCAATGCAAGGACCGCATCGCTGCTCTCCGATACCACCGATTCGCCATTCTCACAATTAATCGCAACCAGATGATGCTCGCTGAACTCCACGAGGGGATTTGCATTGTGACATGCAGAATTCCTCGTCCGCAGGCTTTGATTTTCCATGGCCGCAAAAAGGTGATCAATTGGTTTCAGCAACCGGTGGCCACGTTCTGAATGCTTGGTTCTCAGGACGAACTGACCTCATTGCACATATTGAAGGCTACAAGCGCGCGGCCGACCTGATATGGCAGCAAATCGAATCTGAACCACGGGCCGCAGGAATTGATTTTTTGGTTTTCCCCATGGTTTTTCTTTACCGGCACTACGTGGAATTGTGCCTCAAAGACATCATCGCTGCGGGTATATATCTCGAAATGGGAAATGGATTTTATCCTGCCACTCATAACCTCGGAGATCTTTGGAAATCTGCCCGCGAATATCTTGAACGGATAGAACCGGGCGGCTCGGACGAGACGCTTGCTTCAATGACCGAAATGATCGCTCAACTGGACCAGCTCGACCCGGGATCATTTACTTTTCGCTATCCTATCAGCAAAAAATTGCTTCCCACCCTGCCACAAAATGGCGGGCTAAACTTAGCGCTTTTCCACGAAGGCATGGAGAAAATGATGAGTTTCTTCGACGGCTGTGAATGCATGCTATCCGAATACAAACGTAATCTCGGATCTGACTGATAAGAATAACGTCTTTGTCGCAAGAATTCACTCTTCAACTTCAAAGAGGACCCCTCTTGTTCTCCCAAAAATGACCCTGCCCCAAGTCATGTCCGAACTCGCCGCCAAAGGCAGCGAGACCACGAAGCGCCTTTGGATTAAACACGGTGCGATGGAACCATTCTTCGGCGTAAAAATCGCCGACCTGAAAGTTCTCTACAAAAAACTAAAGGGCGATCAGGCGCTCGCACTCCAGCTTTACGACACGGGCAACGGTGACGCCCAATACCTCGCCGGCATGATCGCGGATGGCGCGCAGCTCACACCCGCCCAGCTCCAAAAATGGGTTGAGACCGCCGGCTGGTGCATGATCGGCAACACCATCGTGCCGTGGGTCGCTTCGGAAAACGCGGAAGGCCTGGCCCTCGCGCTGAAATGGATCGACTCGCCGAAGGAAAGTATCGCGGTCTCAGGTTGGAAGACCCTCGGCGCGCTCGCGGCCGTCGTGCCCGATGATCAGTTGCCCGAGAAAAAATTGTCCACGCTGCTCGACCGCGCGGCCAAAACCATCTCGTCACAGCCGGACGACATTCGCCTCGCGATGAACGGCTTCATCATCGCCGTCGGCACCTACGTCGCACCGCTCGGCGACAAGGCCATCGCGACAGCACGTAAGATCGGCACCGTGGAAGCCGACATGGGCGACACCGCCTGCAAAATACCCGACGCCGAGAGCTACATTCTCAAAAGCCGCCGCGGCGCGCCCATCGCGCACAAGCGCAAGACAGTGCGCTGCCGAGCGTCCGACCGGCGCGCCTCACTTTTCCTTCATCACGTATACCCCGCCCCAGTTCTCCGGCGGCGGCTCGTGTTTTGCATGTTCGGTGATGCCAAGATACACCAACGACGGATTGCTGGTCACGCCCGGCGTCTTCCCCGGCTGGTTTGGCTCCAGCTCCTTGCTCTGCTCAAACCGCGCGAGCGCGCCATCCCAGTCCCGTTCGTAGTAACGGTTCAATCCATCGGTGAAAATCCCGTAGCACTCCAACGCCTCGGGCGTGGCTGTTTCGCGCAGCGCGGCGATCTCGTAGATCGGCACCGCCGTGGTGCGGCCCCTGACCACGATCCTGCCGAGCGGCCGGAAAACGACGCGGTCACCGCCGTGTTTCTCGCACTCCAGCTTCGTCGCCTCGGAACACATGCTGTAAACGCCCCACTTCTTCGCGCCCGATTCCATTCGCGCCGCGAGATTCACATTGTCGCCCATCATCGTGTAGCTGAAACGCGACGTGCTGCCCATGTTGCCGACGACCGCCAAGCCGGTGTTGAGGCCGATGCGCGTCTGCAGGTTGAGCACGATCTCCGGCCAATTTTTCTCCGTCTCGTGACGCCATTTTTCACGCAGCTCCGCAATGCGCGCATGGACGCGTAACGCGGCAACACACGCACGGTAGCCATTGTCGGGCAGCGCCAGCGGCGCGCCATAGATTGCGACCACGGCGTCGCCGATGTATTTGTCGAGCGTGCCGCCCTCGGCCTGCACGATATCGGTGCAAGCGGTGAGGTATTCGTTCATCAACCCGACCAGACCCTGCGGCGTGAGCTTTTCCGAAAACGAGGAGAACGATTGGATGTCGCTGAAATATGCCGTGATATTTTCCTCCACGCCGCCGAGCTGCGGGTCCTCACCGGAATCGACCATCTTCGCCACCAGCGCCGGCGCGAGGTAGGCGCCGAACATCCCCTTGATGCGGCCCTTTTGTTTTTCCTCATCGATCACCTGCCAGATGAGCGCCGCGAAACTCGTGGTGAACGCGCCACCCAACGGCCCGGCGAGCGGCACGAGCCAGTGGTAGTCACGGAAGAACGTCAGCGCGAACCACACATAGGCCACGAGGACGAGCACCGCCGTCAGCTTCGAACGTAATCCCTTAACACCGCCGCTGACCCAGAGACCGGAAGTGATCAGCGTGAGCGCGAGGATCGCCACCATATCCACCCATTTGGGCGTGTGGTTGAGATAAAGCCCCGAGCGAATCGTTTTCACGAGATTCCCGTGCAAGCCGATCCGGGGCACGGGCTGGTTATCCCACGGGGTCGGCGCGAGGTCTTGCAGCAACAAATCCGTCGGCCCCACCAGGATGATCGCGTCGCTAAATTGCTCAAACCAGCGCGCGGCCGCTGCGCGTTCGGCGGGTTTTTCCGAGGTTAGATCACGCTGATAGAGCAACACGTCGGCCAGGCTCACGCGGGGGTTCAGGTCCTCATTGATCCAGCGGCTAAACCAGTTCACCTCGATCAACTGGCCCTCCGTCAGCGGGATTGACCCGTGCACCCGTCCGACGGCGTCCACCAAGTCGATGCGGTCATTGAAAACCTTCACCGCGTCCTGATCCAATCCTGCGTCGAGCAGCGCCAGTTGCAGCGACAGACTGTAGAACGTGGGGGCCAGCGTATGGGCAAAGAGCGGCACCCAGCGGGGCACGGCATCGCTACCGTAACCTTCATCAACATCAATGAGACCGATCCGCCCGTAAACCGCCTGTTTGCCGGTGGCTTTGTCAATGTAAGAACCGATGAGCGGATCCTGCGGCAGCTCCGGTAAATCGTTCTTGGTCCGGTCGCCAAAGCCGAGACGCAGGAGCGGAACCCGCCGCGCCTCTCCCTCGACTTGGGCCGTCCCGGCGCCAAACGTATATTGGGCCGCCAGCACAACGCGCGGATGCTTAAAAATCACGCGGCCAAAGGCGCGGTTGCCCGCCGTCACTTTTTTGACATCGACGACCTCGGAATAACTCAGCGCAGAAAACACGAAATCAAAGCCGACTCCTTTGGCGTGGCCCACATCGAGCAGCGCTTCGGCGGCGTGTCCGAAATATTCGCGGTTCCAAGGGCGCTCACCCAGCAACTGGAGCGCGCGGGTATCCACATCGACATAGAAAATTTTTACCGGCGAGTAGATCTCGCCACGGAAACGATAGCGTAGGTCCGTCAGCTTGTTTTCCAGAAAGACGAGCTGCCCCGAGTAACTCAAAAAACACCAAAGCAACGGAATGGGCAGCAGCCACAGCACACGCCAGATCAGGTGAATTTGAAGCTTCGCCACGATGTCCGGAAGTTAGAAGCCGACGGGCAGAACGGAAGTGCAAAGCCGTCACCGAAACATGAAGCCACCCTCGGCTCCATCTTAACGTCTGGTTTCGCTTTAATCGGTCCCGCCGGCACCAGACGTCAGGGGCGGTGGCCGCACCACGGGAGGCGGGCTCGCTTCCGCAGCCTTCTTCTCGGCCGCCGCTTTGTCCGCCGCCGCTTTATCCTCGGTGGCCTTCTTATCCGCGGCTGCCCTGTCTTCGGCCGCCTTCTTTTCCGCCGCGGCTTTTTCTTCCGCCGCCTTGACTGCGGCGGGACGGGCCGTGGGTGCCGGCGTGAAGACCACCGTCGCCACCGCCTGCGCCACTTCCGCCGCAGCTTGCGCCACCGCCGCCACGCTCAACGGGGGCGCATCTACCACGACGACCGCCCCGGCCGGCGTGGTGACAGTGACAACGCCGGTGACATCGTTCACCCGCACTTCGATGACGACTTCCTTGGCCGATTCGCCCTTCACCACACCCACGGGGAGAGTGGAAGTGCCAGTCGCAAGTTCTACGTTACCCTCGGCCGTCGTGAGCGAGAAAAATGCCGTGCCGTTACCCGACGGACGGTAAACGATGCGGAACGTGGTCCCGCGGATACCGGCCGCGCCCACCGGGGTCTGCACGGAAAATGAAGAGCCCTGCGTCGCCTTGAGTTTCTTCACGTTGCCCACCAGTTCGCCGCGGGTGAGGTTGAGTTTGGTGTTCGAAACCGTCGGCTCGTCGGTCGCGGTGGCGGGACTGAAATTCCCGGCGAACGGATCTTGGAGATACTGCTCGATATCGAGAACCGAGTCATCCTTCAGGTTGATCGTCGCGCCGTTGGAGAATACCAGCACCACGCTGCCGCCCTTGCCCGTGATCACCGTGTTGCCCTGGCCGATGGCCTTTGAATTCTCAGCCTTAGTAACAACTTTAGTGACCTTGTCACTGTAGGTGACGTCGCCAGTCACGCGCGCAAACACGATTTGACCCGCTTGGGTCGCCTGTGCGAACACGCTCGAAGCCGTGACCACGGAAAGCCCAAAGAACAGAACCCACATCAAGAGCGTCTTTTGCATGAAAGAAAGAGGAAGGACTCAGTGCGGCGACTTCAACTGGTCGCGTAAAGCCTCCGCGTCGCGAAACCATGGGTCAAGGCGCAAACAGGTGGCGACCGCGGTCAACGCCATCGGACGGGTCACGGGATTCAGGCTGAAATGATAGGCCATATAAAACCACGCCTGCGGGAGGTTGGGCGCGAGCGCGACGCCACGGGCAAACGCTTCTCCGCCCTCCGCCCAACGCCCTTGCATATCCAGCGCGACCCCCAGCCGCCACCAGAACTCCGCCACCACGCTGCTCTGCGCCAACGCCCGCCGGGCCGCTCGCTCCGCCTCAATGCCCAATCCCGCCGCCCGCGTAGAATCGAGCCGGCCGATCAACACCGCCGCATACGCCACATCTGACCACGCCTGCGCGTTGCCGCCATCCATCATCACCGCCCGGGTCAGGTCGGCACGCACGCCGGTCAAGATCGCGAGTTCGGCCGCCGCCGACACCGGCCGAAGCGCGAGCCGGTCGATCTTGCGTCGGGCCTCGTTGCGCCGGGCTTCGGCCCGGGATTGCGGTAGGATCCACCCGCCGGACACGCCCAGCAATAGCACGGCCCCGATCATCAGCAGGACGCGCTCGCTCGCCGAAATTCGTTTTCCCTGCGGTGGCGACCGCGGCCACACGGCCGCCACCGCTTCCGCCGCGACCAAAGCCACCACCATCGCAAGCGCCGGCAGTTTCAGGTGAAAATCAACCAACAGCCCCAAAGCAAACGCTCCCAAACCCACCGCCAGCGCCATCACGGGGCTTTCCGTCGGCGGCGCACTTCGGCTCCGTCTCACCGCGGCCCACCCGATGCCCGCCATCCCGCCGAAACCCAGGATAAAACCCACCGCTCCATAGTCGCTGAGCGTGTTGAGGTAGTCGTTGTGCGCCCACTGCGGCTCGTCCCAAAACCGCTCCGGCCGGTGCCGCTCGAAGAGCACGTTGTAACTTCCCGCACCCGTTCCCACCAACGGCGCCTCGCGCCAAAGTTTCCACGCCGCGCGCCAGACGATGGGCCGGGTTTTTTCACCGCGATCCTCCGCGAGCCGGTCCACGCGCGCCCGCACGCCTGGTAACGCCGCATAAAGTAACGTCCCCACCGCGAGCATACCGACGAGCGCACCCGCCATCGTTCCCCATCGCCACCGCCAGGTCTTTCCACGCCGCAGCAACGGCCAACCCGACAACGCCACCGCCAGCGCCAGCCACGGCCCACGGCTCACCGTCAGCACCAACCCGAGTATCCACCAGCCCGCGATCGCCCCTGCCGCGAGACGTCCCGCCCGCGGAATTCCCGGCCACCACGCCGCCGCCAACGCCGACGGAATGAGCAGCACCAGAAACGCCGCCATGCTGTTGGGAATGCCAAACGCGCCACTCGCCCGGCCCATGAAATACTCGCTCTGCGTCCGCCCAAACATCATCCAACGCGGATCGACGAACCGCTGGTAACAACCCAGCCCCACCAGCACCACCCCGAGCGCGATCACGGTCCCCCGCACGAGCCGGCGCGGCCCGGGCAACGCCGCCACATCCAGCGCCAGCCAAAACGTCGCCGCCAGCTGCGTCCAACCCAGCCAGTCGCGCCACCCGAGCGATCCCACCGGCGTCACCCAAATCACATTGATCGCCGCATAGCCGAGAAACGGCACCAGCCACCATCCCGCCGCATGCCAGCGCGGCCCGTCACGGCCACCCGCTCGCACCCAGGCGCCGCGCGCCAGTTTCAGCGCGACGATGACCGCCGTGACCGCAGACGACCACAGCAGCGTTTCCCTCAAGTAGCCGCCGAGCGCGAGCGTCGTCGCGGCAAGGTTCAGCGCGAGGAGCAGGGCTTGAGCCCAGTCCCATCGGGAGGCGCGCGGAGCTATCGTCGGCATCGGCAAAAAAGGAAGGCGCGAGTCACCGCTCACGCGCTTTCACCCTGCGAGCACGTCCGCCACGGTCCGAGCACAAAACGACACAAAAAAGCGGCGACGCCCGTAAGGGCGACGCCGCGGAAGATTCTGCCTGAGATCACCCGGCGATCCCGGCCCGCGCGACCTTACTTGGTCGGGACAGACTGGATCGTCTTGAGGATGCGGCCGGCGACCAGATACGGGTCGGCGGCGGAGTTCGGACGACGGTCCTCAAGATAGCCACGATAGTCGGCGTTGACGAAGCTGTGAGGCATCCGGATCGAGGCGCCGCGGTCAGCGAGACCGTAGCTGAACTTGTCGATCGACTGCGTCTCGTGGAGACCCGTGAGCCGGAGATGATTCTCCGGGCCGTAGACGGCGATATGCTCGTCGCGGAACTTGTTGAAGGCCGCCATCAGCTTCTCGAAGTAGGCTTTGCCGCCCTTCTCGCGCAGGAACTTCGTCGAGAAGTTCGCGTGCATGCCGGAGCCGTTCCAATCGAGCGGCTGCTGGAAGGCGCCAAGGATCGGTTTGCAGCGGAATTCGATGTCGATCCCGTAGCTCTCCGCGAGGCGGACGAGCAGGTAGCGGGCGACCCACATCTGGTCGGCGGCACTCTTGGAGCCCTTGCCGAAGATCTGGAACTCCCACTGGCCCTTGGCGACCTCGGCATTGATACCCTCGAGGTTGATGCCGGCATCGAGACAGATATCGATGTGCTTCTCGGTGATCTCGCGGGCGATATCACCCACGTTCTTGAAACCGACGCCGGTGTAATACGGGCCTTGTGGCGCCGGATAACCGTCAACCGGGAAGCCCAGCGGGCGACCGTCCTGATAGAAGAAATATTCCTGCTCGAATCCGAACCACGTGTCCGCGTCGTCGGGGATCGTCGCGCGGGAATTGGTGACGTGCGGGGTGACGCCGTCCGGCATCGTGACTTCTGCCATGACGAGCACGCCGTTCTTGCGGGTGCTGTCCGGGAACACCGCGACCGGTTTCAGCACACAATCCGAACTCCTGCCCTCGGCTTGCTGCGTCGAGCTGCCGTCGAAACCCCAGTTGGGGAGCTCGGCGAGCTTCGGGAAGGTCTTGAATTCTTTGATCTGCGTCTTGCTGCGCAGGCCGGCCAACGGCTTGTAACCATCGAGCCAGATGTATTCGAGTTTGTATTTAGCCATAGTGATGCGGGTTTTAGGAGGGGGTTTGACGTGATCGCCGGCGAGTTTGGGAGCCGGTGGAGCACGTGTATAAACCTGAATCTACTCAGCACCTCACATGCCAGCAGCAACCAGAAATTTGGCTCATGACTCAGGTTTGTGACATAAATGACAACTCGCGCGGCCAAACCGGATATTTTCTTGCCCCTTGCCTCCACGCCCCGGCGCTGAAACCTCCCCCGCGTCCCCATGCACGAGGTCAAAGATACCCAACGCGCCGTCGTTCGCATCGGCTTCGACGGCCGGGTGCACAAAACCTTCCGCGGCCCCAAGGCCCAAGAACGTTTCACCAACGAGGTCCGCGTCCTCCGCCACCTCGAAGCCCGCGGCTGCGACTTCGTCCCCCGCCTTCTCGAATCCGACCCCGCGGCCCTGAAAATCGTCACCACTAACTGCGGCTCCATCGTGGATCAGCTCAACCCCGAGCGCATGAAGGAACTCTTCGACGAACTCGAGACCTACGGCGTCCGCCACGACGACGCCTTCCTGCGCAACGTCACCTACCGCGCCACCGACGGCCGCTTCTGCCTGATCGACTTCGAGTTCGCCACCCTCCTCGACGAACCCACTCCGTCCAAAAAACGATGACCCCCGCCGCTCCCTCCACCCCGTCCGCAACGCGCCCCGACCTCCGCTGGTCCGGCCTCAGCCATCGCGGCAAAGTGCGCCCCAACAACGAAGATGCCTTCCTCGCCCTCGCCTTCGACGGCCGCGAAGTCCACCGCCTCGGTAAATTCGGCGAAGCCTCCGTCGCCACGAGCGACTTCGTCTTCGCCGTGGGCGGCGGCATGGGCGGTGCCAAAACCGGCGAGTTCGCCAGCCGCATCACCGTCGAAAAAATCACCCAGCTCCTGCCCAAAAGTTTCCACCTCGCCGCCCGCGGTATCAACAACGGCTTCACCGATATTCTCCTCGAAGTCTTCGACGCCATCCACCGCGAGCTCATGAAGCTCGGCTACAGCTACGAAGAATGCCGCGGCATGGGCACCACCCTCACCCTCGGCTGGCTCACCCCCGGCTGGTTTTACTTCGGCCACATCGGCGACAGCCGCCTCTACTACCTGCCCCGCTCCGGCGGCATCACTCAGCTCACCCACGACCACACCCACGTCGGCTACCTGCGCCGCCAGGGCCAGATCACCGAACGCGAAGCCCGCAGCCATCCCCTGCGCAACGCCCTCCACCAAGCCCTCGGCGCCGGCCACCAGTTCATCGACCCTCAGTTCGGCGCCGTCGCCTGCACGCCCGGCGACCGCTTCGTGCTCTGCTCCGACGGCCTCGTGGACGGGCTCTGGGAGCGCCAGATCGAAGAACTCATCCGCACGCCCACGCCCACCGAAGCCAAGCTCAACCCCGCCGACCGCCTCGTCGCCGCCTCCCTCGAAAACTCCGGCAACGACAACACCACCGCGCTCAGCCTCGAACTCATCGCCACCTCCGCGCCCGACCAACCCGAGCCCGCTCCCGCCGCCCACCCCAAGCGCAAACGCGCCGCCGCCCAATCATCGCGATGACGACCCTCTTCGTTTACGGCACCTTGAAGCGCGGCGGCAGCAACCAAGCATTCCTCGCCGGCCAACGCTTCCTCGGCGAGGCGCGCACTTCGCCGGGCTTCACGCTCTTCTCGCTCGGCGCCTATCCCGGCCTCGTCCCCTCGCCCGACGACCGCGTCGGCGTGACCGGCGAACTCTGGTCCATCGACGAGGCCTGCCTCGCGCACCTCGACGAACTCGAAGGCACCGCCGAAGGCCTCTACCACCGCGCCTCCATCCCTCTCGCCGAACCCGCGCCAGTGACCGCCGACACACCCGTCGAAACCTATTTCTACCTGCGCCCACTCGTAGGTCGCCCCTGCATCGGCTCGATTTGGCCGATTTGAGTTTCCCCGGTAATGCGGGCCGACCCTAACCCCCGCGTCTGCGCCGAGCCTCTCGACTGTTACCCCAGCGGCGAGGCCGGCGCCTCTTCGACCATGAAATGATGTGCCGCCGCTGCCTCGGCTTCCGTAGTATAGCTCTCGGGCGCGAATTTCGCCGCCTCATCCAGCGCCGGCAGGCCGGCCACCAGCCTCGCCGTTTCCAGACTCACCGTCACGACCTGCCCGATGAGCCTCAGGATATATTCCTCGTCGTCCGCCCGGTTCGGATCGCTCGCGATTTCGCCCTCCGCGTCGCGCTCCACCCGATACTGGTCGATCACCCACTCCAGCGCGCTGCGATTGCCCAGCCGGTAACCGTGCGCTGTCGCCGGAATGCCCTCCAGAGTGAGCCATTCGTTGTAAACCAGCGCTGTCTTGTCTTTGGAGAGCTTCATCCGTTCGACCCGCAGTCCGGGCTTCGCTCCGGGCACCTCGACGCGCTTCAACTTAAACTCCTTCTGCGTTTCATAGCCGGTGTGCAACGCCGCCAGCCTTTCGCCCGCCTGGGCGAATGCCGCGAAATCCGGCGCGAACGGGATGCGCGGCAACTCCCGGCGGAGATTGGCGGCGAATTTCTCCCGGTAGGCCGGGTGATGCAGCACGGCATAGACATAATGAAAAATCCCCTGCTTCGTGAGCTTCGCCTTCGGATACCGGTCCTTGAACTGCGCCAGAGCCCAGTCGGTGACATTGTCGCGACGGGGCCCGCCATCGGCATCGTAGGTGTAGAGGGGGAAGCTCTGGAAGGTGTCGGTGCTGGCGCAAAGGTGCAGGTCCACAACCTCCGTCGCGACCAGCACGCTGAAAGGAGAGCGGCCGGCGACATCGGTCACGCACAGCACACGATTCTCTCCACTCGTCTCCGGCGTCGGGAAAAAATCAGGGAACTGATAGATATCCTCGTTGAATACGCGCTCAAAGAAGTAACTGCGCTTGGTGAACGGCCGGTAGAGTGCCGCGCGAATTTTCTGCGGCACGAATTCGACTTCCGTTTCCCGCAGCAGATTGCGCTTCGTATGCCTGATCCATTTACAAACCTTAGGATCAACGCGGAGGAATTTCTCCAAATCATTCGGCTTCTTGGCGCGCCGCCAGCGGTCGAGTTCTGCCTGATAAGCTTCAACCATTCGCTTTGAACGCTTCGTGAGCAGCTCCGCGTCGAAATCATAAACGAGGTCGTCGTTGTTTGATTTCACTCCGTTCGAAAACGTCCGGAAAATCGCATGTGCGTCCATGCTGTCGAGCGCCTTGGCTTCCTTGGCCCCGATGGGCACAAACTTGGCAAAGCCTGCGCCTTCGCCATCATGCAACCAGGTATGCCGCTCATCCGGTTTGAGGGTGCGCCATTTCACGCCGCTCACGGCTTTCTTCGTCTCCAGCCATGCCCACTTCTTTTCCTTCCTCCAGTCCTCACCGACCGCAGCGTAACGGAGGACGCACTTGCGCGGTTTCAGTTCTTTTTGCCGGCGGCGGATAAAAAGCGCGCTGCTCACGCCCACCTGAATGCCGAAGACGTTGTGCGTGGTGCCAGACAGTTTGGGGTTCTTCCGCACGTTGCCGCCGAGATCGAGAATGTAGACGGCATCAAAGTCCTTCGCCAAGTGCGCTCGGACACCGTCAGTCGCTAATCCATCGACATAGCCGCTGTTGGTCACGTAAGCGACGATGCCCTCATCGCCGATCCGGTCGCTCGCCCAGCGGATGGCTTTGATGTAAGGATCGCCGAGGGAATTTTTCAGCGTCGCGGCGGAGTCGGCCGCGAACGTATTTTTGATCCGACGGTCGAGATGCGGGTATTTCCGGTTCTTGTTATTGTCGTTCTCGTCCTGCTGCCACGCGTTGTAAGGCGGGTTGCCAAGGATCACGCGGATCGGCGCCTTCTTCTGGGCGTTCACCCGCTCTGTGTTGGCGGCGACCATGAACTCAAATTCCGAGTCGCGCGGCTCGGCCAGTTCAAAGGTGTCCACAAGGCAGAGCCCGGGGAACGGCTCATACGAGCCCGTCTTCTCGAAATATTCATGCTCGATGTTCTGCGCCGCGATGTAGTAGGGCAGCAGCATGATCTCGTTGGCCCAAAGCTCGGTGCCATATTTCCGCTTCAGCGCGGCCGCCGGCAGCTCGCGCATGAGATGGACGAGGAAATTTCCCGTGCCGGTGAACGGATCGATCACGTGCACGCCCGCGGCACCGAGGTCTTTTCCGAACTCCTGCTTCAACAGCTCGTCGACGCTCGCGATCATGAAACGCACGATAGAGGGCGGCGTGTAAACCACCCCCATCGTGTCAGCCACCTTCACGGCAAAACCCTGGAAGAATTTCTCGTAGACGGTGTTTAGAAACTTCTGCTTTTCGGAAAAGTCCTCGATCACCGCCGCGGCGCTCTCGATCGCGAGATAGAACCGGTCGAGCTTCTTGAGGAAATCGCCCCGCGAAAAATGGCCGGCCGCGAGGGCGTCGATCACCTTCTCGATTTCTACGGCGACCACGTTGCGCCGCGTGAAATCCGGGTTCTTGAAGACCGTGCCGAAAAGCCGCGCCGTCAGCAGATGCTGGATGAGCATCTCCTCGATGGCCGAGTCGGCCAGCCCCGGGTTAATCGCGGCGCGACATAGCGCGGCGAAGTCTTCAAAGGCCGCGACGAATTTTTTGGCAGGCAGCGTGCCCTTGGCGCCTCGCGCTCGCTGGATCACCTCGGCCAGACTGGCGCCGAGCTCGGCCACCCGTCCGCGGAACTCCTCCGTGGCGCGCTCCCAGTCGGCGATCACGGGCTCGGTGTAGGCGAAGAATCGGGTGAGAATGTCGCAGAGCTGCCCGGGTTTGGCGTCGAGTGCGTAGTCCAGAACGACCTTGCCATCCTGCACGAGCAAGGCGCGCCGCGGCTGCCAGAAGAGCGTGTTTTTCGCAGAATAGCCGAGCTTGAGCTTGGCGCGCATCTCAACCGCGAGGTCGTCCTTGTCATCCTTGGCCTCGATCACGCCGTGGGGGATGCGGTAGGCATCGAGCAGCACCGCATCGAGGCGCAGCGGCGCGGCGCCCTTGCGGCTGACGGCGTATTCGCGGACCAACGTCCACTTGAGCGGTGCGGCGCAATGCTCGACCAGCGTATGCCACGCCTCACGGACGGCGGTCTCGTGCTTCGCGCCCACGTTGGCCAGTTGGGAAAGCGCCAGGTAGTAGGCGCGCACGGCCTTGTGCGTGGATTTAAGGGCGAGGGGCGCGGCCATGCGGTGAGCGTGAGCAGAGCGCGCCACCGCGGACACGGCAGGTGCCGAGCCGTTACGGCTTCAAGTATTTGGCCGGCACGCGCTGCACGGTGGTGAATTTCACCCGGAAAAGTTCCTCCAGCGCCTCACGCGTTTCCGCCGGAATGCGGGCGACGAGATCGGCCAACGGCGGCAGGGGCGTCTTGTCGTCCGCAGCGTCGTCCCGTTCGGGTAAAGGTAACCGAACGACGGGCTCGCCGCGCTGCTTCGCATCGGCGAGAAATGCCGACTCGCCCGACTCGTCCGTGGCCCACGGCACATCGTCGCTAAAAAGACCGCCACCAACTTCTGGCTGCGGCGCCGGCACCGCCAGCGCACCCTCGGCTTGACCCGCTTCGTCCGGCAGAGCCGCGGCGCTGTTCATACCCACGGGCGCCGATACGCTTGGCGCCGCCAAGCCCTTGAGCGCGATACTTAGCCGGACCTCCAACCGCTCAATCAGTCCTTTTTTTTTTCGCTCTCTTCGCCCGCGACCGCCGCTGTTGTCGGCACCGGGGACTCTTCGGCCAACGCCGCGAGTTCCCGAATAAGACTGTCGATCGCCCGCGCACGGCTGGCCTCGATGGCCTTCAGCAACGTCACTTCAAAATTGATCTTCTCCGCGAGCCCGAGCTTTACGCTGCCCTCGCCCTCGCGCAGACCGTCGAGCAGCCGCGTGATCTGTTCCGTCGTCATCGGCAGACCGCCCAGCGCGTCGCTGCGTCCGCCCTTGGCAATCGCGTCCAACAACGCCGAGCGCACCAGCTCCTGCAAATCCGTCAGCAACCGCACGAGGTCACGCCCCGCTGCGTCGCACTCGTCCACGATGGCGACCAGCCGCGCGTGATCGCCGGTCGCAAGCGTCGCCGCCAACTCCGCGATTTTCTCCGCACCCACGAGGCCGTAAACATCGAGCACGTCGGGCTCCGCGATCTCGGCGCCGCAAAAAGAAATCATCTGGTCAAAAATCGATTGCGCGTCGCGCATGCCGCCGTCCGCCATCCGCGCGATGCACGCCAGCGCCGGCTCGGAAATTTTGATCTTCTCCGCCACCGCGATTTTCTTGAGCCGGTCGATGATGAGCGGCGCCGGGATCGGCTTCAGGTCGAAACGCTGGCAGCGCGACAAAATCGTCGGCAAAACTTTCTGCACCTCCGTCGTCGCGAAGACGAACTTCACGTGCGGCGGCGGCTCCTCCAGCGTCTTCAGCAACGCGTTGAACGCCGCCGTCGAGAGCATGTGAACCTCGTCGATGATATAGACCTTAAACTTCCCCTGCGCCGGCGAATACCGCGCCGTCTCGCGCAAGTCGCGCACCTGCTCGACGCCGTTGTTCGAGGCACCGTCGATCTCAATCACATCCAAATGGGTGCCGTCGGCGATGGAAAGCACCGCCGGATCATTCGGGTCGAAATCTGCATTCGGGCCATCCGTGCAATTGAGCGCCTTCGCAAAAATCCGCGCCGTCGAGGTCTTGCCCGTGCCACGCGGCCCCACGAAGAGGTAGGCATGCGCGATCCGGTTGCGCGCGATGGCGTTTTTCAACGTGCGCACCACATGGTCCTGCCCGACGACATCCGCAAAAATCTGCGGACGCCACTTGCGGGCGATGACTTGGTAACCGGTCGACACAGTGCGAAGGTTGCGAAGCCGACCCGGCGAGCGGCAACCGAAAACTCGGCCCGGGGATTTTTTCCGGCCCGGATTGTCCTTCGGCGGAGGCGGGGGCGCTTCTTCTTTACTCCGCAGCCCGCCGTTCCGACTTAAACCGCAGAGCGGAAAAAATAAGTGGCCAGGCACTCCACGGCACTGGGAGGACGACGTTACCGTTGCTGCCTTCCGGCCCTGGCGGGGTTCACGTGCCTGCCCATGCATGGCACCTGGCCGCCGCGAACCATGCGACCGTCATTCACTCGCGCAACAACTATTTCCCCTCTCCGCCGCGCGCTCAGGGCTTGGCCGGTTCGCCCGACGGCGGGGGCGGCACGGGTGACCCGCTCTCGCGCTTGCCGCCCATCCGCTCGCGAAACTTTTGGCCTGCCGGGCGCTCCGGCCGATCTTCGCGCATCAGCTCGCGCTGACGCTCCTGCAACTTCTCCAATTTCTTCCGCTGTTCCTCCGTCAGTTCGCCTGAAATTTCCTGTTGTAGGCGCCGCAGGACAACCCCCGTCTCCTTCAACGAGCTCTGCCGAAGGTGTCTGACTTCCTCGTCGGCCCGCTCCACCATCGGCCGGATTTTTTCCTTCTGCTCCGGCGTGAGTTCCAGCCGGTCCGCGAAGTGCCGCAACATCATCTGGCCGGCGACCGGCGGAGGTCCGCCCTTTTTCTGCGCCGCCCGCGGGCCGACCCGCATGGCCAGCAAGCCACCGAAGATCGATCCCGCCATGAACACGGCGGTAAACGCCAACACGACTTTCCACGTCTTGTTCATGACTTATTCGATCGGCCCCAGCAGCAGCGCCACCGGGTCTTCGCCCGCGACGGAATAGTCTTCCTCGGCCACCTCGACCGTCAGGACGGAATAATTAGCCACCACGCTCAGGACCGCCAGCAGGCTCGCCACGCCCACCGCGCGCAGGGAGAACCGCTCAAACAGCGAGCGCATCGGCCGCTCGGCCGCAAACGCCAGCGCGGCTACGCGCGTCGCGAAACCATACGGCGCGGCAGTGTCGCCCGCGAACGGGGCCCGGCGGGCGGCGGCCGTGAGGCGCGCCCAAGATGGGTTGTGATCGTCTGGTTTCATGTGCGTTCCTTTTGTTGTAGTTCTTGAAATAGTTTCCGCAACTTCCGACGCGCGCGAAACGCACGCACCTTAACAAGTGACGCATTCCAGCCCGTGAGGTTGCCGATCTCGGCGATCGTTTTCTGCTCCAGATCGAGCAGCTGGATGACCATCCGATCATCGGGTTTGAGCTGGTCGAGTAGTTTGTGGACGAGTTCGTGCGCCGCCATCGCGTCGTTGGCCGGCACATCGTTCTCGCTGGTCATGACCGCGTCGAGCACATCGGCCTCATTCTCGGAAAGATCAGCCCAGCGAAATTCTGGCCGGCGCTTTTGCGCACGAAGTTGGTCGATGCAGGTCGTTACCGCGATGCGTGACACCCAGTGCGGAAAGGGCACCGCCCCCTGGTATTGTTCGAGCCGGGTAAACATCTTCAGAAAAATTTCCTGCGTCAGATCTTCTTCCGCGACGCGACGCGGGAGGTGGGAGCGAACGATCCGGATGACCAATGGATAGAGATGATCGACCAGCTCGCGCGCAGCCGTCTGATCGCGCTTACGCACGCGCTCAAGGCAGTCAGCCAAGTCGAACGACTGTTCATCAGGCATAAGGAAATGGAGTTGATGTCCGGCACAGGAAGCAAGACGGGCTTCAACCTCGCAAGTTACAGCGGCTGGAACACACGCCTTGACTCCGCCGCCGACGGACCGATAGCCCATCCCTTGCAGCAATGTCTCTCCTTTCTCAGGCCTTTCGACTTACGAACACGCGCGATCGTTAATTGACCGCTCAGCGGTTGATCGCGCGTTGGCCTGATTGAAAAATATCCATCCCCGCTTTGGTGCGGCTAGATGGTTCGCCTGCTCGCTTCCTGTCCTTCGTTCGTTAAACCTCTTTTCTCCGACTCCCGTTCTGCCATGCAACCCGCACCCGTCACGAAATACCGCCCGTTACCGCCCGTCGCCCTGCCCAACCGCCAGTGGCCCAACCGCACGCTCAGCCGCGCCCCGATCTGGTGCAGCGTTGACCTCCGCGATGGCAACCAAGCCCTCGCCCAGCCCATGAGTGTCGAGGAGAAACTCGAGTATTTCGACCTGCTCGTTAAAATCGGTTTCAAGGAAATCGAGATCGGTTTCCCCTCCGCCTCGCAGATCGAATTCGATTTCTGCCGCCGACTCATCGAGGAAAAACGCATTCCCGGCGACGTCGCCATCCAAGTCCTTTGCCAATGCCGCGAAGATCTCATCACGCGCAGTTGCGAAGCGCTCGTCGGTGCGAAGGCCATCATCTTCCATCTCTACAACTCCACGTCGCCTTCCCAGCGCCAGCACGTCTTCAACGCCAGCCGCGCCGACATCGTGGCCATCGCCACCCGCGGCACGGCATGGGTGAAACAACACACCGCCGCCCTCACCGCCGCCGGCACCCATGTGCGTTTCCAATATTCCCCGGAGAGCTTCACCAGCACCGAGCTGGATTTCGCTTTGGAGATTTGCGAAGCCGTGACCGACGTCTGGTCGCCCACGGTTGAAAACAAGATCATCCTCAACCTCCCCGCCACCGTCGAATACACCACCCCCAACGTCCACGCTGACCAGATCGAGTGGATGGCGACCCACCTCACGCGCCGCGACCGCACGCTCATCTCCCTCCACACGCACAACGACCGCGGCACCGGCATCGCCGCCACCGAACTGGCCTTGCTTGCCGGCGCGGACCGCGTCGAGGGCACCCTCTTCGGCAACGGCGAACGCACCGGCAATCTTGATATCGTCACCGTCGCTTTGAATTTCTACACGCAGGGCATTCACCCGGGCCTCGATTTCTCCGACATCAACCACGTCCGCGACATCTACGAACGTTGCACAAAACTCGAGGTCCCGCCGCGCCAACCCTATGCGGGCGAACTTGTTTTCACCGCCTTCAGCGGCTCACACCAAGACGCCATCAAGAAATCCTGGGCCGTTCAAAAACCCGATGCGCCGTGGGACGTGATCTACATTCCCATCGACCCCGCCGACCTCGGCCGCAGCTACAAGGCGATCATCCGCATCAACAGCCAATCCGGCAAAGGCGGCGTCGCCTACGTCCTCGAAAACGACTTCGGCTTCCAGTTGCCGAAGCTCATGCACAAGGAAATCGGCAAGCTCATCAACGACCGCGCCGACGCCAAGGGCACCGAGCTTTCCTCCGAAGAAATCAACACCATCTTCCGCCGCGAATATCTCGAGCAAGCCGCGCCCGCCGTCGCGCTCCAGCATTTTAAAACCAGCGAGCGCAACAGCACCGTGCACTGTGAAGCCGCGATCGCGCTCTCCGGAGTCGCGCTCACGTTGACTGGCACCGGCAACGGTCCGATCGACGCCTTCGTTCGCGCGCTCGCCACCACGCCTCTCCCAAAATTCGACGTGCTCAACTACAGCGAACATTCCCTCGGCAGCGGTGCCGAAGCACGCGCAGTAAGTTACATCCAGATCAAAACCGAACGCGGCCTCGCCCTCTATGGCGCCGGTATCGATACCAACATCGAGCTCGCCTCCATCAAAGCCATCGTCAGCGCCCTCAACCGCGCGCTCGCCAAGTAAACGGTGATTTCGAGCGAGCGCAGCGCGCCCGCAATCAGCGGGCCCGCTGCGCACTTTAGCCCACTACTTCGCGACTCGCGCGGGCCGCAGGTGGCAGTCACGTCATTTGGTCAGCGCGGTCTTAAGGTGCGGCACGAGACGCTTGGTAAACTCCGTCGAGTCGGGACCGGAAACGTGTGACCATTCGGGGCAGTCGAAACTCGCGAGCTCGGAGTGATCTTCGAAGGTGATGTTCGCCGCGCCGGAGTCCCGGATAAGACGAGTCCACGGGCCCGCGCGCGGCGTGAGCTTGCCGTCGTTCCAAAAAGCAGCAGCGCGAACGGTGGATTCCACGCGCCGTAGAAAATGTAGCTCGCGACCAACAGCAGATTTTTCCGCGCCTGCCACAATTTCAACAACCAGTAGGAGCTGACGACGACGGCAAAAAATACGACGAAGGTGAGTGAATTGAACAGCACGGTTTCAGGAGATTGTCCGCGTCAGAAGGCAGGACTTGAGGCGGCGGGGAGACGCAATCGGATGAATTCCTCGCCGCAACCAAATCTATCTGCCGCAGCGATTTTGCCTGGTCGTCTCCTTGCCCTCTAGTCCTTGCCGCGCGCGATTCTAGCCCGCTCAATCACACCGATGAACCTCTGCGTCTTCCTCGCTGTTCCTTTGGTGATTTTTGCCCCCCCCATCCCTCCGCTCACGGCCGCCGATACCCGCGCCGACTTTCTCAAACTGATCGACCGCCCGCGCGTGCCCCTTGCCCCCGAGATCGAAGAAGCCCCGCCCGGCCCCGACGGCCTTACTCGCCTAACCTTCACCTACGCCGCCGACGCCACCAACCGCGTCCCCGCAATTCTCCTCAAATCTTCTGCCGCGCCCTCTGCCGTCGGCCTGCTTTCCCCCGCAGCGACTGACGCCACCCGGTCACCTTCCTCCTCCGGCCCTGCTTCATCCAACGGCTCCGTCGCCTCTCCCCGCCGCCCTGTCATCATCGTGCTCCACGGCACTGGCGGCACGAAGGAAAGCGAACTCCCTTTCCTCACTGAGCTCGCCCACGCCGGCTTCATCGCCGTCGCCATCGACGGACGCTACCACGGCGCCCGCTCGAAATCCGGCAAAGGGTCTGCCGACTACATCGACGCCATCCTCCGCACTTTCCGCACCGGCCGTGAAAAACCTTTTTTCTACGACACCGTTTGGGACGTGATGCGCCTCGTCGACTACCTCGAAACCCGCGACGACGTTGACCCAAAACGCATCGGCCTCTTCGGCATTTCCAAAGGCGGTATCGAGACCTACCTGACCGCCGCTGTGGATTCGCGCATCGCCGCCGCCGTGCCCTGCATCGCCGTGGAAAGTTTTCGCTGGGCCGTCGAAAACAAT